>JAQBGW010000125.1:0-88726 GCA_032128415.1 Betaproteobacteria bacterium | reverse complement strand
CGGGAGAGTTTGCTCCCAGTGCCAGTGCAACAGAGCTGCCGATGCAACTGCCGAGCAGGAATGCCCGTTCGATTCCGAGATGGTCGAGCAGGGCCTCGGCGTGGCGCGCGAAGGCCATCCAGCTGAGCGGTTCTATGCGTCCGCCTGAATATCCGGAATCTCGGCGGTTGTAAGTAATAAGCTGGAAATTACGAGCAAGAACCGCTTGCGGATTGAATCCTCGCCAAGCGCGTTCGCGCCATCGTTGGGGGATTGACGCATCGTCGCCAAGGGGCGCGAGCAGCAGCAGAGGGGGGCCATCACCGGCCACTTGATAATGCGTCCTGATTCCATGGATGTTGGCAAATGGCATCAGTATTCTTCTATTCCTGCTCAGAATCCCGTGATTGATTCCATACCACGCGATTGGTGTTCTGGGGGTGCTGTTTGGCTAGAAAAGTTACGCTGATTTCAATCAAAAGCAATAGGTGTCTTACGAAAAAATATGACTTTGGAATATTAGCACTAAATTAATTTCTTGCTCCATCTCTGTTACGTGTGGCATCGGGAGAGGCTGCATCTTCAAATAAACAACAACATAACGCTGAATTTTGAGGATTTAGGTGTGGAGAAAGGTCTATCCGCAGCCGCCTTGCCGAGGGGCTCTGATGATATTGGGTAACCGGCCACTATTGACTGCGGTTTCTACCGGTGGCTGATATTGGCGAACATCTTGTTCCGGGCACCATCGGTACCGGTGACGCCGGAGTTGCGTCAAAAAAATGCCGTTAATCCGTGCTTAAAAAACGCGAACGTTGCTTTACCGTGCAAGTGTGGCACTGATGACGGGAGCTGAATATGGATATGGATCGTATCGATTGGGATCTGGATTACGAGGACGACGCCGATTGCGCGGAACTTGATGACGAGGCTGATGTACTGGCTGAATATGAGGCCGAGCGCCATCTGGACACCCGCAGTATCAACGTTCTGGGACTGGATCCCGCAGCGCTGGACTAGGGACTGTTAGCCGTACTCGCGGCCCTGCAAGGCGCCGCAAGCCTCGTGGCATAATGAACGCTGAATCGGGCGTTCATTTATGGAATTTTGGCAACACTGCGGCTATCACCTGCTCGATCGGGCACCCGACGGGCATCTCGTCGTCACTGACGATTACCTGAGGCTTTATTACGAGCGGCCCGAACTGGCGCCGGTGGCGGAGTCCTGCGCGGTTGAGCGCCGGCTTTATCAATCATTGCTGGAGGCGCCGCGTCGCGCGGTAAGTGATGCTGAGATAACGGCCCTGGCTGATCCGGACGCGCAGGAAAATTACCGGGTCATGCTGCGCTTCCGCGATCAGTTGCTGGAAGTGCCCACGCTGGAAGCCTTTTATGCCGGACTGTTCCGACGTGATGTGGCGGTGCCGCCGCCGTTTGTTCATCACACCGTCGAAGTCATCCTGCGTGGCATGCTGGAGGGTACGGACAACGGTATGCTGGTGCGGGCGGCAGAAGTGTTTTTCCGGCAGCAGCGCGTGAGCATCAAGGATGGCGCCGTAATGCTGGCGGACGCCGAGACCGTAAACCTGCATGCGGAGAGCGGGGGGCTCGGCAATCTCGGGCGCATGCTGATGGAAGTGAACGCACCGCTGCGTTCGATGGATCTCGATGTGCTCGACGACGTCAATCATGCTGAATATTTTCGTCGTGACGAACGTCGTGACACAGTGCTGCAGATCAACCCTGGCTTGCCGGGCTCGCTGGCGCTGTGTGAACTGCTGGCGCGCTGGGTGACTCATTTTCACGGCACTGCCGTGACCGTAACCCCAATCCGCGAGATTCCGGACGAGGAATGGGTGTGGCACACGGGACTGGACGTCGAGGCCAGCGCCATGCTCAACGACATCTATGCCGGAACTGAGGTGGACGAGGACCGCATGCGGCGCGTCGTTGGTCTGTTCCGGATGGCGTTCGCCGATGCGTCTGCATTGCAGCCGGAACTGGAAGGCGCGCCGGTTTTTCTTGGTATAGCCATGACGCCGGAAGGCAATTTACGCGTGAAACCGCAAAATTTGCTGATGAATCTGCCCTTGGCCAGGCGCGTCTGATGGGTGGCTCGACGGGAGCCGGTTATCCCGCGGAAGCGCGTGCGGCGGCAGAATGGCAGCGCATCGCGCGTTTGCCGGACGAAGACGTTTCTCTGGCGGAAGGCGCGTTGTGGATTGCCGCCGGAGAATATCCCGAACTTGCCGTAACCGGTTATCTCGACCGCCTGCAGGAAATGGCGGATTGTCTGCGCGCGCGACTGCGCCCTGATATGCCAACCGCAGAAAAACTGTTTGCGCTCAACCGCTATTTTTTCGATGAGCTTGGTTTCAGCGGCAACAGCGACAACTTCTATGATCCACGCAACAGTTATCTCAACGACGTGATCGAGCGCCGGTTGGGTATCCCGATCACGCTGGCGGTGGTCTATATCGAAATTGGCCGGCGCATTGGTATCGGCTTGCACGGCGTATCTTTTCCTGGACATTTTCTGGTCAAGTGCTCGCTGCGCGACGGCGTGGTCATCCTCGACCCGTACAGCCATGGCGTGTCGCTGAGCGTTGATGAACTGCAGCAGCGGTTGCGCTCTGCGGGTAGTGCAGCCGATGCGGATGAGGCATTGTTGGCTCATTTACTGAGCGCTGCGAGTCACAAGGACATCCTCGCACGCATGCTGCGCAACCTGAAGGGCATCTACGCCAAAGAAGGTGATTGGCTGCGTGCGCTGTCGTCCAGCGAACGCTTGCTGGAATTGCTGCCGGATGCCGCCGAGGAATATCGTGATCGTGGCGGTATTTATCTGCAACTTGAATGTTTCCGCGCAGCACTGGGCGATTTCAACTCCTATCTGAAACAGTGCCCCGGTGCAGCGGATGCCGAAAGCATGCGCAAGCAGATTGCTGATCTTTCGTTGAAAGTGCAGCGGTTGAATTGACTGCACTGCACTGAGTTGACTGCACTGCGCAGACTGCAC
Organism: Betaproteobacteria bacterium; assembly: GCA_032128415.1. Lineage (GTDB taxonomy): Bacteria > Pseudomonadota > Gammaproteobacteria > Burkholderiales > SG8-41. Next base: position 85,729 of record JAQBGW010000125.1, on the reverse strand, counting down.
TGAGCTGAATCCGCTGAGCTGACATTACCGCTATCGCGCAGATTTGTTATGCTGAGCGTCTGGCGATTGAATGGTTAATTACATTTGGGTGGTCAACGAGGGGGTGCACGTATGGATGCCTATCTGTTGTGGGTGATTGTCGGCATTACCCTGATCATCGTCGAAATGCTCACCGGCACGTTTTACCTGCTCGTGCTGGGTATCGCAGCTCTTGCTGCGGCAGCCGCCGCCTGGTTTGGCCTGTCTTTCTGGGTGCAGGCGGTGATTACCGCTGCGGTGGCAGTGGTCGGGGTGATGATGATCAAGCGGCTGCGTGGCAAGTCTGTGAAGGGTGCTGCGCTGGATGTCGGCCAGAGTGTCACGCTGGATTCCTGGATCAGCGAAACCGATGGTCTGGCGCGGGTCAAATATCGCAATGGGCAATGGGATGCCGAGGTTTTCGGCGAGCGCGTGCCCGGCGGCAAGGTGTTCTACATACATGCGGTGCAGGGCAACACGTTGCGTGTGTCAGCGGCAAAACCGTCGTGATTCTCCGATTTTTTCTGTTGTCCTGAAGTAATTGGAAGGAGCAAGCCATGTTTCCAAAACTGATTATTGTTGCTTTCATGACCGGCCTGCTGATCGCATTTGACCAGCGTTCGTTTGCCATGCCGTTTTTTGTGGTGGCGCTGGGCGTAGTAATCGCCATTGAATCGATCCGCCAGGTGCCGCAGCAAATGGCCTGGGTGGTGGAGCGCATGGGCAAATTTCACAGCGTGCTCGAACCGGGTCTGAATGTCATCGTGCCATTCCTCGATAGCGTCGCTTATCGGCATTCGCTGAAGGAGATGTCGCTCGATGTGCAGGAGCAGGTGTGCATCACCCGGGACAACACGCAGCTGGGTGTGGACGGCATCATTTATTACCAGGTCACCGATCCGAAGCTCGCTTCCTACGGTTCAGCCGATTATGTTTCGGCAGTGACGCAACTGGCACAGACTACGTTGCGTTCGGAAATCGGCAAGATGGAACTCGACAAGACGTTCGAGAGCCGCGACGAGATTAACCGCCAAGTGGTTGCGGTACTTGACGAGGCGGGGCGCACCTGGGGCGTCAAGGTACTGCGTTACGAGATCAAGAACCTGACGCCGCCGGAAGCGATTTTGCGTGCGATGCAGGCGCAGATTACCTCGGAGCGTGAAAAGCGCGCCTTGATTGCCAAATCAGAGGGTCAGCGCCAGGAGGAAATCAATCTGGCTGACGGCGAAAAACAGGCCGCGGTGCTGAAATCCGAAGGTGACAAGACTGCGGCAATCAACCGTGCGCAGGGCGAGGCGGCACGCATCCAGTTTATTGCTGACGCGACGGCGACGGCTATTGCTGCAGTGGCTAGCGCGCTGAACGGTCCCGGCGGCACCCAGGCAGCCAATCTGGAAGTGGCGAAGCTCTATGTCAACGCTTTTGCACATCTTGCGCGTACCAACAACACGCTGATTGTGCCGGCGAACGTGGCAGATGTGGCAACGCTGGTCAGTTCGGCGATGGCCGTGATGGATAACGTGAAGAAAGCGACGCCGGGCGCAGCACCGGGCGCTGCAATTACTTAAGAAGACTAAGCCCGGAGCAGCGTCGGGCGGTGAGGGCTGCGGGGCTTTTTAAAATTGTTGACAAACTGATTCCGTTCGCCCTGAGCTTGTCGAAGGGCAGCAGGGCTTCGACAGGCTCAGCCCGAACGGTGTCATATATTTTGTAAGGATCAACAAGCCCGGAACGGCGCCGGGCAGCGCTGCTATCGCTGCGGCAACCAAAGGCGCACAACGCGGGACGTTCCAGTTGCGGATGTTGCGGTAGTCGGTTCTGCCGGACGGAGCTGCAACAATTTTTCCTCAGCAGGGGGCAGCCGCGTGCCGCTCCAGATCAAGGCCGGTACGTCCGGTATTCCATTCGTGGCCACCGGCCCTATGGCATTGGGCGCACGCGTATCGTCGAATTTTTCCCGAGGCGGATTGCCGTCGTAAATCAGGTTGCGCCGCTGCTGCAGATAGGCTTCACGTACGAAGGCATATTCGTCCAGTGCGGCGACTTCCAGTATTCTGCTCGCGCCCAGCAGTGCTTCGCGCCGAGAAACCAGTCGTAGCCCCAGAGTCGCATTGCGGTCGCGGGTGGGATCGATATAGATCACGGGATCCAGCTTGAAATCACCGATCAGGCCGGCGGTATCACGAAGGTTGCGCGGGCCGAGGAAGGGCAGCACCAGGTAAGGCCCGTCACCGATGCCCCAGTAACCCAACGTCTGACCGAAATCTTCATTATGTTTTTCCAAGCCTGCTTCAGTGGCCACGTCGAAGATGCCGATCAGGCCGACGGTGGTATTGACCATGAGGCGTGCAATATCGGATATCGCGGCGTCGAATTTCCCCTGTAGCAGGTTATTGAGCGCGACGATGACATCATTCAGGTTGGAGAACACGTTGTTGACACCGGTGCGCGCCAACGGAGGCAGCACGCCGCGATAAACTTCCGCCAGCGGCTTAACAAACATGGTGTCCACACCATCGTTGAAGTAGTAGATGCCGCGGTTGACGGATTCAATCGGGTCGCGCGGATCGCCGGTGGTGGCGCAACCGCTGAGCACAGAAAATACCGCGAGGGCGCAGACCAGTAGCAGGCGCCGGACGAGGTGCAACATGTGCTACTCCTTGAATATTGTGTTGCAATAAACGCTAATTATTCCATTATAACAATCATTTGCTGAACTCAAGCTGCATGACACTGTTGGACGCGGCCAGTGTGGTTACTGCGCAACGCCGCATCGACTTGACGCTTTATCGGGATGCGCGATTGTTCGAAATGCCTTTGTTATACTGCTGAAATTGCCATGAAATGCCTTACGCGATTCATGGTTTTCCGCGTTTCCCCTGAGTTTTAGCCCTATCCAGCTAGGAGTTACCCATGTTGCAAAAAGCCAAACCGGCGGTTGAGCTGAAAGATAAAAGCCTGTTCCGCCAACAATGTTATATCGACGGCACGTGGACAGATGCCGACGACAAATCCACCATTGCTGTGCATAACCCGGCGAACGGCGAGCAGGTCGGCACAGTGCCCAAGATGGGTGCAACGGAAACACGGCGTGCCATTGAGGCTGCCAACGCGGCGTGGCCGGCGTGGCGTGCCAAGACTGCCAAGGAACGCTCCATCATTCTGCGCAAATGGTTTGAGCTGATCATGGCCAATCAGGAAGATCTGGCAAAGCTGATGACAGTTGAGCAAGGTAAACCGATTGCCGAATCGCGTGGCGAGATTGCCTACGGCGCGTCTTTCATTGAATGGTTTGCCGAAGAAGGCAAACGCATTTACGGCGATACCATTCCGACGCATGCCCCGGACAAGCGTATTGTCGTCATCAAGCAGCCGATAGGCGTGTGTGCGGCAGTGACGCCGTGGAACTTCCCTAACGCCATGATTACCCGCAAAGCCGGCCCAGCACTGGCCGCCGGCTGCACCATGGTTATCAAGCCCGCGTCGCAGACACCCTATTCGGCGCTGGCGCTGTGCGAACTCGCCGAGCGCGCCGGCATCCCGAAGGGCGTGTTGTCGGTGATTACCGGTTCATCAGGCCCAATCGGCAAGGAACTGACCACGCATCCGATGGTGCGCAAGTTCACGTTTACCGGTTCCACCGAAGTCGGCAAGCTGCTGATGCAGCAATGCGCCAGCACCGTGAAAAAGGTTTCATTGGAGCTGGGTGGCAATGCGCCATTCATCGTGTTCGATGATGCAGATCTGACCTCGGCAGTTGAAGGCGCGATGGCCTCCAAGTTCCGCAATACCGGGCAGACCTGCGTTTGCGCCAACCGTATCCTGGTGCAGGACGGTGTCTATGACAAATTTTCCAAGATGCTCGCCGAAACGGTGGAGAAAATGAAGGTAGGCAACGGCCTGGAGGACGGCAACACGCAGGGCCCGCTGATCGACATGAAAGGTGTCGAAAAAGTGGAAGAGCACATTGCCGACGCCATCGCCAAGGGTGCCACAATTCTCACTGGCGGCAAGCGTCACGACAAGGGCGGTCAGTTTTTCCAGCCCACGGTGCTGGCCAATGTAACCACCGACATGAAAGTTACCCACGAAGAAACTTTCGGCCCGGTGGCGCCGCTCTATCGCTTCAAGACCGAAGAAGAACTGCTGAAATTGGCGAACAACACCGAATATGGTCTGGCGGCGTATTTCTACAGCCGCGACATCGGTCGCATCTGGCGTATCGCCGAGGGACTCGAATCGGGCATCGTCGGCATCAACGTAGGCATCATTTCCAACGAAATCGCGCCGTTCGGTGGTGTGAAGGAATCCGGCATTGGTCGCGAGGGCTCCAAGTACGGCATCGAGGAGTTTGTGGAGATCAAGTATCTCTGCATGGGCGACATCAACAAGTAGAAAAATTCCTGATTTGATCAAGCTTAATCATTGAGCAGCACACAGGAGACCTTCATGGAAGCAGCGCAGCGTGTGCCGTCCGATTCCATCAACCTGCCGGAACAAGTACAGATCATAGCCAGCGGGGCGGCGTTAGGTGCTGAAATACGTGGTGTCGATCTCTCCAGAGCGGTGCCGGATGCGACCCGTGCGCTGCTCCGCAAAGCCTGGGCCGATCACCTGGTTCTCTACTGGCGCGGTCAGCGGCTGCCGGATATGTCGTTTCTTGACGCTGCAGGTATCTTCGGTGTGCCCAAGGAGCCGGCTGCTCGTAAATATGAAGTCGCGGGCGGTTACAAAATCGGTGGCAAGCGCGTGCCGCTCCATCCACACGTGACGCTGATCAGCAACCTTGATGAAGATGGGAATCCGGTAAAGGACAACGGCGGGCTGGGCAGCTACGAGGTGGTGTGGCACAGCGATAATTCATACGCTGAGGTGCCGCCCGCAGGCAGCATGTTGTATTCGGTCGTGCTCCCGGTTAATGGCGGCGGTGATACCTGGTTCAACAACCAGTACATGGCCTACGACGAACTACCGGATGACATGAAGGCGGCGATCAAGGGTCAGTCGCAGATTCACGATGCCAGCCGCAACAGCGCCGGTGTACTGCGTCCGACGGTCAGGCTGCCCACCAAGCCGGAAGAAGTGCCGGGACCGGCGCACCCGCTGGTGCGAGTCCATCCGGTAACGGGAAAACGAGCGCTATATCTCGGGCGTCGCCGCGACTGGCCGTCGAATTACATCATCGGTATGAGCAATGATGAGAGCGAAGCGCTGCTGGATCGCTTGTGGGCGCACGCCACGCAGCCCCGGTACGCCTGGAAACATGACTGGCAGGTCGGCGACGTGGTGCTATGGGACAACCGCTGCGCGATGCATTACCGATCCGAAGTCGATGCAGCCCAACCGCGTGTGATGTTGCGCACAGTGATCAACGGTGAGGCGGTAATCGGCGACTGACGCGGCTGCTGCACCTTGCGGTCGTTTACAGGTGGCCGTAGAGCTTCTTGCCGGCGAACGGCACTTTCGCCGTCAGCACGTCGCCGGTCAGCGCCTCGGTGATGAAAATCTGCTTGTGATCCGGGCCGCCGAAAGCGAGGTTATCGAGATGGTGATGCCGGTCGTGGTCTTTGGACGAAATCAGATGGGTCGGCAGCATGTTGGCATCGAAGCGCCAGATGCCTACGCCCAATTGGCAGACCAGCAGGCCGTTTTCGCCGTCCATTTCAATACCGTCCGGTCCGGCTACGCCGCCAGAGAGCTGAATGGCCAGACCGGTTTTGGACACCGAGCCGTCGGCCATCAGCGGCAGGCGCCATACCGAATTTGAACGCGTCATGCCGACATACACGTGCTTTTCCGTGGTCGATACGGTAATGCCGTTGGGGCTGGGCGCATTTTCGACCAGGCGGCGCAACTCACCATTGGCTTTCAGGCGAAAGACGCGGCCGGTTGGATCGGCGATGCCAGTCTGGCCTTGATCGGTAAAGTAGAGATCACCGTTCGATGCAAAGTGCAGATCATTAAGGCCTTTGAAGCTCTCGCTATAGGCCGTGCGCAGCACGTTTTCCATTTTGCCGGTCTTGACATCGAGCGTGAGCAGGCCTTCCTTGTAATCGCAAATGAACAACCGGCCATCCTTGTGAAATTTCATGCCGTTGGGCCAGCTGTCGTACTTGATAATCAGATCCCAGTCGCCCTTGGGGGTAATGCGGAAAACGCGGCCGAACGGGATGTCACACACAAACAGATTGCCGTCGCGATCAAAAGCCGGCGCTTCCAGAAAACATTCAACTTCGGAGTTCTGCCGATTCGGATCAGACCATGCACTGCGACTTTTTTTGCGGAACTTGCCGGGCATGGAGGTGAAGACTTCGGCGTGAATATGTTCCAGCGGCTTGAATGGATTGAACATGAGGCGATCTTTCTGAAAAGTTAACTAACTTATTGATTTAATTAATATATTGTTTTGCGCAGCATGGCTTTCTCAAGCTGCAGGCATGGTGCTGCACGTGGCGGCAGCAAGGTCGCGATGTTAGCACGCGTGACACGCGGGATTGCCAGTTGAGCGGAGCACGCGCAGGCTGGTGCTTCGAGGTTTGTCCATATGACGGCTGTCTCGCGTACAACGACAGTCGCAGTGCGTTAGCATCGCACCCTGAATTTTTTTAGGAGTTACACCGTGTTTGAAGGATTCAAACTCACCCAAATCCAGACCAGCGATCCTGAGGTCAAAATAAATTTGCGTTACGGTGGCAACGGGCCGCCGATACTGCTGATTCACGGCAATCCGCTGACGCATGTGCATTGGCATCTGGTGGCACCCCGGTTAGCCAGGGATTTCACTGTGGTCGTCACCGATCTGCGCGGTTATGGTGACAGCAGCAAACCGCGCGGCAAGGAAGACCACAGCAACTATTCCTTCCGCCGCATGGCGCAGGACAACGTCGAAGTCATGCAGCACCTGGGTTTCGACAGGTTCTGCGTGGCGGGGCATGACCGCGGCGGGCGCGCAGCCTATCGCATGGCGCTGGATCATGCCGACAAGGTCAAAAAGCTCGCAACCTTTGACATCCTGCCGACGCACCACGTGCTGACGCATGCCACCTGGCAATGGGCCGTTAATTCATACCACTGGTTTTTCATGGCGCAGCCCTACGACATTCCGGAAAAGCTGATCGCGGGCAACGAAGACTATTACATCCTCAATAAACTGACCAAGATGGGCATCGGCAAGGGCGGCTTCTCGGAAGAGACGCTGAAGGAATACGCGCGTGTGTGCACGCCGGAGAACATCCACGGCGTGTGCGAAGACTACCGCGCCGGCGTGACCGTGGACATGGAAATGGATACCGCCGATTTCGACGCCGGCCGCAAGATCAAATGCCCGGCGGCGATTTACTGGGGCGAAAAAAGTCACACCAACAAGTTCTACGATCCGTTCAAGGCGTGGCCGCAGTACTGCGCCGACATCCAGCACATCAAGCCGCTGCCCTGCGGGCATTATCCGGCTGAGCAGGTGCCGGACGAGGTCTACGACGAACTCAGTACGTTTTTCCGCGACTGAGACTGCGTCGCCGGTCTTTTTCATTAAACAATCGGGTCGTATGGCCCGCCATCCGCAGTCTTCATGAGCATCAACACTACCGACGACGAGTCGACCCGGTATCCGTACTGGCGCAGCAATCGCCGCGTACTGCCGCTTGCCAACCTGCTGTGCGGGCTGGGCTTCAATCTGGCGTGGCCGTTCGTGCCGTTGATGGTGCGCGGGCTCGGGGTGCGCGAGAACCTCGAGACCTGGATCGGCTACATGCTGATGGTGTTCTACCTGATCAGCTTCGCCGTGAGTCCGGTCTGGGGCAGCATCGCCGACCATTACGGACGCAAGCTGATGGTGCTGCGCGCGATGCTGGGCATCGGCGTCGCGATGCTGCTGATGCCGCTGGCCGGGTCGCCGCTGAGCTTTGCCGCGCTGCTGATGCTGGTCGCCGTGTTCAACGGCTTCACGCCGGCGGGAATATCGCTGCTGGTGGCCAATACCCCGCCCCGGCGCATCGGCAGCGTCGTCGCGCTGGCGCAGACCGGAGGACTGGTCGGCCAGACGCTGGGCCCCGCGCTCGGCGCGATGCTGATCGCACTGCTCGAACCGCAGCACCGGCTGTTCTGGGTCAGCGCGGCCCTGATGCTCGGCGGTGGCACGCTGGTGGCCCTGTTCGCAGGCGAAGTCAAGCAACTGGCGGCAGGCCCCTGGCGCACGCGCTGGATCGGCGGCCTGCGCGACATGCTCGCAGTGCCGCGGATCGGGCTGCTCTACCTGCTCAACTTCCTGTTCATGATCATGTGGTTCGGCGGCGTGACGGTGATCACGATATTCGTGCTGCAGTTGCTCGAGGCACAGGGTGCCGACACCGCAGAAGAGGCGTTCTGGGTCGGCGCAGTGGCGATGGCGATGGCGGCGGGCACCGTGATCGCATTGCCGCTGTGGGGGTGGGTCATCGACCGCATCGGGCCGGCGAAAGTGCTGGTCTTTGCCTCGGTCGCGACCGTCGTAACCCATTTGCCGCTGCTGGTCATCGAAACGCCACTGCAATTGGCCATCACCCGCGCGGTATTCGGGCTGACTGCGGCGGCTATGCCGACGGCGATCGTGCAACTGATCCGCATCCACGCGCCGGCCGGCACCGATGCGCGGGCGATTTCATACTCGACGGCGTTCCAGTTCTTTGCGATGGGCGTTGCGCCTTTCGCCGCTGGCCTGATCGGACCGGTGCTGGGGCTGCGCTTCTACTTTGCGCTGACGATCCTGGCGATGGCCGGCGGATTGGTGCTGTGGCTGCGCGCTACCGGATCTCGGGAGCGGCATTCATGACGGCAAAGTAAGGGTTGCCGGCCCGTCAACGCAGCCCGGACCGGACGATGGTCAGTTGGCCCGCAGGTTCGCGGCGCGGATCACCTTGCCCCACTTGACCGTTTCCGATTTGATGTAGGCGGTGAATTCTTCCGGTGTCGACACCGTGGTTTCGATGCCGCGCAAGAGCAGGGTGTCCCGGACCACAGCAGAAGTCAGCACGCCGGTCAGTTCCTTGTGCAGGCGCTCGAGAATTGGTTTGGGTGTGCCGTCGGGCGCCACCATGCCGTACCAATTGCTGGCCTCGTAACCCTTCAATCCCGGCGTTTCGGCGACCGTTGGCACGTCGGGTAGCGCTGGGGAACGCTTGGCGCCGGTGACCGCAAGTGCCACGACCCTGCCGGATTTTACGTGTGGCACGCCCGTCGAAATGACGCTGATAAATATCGGTACGTGTCCGGCCAGTAAATCAGTCAGCGCGGGGCCGCCGCCTTTGTACGGAATGTGCATCATGTCGGTTTTCGTCATTGACTTGAACAATTCGCCGGCGAGATGGCCGGGGCTGCCCAGTCCCGATGACGCGTAGTTCAGCGCTCCCGGTTTCTTTTTGGCAAGTGTGATCAGTTCGGGGAGGGTTTTTGCAGCGAGGGTCGGATGGGTGATGAACATGTTCTGCAACTGGACAGCCATGGTGATGGTCGCGAAATCCTTCAGCGGTTTGTAGGGTACTCTGGTGATGATCGGGCTGATCACCATCGCGCCCAGCGTGGCGAGGTGCAGGTTGTAGCCGTCGGGCGTGGCGTTGGCCGTGAGCTTGGCGCCTATCGTGCCGTTGGCACCGGCGCGGTTGTCGATCACTACTTGCTGCTTCAGCGACTCGCCGAGTTTGGGGCCGATGACTCGCGCCACCAGATCGGTGGCGCCACCCGGCGGGAAGCCGACAATGATGCGCACGGGGCGGGTCGGATAGTCGTCGTCGGCAAGCACGGGCGCAGCAACGCCGGGCAGCATGGCAAGCAGGACAAGGGTCCAAAGCATGTTAGGACGGTGAGACATGGGCGGTTCCTCTGGTATCGTGCATCATCAGTCTAACGTCAAACCCTGACTATAGGATGACGAGGCATATTTGCGACTGTCGGTGATCAATGACCAATCCGGACAAGCATAGTTCATGACATCCATGACTGATTCCCTGCGCATCCGCTCCTTGCTGGGCGAGTATCCCAATACTGCGGCGCTTAAATCTGGTGCCGTGCCTTCGCCGCGCCTGGCTTTTGACTACGCGGATGTGAAGCTGCCGCAGAACGCATTCAAGGCGGTGATCCGCGGCGAATTCGATGTCGCCGAACTGGCGATTGTGACTTATCTGCAGGCACTGGCCTACGGCAAACCGCTGATCCTGCTGCCGACCGTGGTCATGGCGATACCGCCGCATCCCTGCATTGCCTATAACGGGACTCGCGGCGAACTGAAGCCCGTCGATCTGCACGGCCGCCGCGTCGGCATTCGCGCGCATTCAGTGACCACGGTGACCTGGGTACGCGGGATTCTGGCCAACGATCACGGCGTTGATCTTAATCGCGTGAACTGGGTGACTTTTGAAGACCCGCATGTGCCGGAATGTGTCGAGCCAGCGAACGTAACACGGGCGCCACAGGGTAAAACGCTGCTCGGCATGTTACGCGACGGCGAACTCGCTGCCGGCGTGGTGTCGGCCAAGGATATAGACGGCACGCAGCTGAAATCCCTGATCCCCGATCCGCAGGCGGCGCTGGCGCAGTGGTGCAAGCGGTATGGCGTGCTGCCGCTCAACCATATGATGGTGATGCATCAGCGCATTGCGCGTGAGCAACCCTGGGTGGGTACGGAAGTTCTGCGCCTGCTCGACGCCAGCACTGCGGCGGTACCAGCGGACATGCCGGGTCGCGCCGCCATCCGCTCCGGTGTAGATGTGCTGCGGCCAACTCTTGAGTTGATTATTCAGTACACGCACCAGCAGGGATTAATCCCGCGGCGATTGACTATCGATGAATTGTTCACGATGTGAATCCTGATCGTTGGATTGCGCAACGGCGACCCGTATAATCCGCCCACATTTTGTATGCGCCATCATGATCGACACTGAAAAAACCTGGGACATATTGGTAGTTGGCGGCGGCAACGCAGCGTTGTGCGCGGCGCTGATGGCGCGCGAAGCGGGCTGCAGCGTGTTGTTGCTGGAAGGCGCACCGAAACCATTTCGCGGCGGCAACAGCCGGCACACCCGCAATCTGCGCTGCATGCACGAAGAACCGCAGGACATTTTGACCGGCGCTTATTCCGAAGAGGAATACTGGCAGGATCTGCTGAAAGTCACCGGCGGTCTGACCGATGAGCATCTTGCACGCCTGACCCTCAAACATACGTCGTCGTGCCGGCCGTGGATGTACAAACACGGTGTGCGTTTTCAGCCGCCGCTGGGCGGCACGCTGCACCTGTCACGCACCAATGCGTTTTTCCTGGGCGGTGGCAAGGCGCTGGTCAACGCCTATTACCACTCGGCGGAACGGCTGGGCATAGACATCCACTACGAAGCCAAGGTCAGCGACATCGAAATCGAGGGTGATACTTTCAAGTCGGCCGCCTTTACGTATCAAGGCGCCGAGTACCGGGTGCGCGCCAAGGCCGTGGTCATTGCCTGTGGCGGCTTCCAGGCGAACCTCGAATGGCTGGAAGAGGCGTGGGGCCCCGCGGCCAAGAACTTCCTGGTGCGCGGCACGCCGTACAACCGCGGCGACATACTGAAAGTGCTGATCGCCAAGGGTGCGAAAACCGTCAGTGACGCGACGCAGGGCCATTGCGTGGCCATCGACGCGCGTTCGCCGAAATACGACGGCGGCATCATCACCCGCGTCGATGCGGTCTCACTGGGTATCGTGGTCAACAAACATGCGCAGCGCTTCTATGACGAGGGCGAAGATTTCTGGCCCAAGCGTTATGCGATCTGGGGCCGACTGGTGGCGGGGCAGCCGGATCAGATCGGCTATTCCATCGTCGATGCCAAGGCCATGGGCAAGTTCATGCCACCGGTGTATCCGCCGATCCGTGCCAATACACTGCGCGAATTGGCGACCAAGATGGAAATTGATCCGGATGCACTGGAAAAGACTGTTGCCGAATTCAACGCGGCTGTGCGCCCCGGCACATTCGATCACACCATCCAGGACGATTGCGTCACTGAAGGACTCACGCCGCCGAAAACACATTGGGCGTTGAAACTCGATACACCGCCGTATTTCGGTTATCCGTTGCGGCCCGGCATCACCTTTACTTATCTGGGGGTGACCGTGGATGACCGGTCACGGATGGTTCTGCAGGACGATACGGTGTGCAAAAACATTTTCGCAGCAGGGGAAATCATGGCAGGCAACGTATTGGGCAAGGGCTACCTGGCGGGCATTGGTATGTCCATCGGCACTACGTTCGGGCGCATCGCGGGGGAGGCGGCGGCACATTATGTTCGCGGCTGAAGACCAACCCATGTCTCTCGATGAACTGATCGAGGATGCACAGCGCGTACTGCGCGTGTGCAATGCCTGCCGTTACTGCGAAGGCTACTGTGCGGTGTTTCCGGCACTGGCGCGCCGTCTCGAATTCACCGAGAACGATATCCATTACCTCGGTAACCTGTGCCACAACTGCGGCTCGTGTCTCTATGCCTGCCAGTTTGCGCCGCCGCATGAATTCCAGGTGAATTTTCCCAAGCTGATGGCCAAGGTACGTGGTCAGACTTACCGCAAATACGCTTGGCCCGGTTTCCTCGGTGCGCTCTATGAGCAAAACGGCGTGGCGGTCAGCCTGATCACCGCCTTCAGCATCGGCCTGCTGTTCCTGCTGGCCGGCGCGCTGACCAATCCGACGGCTTTTTTTACAGCGCACAGCGACGCGCAAGGCTCGTTCTATGCGCTGATGCCGCACAACCTGATGGCGGGCGTGTTCGGCGTGGTGTCGGTGTTCGTAGCCATTGCGCTGCTGATGGGATTCCTGCGCTTCTGGCCGTACATGGGCGAAGATCTGGCCGATTTCTTCAAGCCGAAACCGCTGGGCGAGGCGACCGTGGACGCGTTGACGCTGAAGTACCTGGACGGCGGCGGAGAGAACGAAGGCTGCACATACCCGACCGAGCAGAAGTCATTTTCGCGCAAGACCTGTCACCACCTGACGTTCTACGGTTTCATGCTGTGCTTCGCGGCCACCAGCGTGGCAACGTTCTATCACTATGTATTGAAACAACCGGCGCCGTATCCGTTCTGGAGCCTGCCGGTATTGCTGGGCACCGTCGGCGGACTGGGTCTGCTGATCGGGCCTGCGGGACTGCTCTGGATCAAACATCAGCGCGATCCCGAATTCAAGGTGCCGGAACAGGCCGGCATGGATGCGGGCTTTCTGGTGCTGCTGTTCATGATCAGCCTGACGGGTTTGCTGTTGCTCGCCTTCCGCGAAGCCGCGGCAATGGGCACGCTGCTTGCGGTGCATCTCGGCTTTGTGCTCGCGTTGTTCCTCACCATGCCCTATGGCAAGTTCGTGCATGGCATGTACCGGCTGGCAGCGTTGGTGCGTTTCCACCTCGAGCGGCGGCGCCCGGTGCCGGGGCTGGCACCGGAATAAAATAGCGTTTAAAAACAAATACTTATTTATATAATGCGTCTCGTGACTGCCTGACTTCTTTTGCGAAGAACATTCCGCTCATGACTTTCCTCCGGAAATACGGGGTACATCACGCCTGGATCATTCTCGCGGCGGCGTGTGTTTTGGGTGTCGTCAGCCGCGCCGATTCAGCGTCATTCGCCGTGCTGGTCGATCCGCTGGTCGAGAAATTCAGCTGGAAGCGCGGCGACATCGGCCTTGCCTATTCACTCGCGTTCCTTTGCAGCATGCCCGCGATGCTGGTGTTCGGCTGGCTCGGCGACCGCTTCAGCGCACGCACGCTCATGCTTGGCGCGTCACTGATGATTTCTGCGGGCACGGTTCTGCTTGGGACGATTCAGGAACTGTGGCATCTCTATGTGATTTACGGCGTGTTCGTTGGTGCCCTGGGCAATGCGGCCTTCGTGGTGCTGCTGCCGGTCATCATCACCCGCTGGTTCCATAAAAAAATGGGGCTCGCGCTCGGCATCTACTGGGCCGGGTTGGGACTTGGCCCGGTGGTTTTTGCGCTGCTGTTCCGCTGGATGATCGAGAACCGCGGCTGGGAATCGGCATTCCTGGTGTTCGGCCTCGCCTTCGGCGTGGTTCTTCTGTTCTTTTCCTGGTTCATACGGACGAATCCGGCCGAGATGGGGCTGACCGCCTACGGCGCCGAGGACGCGGCGAATGAGAAGCAGGTGTCCAGCGCGCCGGTCAGCATGCGTTCAGTGCTCTCCAGCCGGCCGGTATGGCTGCTGATGGGATGCCACCATCTCGGCTGCGCCGGGCATGCCGTAATTCTTGCGCACGGCGTTTCGATGGCAACCCACCAGGGAATACCGGGCCTGCAGGCGGCGGGTGTGCTGAGCACGATCGCCGACGTATCGATTTTCAGCCGCTTCAGTTTTTCGCTGCTCACCGAACGTTTCGGCGGGCGCACCATTCTTTCGGGGGCGATCTTCGGCCAGAGCCTGTCGATTCTGCTGCTGCTTTTTGCCACCGAGGTATGGCACTTCTATGCCTTCGCGGTCTTTTTCGGCATCTGCTACGGTGGCGAGATGGTCGGATTCCCGATCATCAACCGGCAGATGTTCGGCGCCAAGGCGCCACTGAGTTCGATTTTTTCGTTCGAGATGATCGGCGGGAGTACCGGCATGGCTCTTGGCGGCTGGATCGGCGGCGCGCTGTTCGACCACTCGGGCAACTACACATCGGCCATACTCGTCGCCTCCGCGATCGGTTTTCTCGCCATCCCGCTGGCGCTCTGGCTGCCGCGTCATCAGCGGCCGGTTGCTGCCGTCGCTCCCGCTGCCGGTACGGCCTGAGAATAACTTATTGTTTTTTATTAAATATTTATCTTTTTTATCTTGCTACTTACCGTGCGGCCAACTCTTTGAGACGCGGATACACCTTGCGCACATTGCCGCTGAATATCTTTTCCTTGTCCGCCACGCTGAGACCATCGACGTTGTCGATATAGCGCTTGGTGTCATCGTAGTAATGCCCCGTTTCCGGATCGATGCCGCGCACCGCGCCGACGATTTCGGAAGCGAACAGAATATTGTCTGCCGGGATGACCTTGGTCAGCAGGTCGATGCCGGCCTGATGATAGACGCAGGTGTCGAAATACACGTTGTTCAGCAGAAAATCCTTCAGCAGCGGTTTGCCCATGTCCTGCGCGAGCCCGCGATAACGGCCCCAGTGGTAGGGCACTGCGCCGCCGCCGTGCGGAATGACGAAGCGCAGCGTCGGGAAATCCTTGAACAGGTCCGCGGTGATGAACTGCATGAAGGCCGTGGTGTCGCCGTTGATATAATGCGCACCGGTGAAATGGAAAGCCGGATTGCAGGACGCGCTGACATGCACCATCGCCGGCACATCGAGTTCGACCAGTTTTTCGTAGAGTGGATACCACCACTTGTCGGTCAGTGGTGGGTCGGTCCAGTAGCCACCTGAGGGATCCGGATTCAGGTTGCAGCCGATGAAGCCGTAGTCGTTGACGCAGCGCTCCAGTTCGGCAATGCAGTTGTCGGGCCGCACACCGGGGCTTTGCGGCAATTGGCAGACGCCGACAAAGTTTTTTGGATACAGTGTGCACACGCGGTGGATCAGTTCGTTGCAGATGTCGGACCACAGCTCGCTGGTAGTGGCATTGCCGATGTGGTGGCCCATGCCGCCGGCGCGTGGGGAGAAGATTGTCATGTCAGTGCCGCGCTCGCGCTGGATTCTGAGCTGAGCGCCTTCGATCCCTGCACGGATTTCATCATCGCTGATTTGCAATGAATTTTTTGCCGGACTGAGTGTCGCATCCTTCAGCCCATCCACCTGCTTCTGGCGGAAAGCTTCGAGTGATTTTGGAGCCGTTGTATAGTGGCCGTGGCAATCGATGATCATTTTTTCGATTTCCTTTATTCTTTACAAGGTTGAATATTTGGCAGATTGTTCTTGACTGAATTGAGGGTTCGGAGTCGGATTGTAAAGCAGCGCAACGATTTGAAGTGCCCGACCAAGGCCGGGCACCGTAATTCTGTTATGTGAAAATAAAATGGTAGATAGTCCGGCAATGCTGTTTCAATGTAGGCTATTTGGCTGCAAAATCAAAAGTTCAGAAAGGAAACACTGACAAATTGTATTTGCAGCACTCTCTGCGCACTAAAGGAGAGGGAGAGGGAGAGGGAGAGGGTTGATGAAGTATGTGGTGGTGCGGAACGAACATTAATTATCTACTGGGGCTATTGGTTTGACCCGGGATTGGGATTTTATTTCACCTGACTGTTCATCAAGAGGAGGCAATATGAAAAAGGAATTGTTGTATTCAGAGCTGATTGCTGCGGTACTGCTCGTTGTGGCATGTGGCGGTTTGGTGTCGCATGCGGCAGCGCAGGGGTATCCGACGAAAAACGTCCAGGTTGTCGTGCCGTACAGCGCCGGTGGTTCTACCGATGTCATCGCGCGCGGGCTAGCGAAACGTCTTGGCGACATGTGGGGTAAAAACGTGCTGGTCGACAATCGTCCCGGGGCAAGTGGCATGATCGGCGCTGAAATTGTCAGCAAGGCTGCTGCCGACGGCTATACGCTGCTTTCCACAACTTCGTCATATCCGGCTACTGCGGCAGTACGCAAGAAGCTGCCGTTCGATCCGGCGAAAGCCATTATTCCGATCGCGACATTTGCCCGTGCGCCGATGCTGCTTGCGGTACACCCTTCGCTTCCGGTCCGATCGGTAAAGGAGCTTATCGCGCTGGCGAAAAAGAACCCTGGCAAGCTCAATTACGCATCTTCCGGCACGGGGGGTAACAACCATTTCTCTGGCGCATTATTTGCCGCCGCCGCGGGTATCAAGCTCGTGCATGTCCCATACAAAGGCATCGCACCGGCGGTGACGGCGCTGGCTTCAGGGGAGATTGAATTAGTGGTCTCGAGCCAGTCAGCATTGCTGCCGATGATTAATGCGAAGCGGGTGCGCATCATCGGCCTGAGCAGCCTGACGCCGTCGCCGATGTTTCCGGGTGTGCCGTCGATCGCGCAGTCCGGTGCACCGGGCTATGAGTATCACCTGTGGTGGGGGCTGTTTGCACCGGCGGGCACATCGGCCGCGATTGTCGGACAGATCAACGCAGCAGTAACCAAGGTGCTGGCGAGCGCCGACGCGAAGAAGTTTCTCGACACGCAAGGTGTGGAGCCGTGGCCGCAAACCCCGGCGCAGATCGCCGATTTGCTGCCGAAGGAAATTGCGCGTTACAAGAAAGCGATGGATGTCGCAGGCATCTCGCCGCAGTAATCGTGCGGGGTTGGTTTTGATTTAAAAATAGAGGAATTGATGAGGCAGTTCCCTGTTTCGGTCTTGATGGTACTTAGCCATGGGTTTCCGGCGTGAAAGTCATCCATGGCCGGTTGATGCGCGCGAGATCAACCCGGTGGCGTCGTCGGCCGGCAGAAAGCCGGCGACGACTCACACCTAATTTGCTGAGTATTTCTGTGCGGCAGCGCTTTTAACCATCAATTGGTGTGATACAGCTTGGCTGCCTTGATGACTTTTTCCCACTGCGCTGTTTCGGAGCGGATGTAGGCGGCGAAGGCTTCGGGTGTGCTGGGTGCTATGTCGAGGCCCTGTTTGAACAGGAACGCCTTGACAGCAGGCGTGTTCAGCACCGCGATGATTTCCTTGTTCAGGCGGTCGATGACCGAACGCGGTGTTTTCGCGGGGACGAGGATCCCGTACCAGTTGTTGGCCTCGAAACCCGGCAAGCCGGCTTCGGAGATTGTCGGCAGTTCCGGCACCAGGTCGGAGCGCTTGGCAGTAGTAACCGCGAGCGCACGAAGGCGTCCGGACTTGATGAAGTTGACCGAACTCGCCGCGGTCGCGAAACTGAGATCGATGTTGCCGGCAATCAGGTCAACTATCGCGGGGCCACCGCCTTTGTAGGGGATGTGGACGATCTTGGTATGCGCCTGCAGGTTGAATAATTCAAGTGCGAGATGCGGGGCGCCGCCGACGCCCGATGAGCCGCCATTCAACGGCTTGATCTTGGCAATCGTAATTAGTTCCTTGACGCTCTTGGCAGGCACCGATGGGTGCACGACCAGGATGTTGGTCGAATCCACGGCACGCGAGACCGGCAGCACGTCCGTCAACGGATTAAACGACATTTTTTTGTACAGCGACGGATTGATGGCCAGAGCGGCTATGGTGCCCATCAGTATCGTGTAGCCATCAGGCGGTGCCTTGGCAGTGATTTCAGTGGCGATGTTGCCGGCGGCACCGGGGCGGTTGTCGACGATGATTTGCTGACCCAGCCGTTCACCGAGTTTGGTTGCCATCGCGCGGGCCGTGGTATCGGTGCCGCCGCCGGGCGCGAAGCCCACCAGCATGCGGATGGGTTTGGTCGGCTGCCAATCAGCGGCTATGCCGGACGATCCGACAGCGACCAGTATTGCGCCGGTGAACAAACGGAACAAGGTAGTTTTCATGTTCAGATCCTTTATTAATTATTATTGCGTGTTATAGACGGGAGAATATTGATCAGGCGGCGGCCTTTTGTGATTTTCGACCGGCAGCCAGTTTCGCTGCCAGCATGAAGGCGTGTTCCATAGCGCCGGGGTCAGCCTTGCCTTGGCCGACGATGTCGTAGGCAGTGCCATGCGCAGGCGTGGTGAATACCGTTTTCAGGCCAGCCGTGACAGTGACGCCTTTGTTGAAACCCAGCAGCTTGGTCGCGATCTGGCCCTGGTCGTGGTACATCATCACCACGCCGTCGAATTCTTTCTTCAACGCTTTCAGGAATATCACGTCGGAGGAGATGGGCCCCTGACAGTCGATTCCCTCGGCGCGCAGCTTGTCTACGGTCGGACGGATGATGCGGATTTCCTCGTCGCCGAACAGACCATTCTCGCCGTTGTGCGGATTGAGCGCAGCGACGCCGATACGCGGGTGGGCGCAGCCTGCGGCGCGCAGCGAATTATTGGCGAGATTAACCGCGGCGCTGATGCGCTCTGGCGTAACCAGGTTGACTGCCTCGCGCAGCGCAACATGCGATGTCACGCGGAAGGTGCTGAATTGCTCAATGACATTCATTTCGCCGAAAAAGCCCTTGTGATCCGTGAGCTTGGCGAACATCTGGTGCTCGTCGTTGAATTTCCAGCCGCCGCGGTTCATCGCCCCCTTGTTCAGGGGCGCAAAGCAGATGCCGTCGAGTTTCCCAGCGAGTGCCAAGTCAATCATGAACTTCAGCGTGTCGCCGCAGAGCTTGCCGGACTCATCTGACGATGTGCCTTGCGGGTACTGCGCGGGATCGACGTTGCCGAGGTCGATCATTGGAAAATCGTTACGGGGAAATTGCACCTCGTCGATTCGACCATAGACCGTGTGCGGCACTTTGACGGCGGCATTGCGCATGCCGAGTTTGAGTACCCGTCGGTCGCCGATGATGACGACTTCGGCCTGGGAGGCGATCTTGCTGGACGCCAACAGCTTGGCTGCGATTTCGGGACCGATGCCAGTAACATCGCCGAGCATGAAGCCGATGCGAGGGAGCGAGTTCATAAATTTAATAATAAAAACAATGGGTTATGTTATTTTTATGATTTACGCCGCTTTTTAACGGCGAGCAAACGCGTCAGTTCACGCACGCGTGGCAGTTTTTCGATACTGAACACACATTCGATGATGCGCTCGGCACCGATATTCGATAGTCCGCCCCACACCGCGCATTCGCGAAATTTTGTGGCCACTTCCGCATCGCTCATGGGATTTACCGGACTGCCTTTTCCGAAATCAGCACGACCACCGATCCGACGACCGTCGGCGAGCTCAATATCGATGATGGTGGTCATTTTCTCATAACCAGCGGCTTCGGCCTCGGGATGTACGCCGAAATCGATTTTGTCGATTATGCGTTGCATATCGGCGCGCCGGACCACGGCGTTGGTGAATTGGGCGAGCCCCGCCTTGCGCTCCAGCAGCAGGATGGCCATGCAGAATTCCATGCTGAATTTCGCCTGCAGTTCATTTTTCGGCCGGCGATGGATTAGCGTATTGGGCATGTGGCGATTGGTGCCGACTTTGACTTTCACCACCTGCGCCGGGCGAATGTCGTGTTTGAGTATCAGTTCCAGCATCACGCCCATGCCGGGGTGGGTCAGTGAGCCGCTGGGATGCGGCTTGATCGAAACGCCGGGCATGGCGAAGGTCCATGGCTTGCCGAGTTTGCCGTGAATCGCGGCGACGTCAAAACCGCCGCCGGCCGCGTTGAAGAATCCGCGTTTGGCCTCGAGTGCGTCCGGCGCTGCCGTCCAGCCCAGTTTGACCAGTTCCGCAGCGACGATGCCCGATTCGGCGGCACGTCCCGGATGAAAGGGTTTGGTCATGGTGCCGAAGTTTTCGCGCAGACCCGCGGCTTGACTGGCGCCCAAGCTCAACGCCTGCGCCGTTTGCGCTGCATCGAGCCTGAGCAGACGCGCAGCACCGGCGGCGGCACCGATGGCGCCGAAAGTCGCGGTCGAATGGAATCCGTCGGCGTAATGCCGCGGATTAATGGCTTCAGCGAGCTTGGTTTCGACTTCGACGGCAATCTGGTAGGCCACGAGCAAATCGAGACCGGAACGGTTGTCACGCTCGGCGATCGCCAGCACGGCGGGCAGTACGGGGGCGGTCGGATGCGTCAGCAAACCATACACGCGATCCTTGGCAACGGCGAGCTGCGTGTCGTCGTAATCGTCGGCGTGGATGGCGATGCCATTTGCAAATGCAGCGAAGCGCGGCGGTACTTTCAGTGCAGTGCCGATCACGGTTACGCCCTTGTCGAGCGGCACACCCAGCGTCCTGAGATAGGCGCGCACGATGTGGCCGGATTCGGCGGCATTGCCCGCCAGTGCGAGCCCGAGACCGTCAAGGATGGAGCGTTTGCCGAGATGCATGACCTCACGCGGTATGCGTGCGGCTTTGGTGGCGGTGACAAACCGGGCGACTTCGGCGGTCAATTGCAGTGTTTTGGCGGTCATGAGGAGCGGGATGATATACGAATCCGCTGAGTCATTCTGCCGCTTTACGGATGCCGTGCGGCATAACGCGCCAGCAATTCATGGTCGCGGATACTGATGTTCCGGTAGCGCATCGTCAACGCCCCCCGTTTGGAAAATTTCCCCAGAATACGGGTGACGGTCTGGCGTTGTACTCCGGAGATATTCGCAATTTCCTGATGGGTGAGGTCTAGCGGATGCTCGGCGTTGCTGTTTGGATCGTGATACCGGGCTGCCAGATCGAGCAGAAACTTGGCGATGCGCGCCTCGGCATTGTCATTCATCAGATAGACGAGGCGGTTGGCCAGCATGCCCAGCCGGGAGGCCACGACACGGACGCAGAGCTGCGAAATCTCGGTGTACGTTGAAATCAATTCACGAAAATGTGCACCGGATATCCTGGCGATTTCCGTGTTTTCGCAGGTCTGGATGTTGACCATGCGTCCCATGTCGTGCGGCGTTTCCACGAACCCGAACATTTCGCCTGGAAAATTGAACCACAGGATGACTTCCTTGCCGTTCGGCGCGATCTTGTAGGTTTTCACGCGGCCGGCAAGTAATATGAACACGGCATCTCCGGAATCGCCGGTGCGGAAAATGAACTCGCCCTTGCGCAAGCGTACCCGCGTTGCACGGGCGAGCAGGGCGTCCCGGTGAATCGCAGGAAGCTGGCCCAGAAAATCTGTGGTTGGCATGGCGTCTGGTCGTGCGTTGCGGCGATGTGAGGCGCGTTCGGTTTTTTGACGCGGGGATTATTCATTCTAACCCCGTGCCGCCGGTCGAGCTCAAGACGCTGCTGGAGAGGGACATCAAGGCTGTCGTGCGTGTTGTCCGGCAAGAGAATATTCGCGCGAACTAGCTCATCCCCTGGAACGCATGTCTGAGGGCAATCGTTTTGGTTGCCGGTGCATACCAGCCCTGCCGGGCATAGTGGCTGGTATGCAGGTAACAGCGGAAGGCGGCTTCACGACTGCCGTGTTCAAAATCCAGTAAACGGCTGCTCGGCCACCAGCGGCGGTTTTCGCGTCCGTGATAGCGGGTCATTGCGCCCACGTTTGCAAACGTGATGCCCCAGTGCTGCGCGACCATTTCTTTTCTGCCGAACCGGTCGTCCGGGTGTGCGTGCGTATGGCTGCCCAGCCAGAGATCGATCGCGCGCGGATGTTTCGCGAAATAGTCGTGAAATGCGCTGGTGTCGGCATCATCGCCGACCCAGTAGAGATAGGATGCGCCTTCGGCGTCTTCGTAAGGATGATGATAGTTGCCGTTCACGCCCTCCCAGCGTCCCGTCGCCGTGGTGGTGTCGCGCAGCATGTGATGCGCGCAGGTGACGATGATCTTGTCCTGGTTGGACTCCACCATCTCCCGCCACCAGTCAAACGTGTCCGACGTGATTGCACCCGCGGGATAACCGCCGTGCTCACCCCGTCCCTTGGGCGGTCCGCCGTCGTTGCGGTCTCCGAGCATCAGAAACAACACATTGCCGGCAACAAACGAATAGCGTTCCCAGGTGCCGGTTATTGGATACGGTCTGCGTTCCGCATGAATTCCGGAAAATTCGGGATTCAATCCCAGCGGATCAATCCATTTCCTGAACCACCACTGGGATTCTTCGTGAGGACCGCTGGCATCGTGGTTGCCCAGCAGGCAATAGATCTGCTCCGGGCGATGCTGGCGACCCGCATTCATCTGTTCGACGACTGGAGGGCCGTCGGCGTCCGTCGGTGGGCCCTGGGTGCCTGAAAGGTCGCCCAGGTTCAGCATCAGATCCCAGTCGAAAGGATCGCCGCCTTCGGTGCCGCCATGCTCGCTTTGCTCGATGGCCTCGGCCAGGCTGCGGCGGCCATGACGCAAATCGCTGTGCACATGGCAGCAACCACATGCCCATACTCGCAATTTTTCCATGTTCAGTCCGTCGTCGATAGGCGTCGTGTTGTGCGTTGCGGCAATGATTCTGCTTTGGCTGCCTGGCATTCAGACAGCCGAATACTAACTCTGCAGCCGTTGGTCAATTGTCATCCAGATGGCAGATTCGGTTGCCGGTCATGGCCACAATGTGCTGATTATCAGATAAAAGGAATTCATACTGTGGCAGACATCACTTTACCGCGCGGCCTGGATGGCGCCATCGTAGACAAGACCAGAATCTGCCTGCCGGGGATCAGAAATGAAATTTGAACGCGAAATCAGTGAACACGCAGAACGTGCCGCCCAGGCAAAGGCCATGGGCGGGCCGGAGAAGCTGGGGAAACGCACGCAAGCCGGCATTCTGAATGCCCGCGAGCGTATCGCTTATCTGCTGGATCCGGGGACGTTCCGCGAAGCCGGTTTGTTCGGGGTGTCGTACATCCCTGGGATGCGTGAATCCACACCGGCCGACGGCAAAGTTACTGGATTCGGGAAACTCGAAGGCAGGCGCGTGGGCGTGGTCGGCTACGACTTCACCGTCAAGGCGTCGTCATCGAGCTATACCAATAATCGCAAGATGGCGCACATCAAGGACACCGGCACCCGGCGCGGTTTTCCGGTGGTGTTTCTCGGCGAATCCACCGGCGTGCGCATGCCCGACATCATGGGCGAGGGCATGGGCATGAATGTTGAGGGCAACCGTTTCCTGCGCACGCGGGAGGCGCCATGGGCGGCTGCAGTGCTCGGTAATGCGTTTGGTTCTGCAGCGTGGCATGCGTGCTGCTCGGATTTCTGCGTGATGCGCAAAGGCGCGGTGATGGCGGTGGCAAGTCCCCGTGTGGTGTCGATGGCGCTGGGGCGTGAAGTCAGCGCCGAGGAACTGGGCGGCTGGCAGGTGCTGGCGGAACACTCCGGCTTTGCCGATTTGATCGTTGATACCGATCAGCAGGCACTGGATGCGATCAAGCGGTTTCTCGGCTACTTGCCGACGAATAATCGCCTGCCGCCGCCGGTCGCTGCGGTGCCGGAAGGTTCCGACGAGCCGGTCAAGAACATACTGGACCTGATACCCGAATCGGCAGCGCAGGTCTATGACATGCGCAAGGTGATCCGCGCCATTGTCGATCTTGAAAGTTTTTTCGAGATCAAGGAACGCTACGGACGCAGCATCACCACGGCTCTGGCCAGGATCGACGGCCGTCCGGTCGGCATCATTGCCAACAACCCGCTGTTCAAGGGCGGCGCGATGGACGCCGATGCGTGCAGTAAGGCGGCGGACTTCATCGTGCTGTGCGATTCGTACAACGTGCCGCTGATATTCCTGCAGGACCAGCCAGGCTTTTTGATCGGGCCGGAGGCGGAGAAGCGCGGCGTCATCGGCAAGGTGATCAACTGGATGAATGCGCTGCTGCAGGTCACGGTGCCGAGGATCAGCATCATCCTGCGCAAGAGCTACGGCCGGGGATACATCAACATGGGCGGCGCTGGCATCGCCGACGAAATCGCCGCGTGGTGGACCGCGGAGGTGAGTTTCATGAATCCGCGGACAGCAGTGACCGTGGTACACGGCATTGCCGAAGAAGATGATCCGGCGCGATTCGGCAAACTGCTCGAGGACATGACCAGCAACGCAACGGCCTACGACATGGGTGCGGTGTTCGGCGTGAAGGAAGTACTCGACCCGCGCGAGACGCGGGAATATCTCAAGGAAATGCTCGATATCCAGTCGTTGCGGCTGAGCAACGGCGTGGGGCAGCACCGGCTCGCGAACTGGCCAACAAGCTATTGATTTAATTATAAATCCGGCCTGAGTTCCGCTCATATCGTGAACCAATCCGGCCTGGCTGGGCGTGCATGGGCTAAAGTTACGGTCTGGCCGCAAATGCTGTCTGCGGCAAATTTCTGGAGGGCAATTTCCGATGGGCCACACCATTGCCGAGAAAATTCTCGGCCAACATGCGCATGGCAAGCCGGCCAATGCCGGTGAAATCGTCGTCGCCAGTGTCGATTTTTCGATGATTCACGATGCGCGCGCCGGCAATGCGCTGAAAATGATTGAGAAACTGGGTGCGGGCAAGCCGGGATTTACGCTGCCGCATGTCAAACGTACCGCGCTGGTGCTTGACCACTATTCGCCGCCGCCGAATAGGGAAGCGGCGAATACCCATGTTGCCATGCGCGAATTCGCAGAAAAACACGGCACGCCGCTGTATGACGTCGGCGACGGTATCTGTCATCAGGTGCTGCCCGAAGGCGGTCATTTCACCTGCGGTGATCTCGTCGTCGGCACCGATACCCACTCCACCACATATGGCGCGTTCAATGTATTCGGCACTGGTGTTGAAGGCACCGACGTGTCGGCAGTGATGCTGACCGGCAAGTTGTGGTTCCGCGTACCGGAAACTATCCTTATTGAGCTCAAGGGCACGCTGCAACCTGGTGTATGGGCCAAGGACGTGACGCTGACCATGCTGGGCAAACTCGGCGCCGAGGGTGCGAATTACCGGGCACTGGAATATTGCGGCGACGGCGTGGCCGCGATGGGTATCGATGATCGCATGACGCTGGCGAATCATGCTGCAGAGCTGGGTGCCAAGGCGGCGTTGCTTGAAGCTGATGAAAAAACCACCGCCTGGCTGAAGGCGCATGGCGCGGCAGCGCCGAAACCGGTCAAGGCTGATGCAGATGCCCAATACGCCCAGCACATCGTCATTGATGTGGCTAATCTGACGCCGCAGATCGCACGCAAACATCTGATCGACGATGTGGTGGGTGTGCCGGAAATGGCGGGGCAGAAAATCCAGGTCGCGCTGATCGGCACCTGCACCAATGGCAGGCTCGACGATATCCGCCAGGCGGCGGCGATCCTCAAAGGCAAAAAACTCGCCAAGGGCGTGCGCATGATCGTCACGCCGGCATCGCGGGCGATATATCTCGCGGCGATGCGCGAAGGCCTTTTTGAAATCCTGACTGCGGCTGGCGCTTCAGTCGAGGCGGCAGGTTGCGGCACCTGCGTCAATATCACCGGTCATTACATTGCCGGCGACAAGCAGGTGGTGATTTCCAGTGCCAATCGCAATTTCAAGGGACGGCTCGGTAATCCGAGTTCGGAAATCTGGATCGCTTCAGCAGCGACGGTGGCGGCGTCAGCACTGACGGGATGCGTGACCGATGCGCGGACGGTCGCCGGCGGCGACTGGCGTGCGGCAGCTTAGGAATGGCTATGAAAATCATCAAAGGCAGTGCCCGGGTACTGGGCGATGAAATCAGCACCGATATCCACTGTTCTACCAAATACCTTCCAGGCAAAGACACGGCGTACATGGCGCAGCATGCGTTCGAGCAACTGGCGCCGGATTTTGCGCAGAGTTTCAAAAAGGGCGATGTCATTGTTGCGGGAAAAAATTTCGGTATTAATTCTTCACGTGAACAGGCGGTGCATGTGATGCATCAGATGGGCGTCGCGGCCATAGTTGCGCCGTCGTTCGGGCGGCAATTTTTCCGCAACGCAATCAACAACGGCATGCCGGTGATCGAGTGTGACATCGCGGGAATTGCTGGTGGAGATGTCATTGAGATCGACTTGATCGCGGGTCGCGTTGTAGTGGCCGCGCGTCATATTACTCACGCTGTGCCGCCGTTGCCAGCTGCGGTGCAGGCACTACTGGAAGCGGGCGGGCTGATTCCGTTCCTGCAAAAATATCCTGATTGGAATCTGAGAGGGCAGGCATCATGAATCTCAAGATTGAACGCATCGAAGTGTTTGGCGTAGCGATGCCGCTGGTGATGGAGTTCAAAAACGCCTATTTGTCGAAATCCGTGGTGAAAAGCGCCATCGTGCGCATCACTGCCACCGGCGGCGCCATAGGCTACGGCAACATCGACCCGACGCCGGGGTATTCGAAGGAAGGCATCGAGGAATCCCTGACCATGATTCAGTCGAAACTCGCCCCGGCAGTCATGGGCATGGATCCGACCAATGTGCATCGCGTCATGGCGAAGCTCGAATCGATCGCGACGGATTTTCTGGATGCAAAAGCAACGATCGAGATGGCCTGCGTAGACTTGTCGGCACGGGTGGCCGGTATGCCGGTACACACTTATCTCGGCGGTGCGATGAAAGATCGCCTCATGTTCAATGCCTGGATCGGCATCCAGTCGCCGGACGACGCAGCCAAGGAAACGCTGACCTGGCAGAAGCAGGGTTTTCGTTCCTGCAAAATCAAGGTGGGTGGTGACATCAAGGCCGATCGTGATCGGGTGAAAGCCGTGCGCGAAGCCGTTGGTCCTGAATTCAATATCCGCATTGATGCCAACGCCGGTTATGACGCCGATACGTCCATCGAGTTGGCAAAATTGATGGCGCCATACAATCTGCAGTTGTTCGAGCAGCCGGTGCCGGCCGACGATATTGCCGGCATGGCGCGGGTGCGCAAGGCCGCCAATGCCGTGGGTGTGCCGATCATGGCCGATGAATCCGTGCTGGATCATGCCAGCCTGATTAATATCATTCGCCTGAATGCCGCGGATATCGTTAAAGTCAAAGTCATGAAGCAAGGTGGATTTCTCAACGCGCGGCGCATGATTGCCACGGCGGAAGGAGCGGGCATCCGCTGCGTGGTGGGTCACGGTTTCGGCCTGGGAGTGAACACCATGGCGGAAATCATGATGGCGGCGACATCTTTGAATGTCATCGACGGTCTCGAATGCGTGGGCCCGCTGAAAACCAAGGACGATGTGGTGACGCAAAAACTGGATTTGAGCAAAGGCAGCATCGCGCTGCCCGGCGGGCCGGGGCTGGGGGTCACGCTGGATGATGCAAAGCTGGCGAAATACAAGTTCGAGATTAAAAAAGCAGCGTGACATGAACGAAAAAAAGCTGACGGCACGGCGGCAACTTCGGCAACGTCTGACCGAAGGCGGCATGATCGTCGCCCCCGGCATCTACGATGCCTACGGCGCGCGCCTGGTGGAGCAGGCAGGCTTTGACGCGGTCTATATGACTGGCAACGGCGTGTCTGCATCGTTACTCGGGCAGCCGGACGTTGGTCTGGTGGATCTGACTTTGTTTGCCGCGCATGCCCATCGCGCAGCCGCGTGCGTCGACATCCCGTTGATCTGCGATGCCGATACCGGGTACGGCAACGCGGTGAACGTGCGCAATACCGTGCGCGAATTCGAGAGTGCCGGAGTCGCCGCCATTCATATTGAAGACCAGGTGGCGCCCAAGCGCTGCGGGCATCTGCCGGGATCGCGGCCGGTGGTGGCCATGGCGGAGCATGTCGGCAAAATTGAGGCAGCTGTCGCCGCGCGCCGCGATCCGGATTTCATCATCATTGCGCGTACCGATGCTGCGGGTGGGCTGGGACTTGATGAGGCGATCCGCCGTGCTCAAGCCTATCGCAAGGCCGGTGCCGATGTGGTATTCGTAGAATTGAAGAACAGCGCAACCATACTCGAAGACTTGCAACGGGTAACCGCTGAATCTGGCGCCCCATGTCTGGTTAATATTGATGGGGGCGGCAAGCTCGGTGAATTAACGGTGCCGGAGATTGAGAAACTCGGATTTCGCATTGCCATTTTTCCCGGATTGGGCCGTGCGATCGCCGGTTATGCCATGCGCGAAGCCTTCGACGTACTCAAGCGTGAGGGCAATACCAAAGCCGTGCGCAGCAGGATGTTGTCACTGCAGGAATACAACGAGGTGCTGGGACTGGGTGAAGTGGAGGCCTGGGAAAAACGCTTTCTGCTGGACCGGTGATTTTTTGCATATTTATTAACTAATTGTTTTTAAACAAATAATGATCATTTATCCGTTTAGGCACGCAACCTTGGCAAGTAGAATCTGAGATGGCTGTAAGCGAGAGGAAATCACGTAAAACCCCGGCCACTGCCAAATTGCGGTCGGTCAAGGTCGGTCCCAAACAGCGCGAGCCGCAGTTCGACACGCTGCAGCAGATTGCGCTGGCGGCGTGGCGCAAGTTGCCGCCGACCGTCTGGGATCATCTGGTCGGCGGTGCCGATTCCGAAATGACTTTGCGGCGCAATCGCGCCGGTCTCGATGCGCTCGCTTTGCGCCAGCGCGTGCTGGTTGATGTGCGTGAGATTGATCTGCGCACCTCGCTGTTGGGGCAGGCCATGGCATTCCCGGTGTTTCCGGCGCCGGTGGGCGGGTTCCTCGGCAAGGTGCATGCCGAAGGCGGACCGGCGGTGGCGCGCGCTGCTGTTGCACGCGGTACCACGGCCTTTATCGCTACTGCGGCCAAGCCCAGTCTCGAGGCGGCACAGGCCGCGGTCAAGCAACCGTTGATATTCCAGCTCTACGTGCGCGGTGATCGCCATTGGATTGAAGGCGTGCTCGACCGGGTGAAGGCGGCCGGGTACGGTGCGCTGTGCGTGACGGTGGATCGCAACTATTACGGACGTCGCGACCGCGATCTGGTCAGCGGATTGCCGGTGCGTGAAGGTTTTGGCGATCAGTCTTATCAAGCGAGTCTCAACTGGAAAGATCTGGTGTGGATGAAAAAACGCGTCGGCTTGCCGCTGATCGCCAAGGGCATTGCCACTGCGGAAGACGCTGTGCTGGCTGTTGAGCACGGTGCGGATGTGGTTTACGTGTCCAATCACGGCGGACGGCAGCTCGATCACGCGCAAGGCAGCATCGAAGTGCTGCCGGAAGTCGTCAAGGCAGTAGGTAACCGTGCCGAGATCGTCGTCGATGGTGGCATTTTGCGCGGCACCGACGTGGTCAAGGCGCTGTGCCTGGGTGCACGTGCCGTCGGCGTCGGCAAGCTGCTGGGCTGGGCGCTGACAGCCGGCGGGGAAGCGGGTGTGGCGCGCATGCTGGAATTGATGGAAATCGAAGTGCGCACCGCGATGGGATTGATGGGGGTGACCTCCATCAAGCAACTCGGACCGGGGTGGCTACGGGCAGTGCCGGTGCTGGGTACACCCAGCTCAACCAGTGCTTATCCACTGCTGGATGAAGCGCTGCAGAGCGGCAAATAACATCGTTAGAGGAGCAGAAGTGTACAAACTGGGAATACTCGAAGGCGACGATATCGGGCTGGAAGTGGTGCCCGAATGCGTCAAGGTAATGAAGGCTGCCGCCGCAAAAACCGGACTGCAGATCGAATGGCAGCCGTTGCCGATCGGCAGGCGCGGCCATGAAACTCACGGCCACACCATGCCGCAGCTCACGGTTGATGCACTCCAGCACGTTGATGGCTGGGTGCAGGGGCCGATCGGCCACAACGTTTATCCACGCAACGACCCGACCTGGATCAATCCGCCGCTGCGCAAGAAATTCGAGTTGTACGCCAACGTGAAGCCGGTGAAGTCGTATCCCAATCTGCCGTCGTTGCACAAGAACGTGGACATCATATTCCTGCGCGAGACGACTGAAGGCATGCAGTCGAGCAGCGTGGTGTTCGCCGGTAGCGGAGAATTCCAACCGAACGACGATATCGCCATCGGCATGCGCGTGGTGACACGCAAGGGTGCAAGCCGGGTTGCCCGGGAGGCTTTTGAGATCGCGCGCACACGCCAGCGCAAGAAGGTCACGGCGCTGCACAAGGAGCCGGTGTACCGGCTGGTATGCGGCATGTTTGCGCAGGAATGCCGAAAAATGGCAGCGCAATATCCCGACGTCGAATTTGAAGAAGTGCTGATCGATGGTTTTGCGATGAAAGCCGTGATGAAGCCGCAGCAGTACGATGTGGTGGTCACTACCAATCAGTTTGGCGACATTGTGACTGATCTGGGTGCAGGGCTGGTCGGTGGCCTGGGCCTTGCGCCGGGACTGGTGGTTGGCGAAAAACAGGCGATGGCACAGGCGACGCACGGCTCGGCTCCTGATATTGCCGGGAAAAATATTGCTAATCCCTATGCGATGATCATGTCGGGCAAGATGCTGTTTGAATGGCTGGGCCGCACACGCAATGATCCCAAGGCGACAGCGGCTGCGGCGCTGATTGACGCGGCGATGGACAAGGTGATTGCCGAAGCAAAACATTTAACGGGCGATCTGGGCGGAAAATCTGGTACTGCGAGCATGGGAGACGCTGTTGTGGCGGCTCTTTGATGTGCTGACAATACGCGGTAAACTCGGAGGTAGCCAAACTGCACGCAAGATGCGGTGAAACACTCCGGTGCGATTCGGGTCATATCTCTGGAGTTGATGCACAGGCTGGATTTATTCGCTGCTCCGGAGGGTGCGGGGTGAAAATCAATAAGAGGAGAAATGCTACTATGCAACGAATACCACGATTCATTTTTACCGCTGCGGCGGTTGCAGTTTCGGCATTCATGGGCATGGCGCAGGCTGCCAGCTATCCTGAGCGGCCGGTGCGGATGATCGTTCCATTCGCGCCCGGTGGCGCTTCGGATTTTGTCGGCCGCATCATTCAAGACAAGCTGGGCAAAGAAATCGGTCAACAGGTGGTCATCGACAACCGGACCGGTGCGTCGGGCTACGTTGGCGTTGAGGTAGCCGCTGATTCGGCGCCCGATGGCTATACGATACTGCTGGGCAATATCGGCACGATGGCGATCAATGCCTCGGTGTTCCCGAAATTCCGGGTAAAGCCACTTGCTACACTGATCGGCATTACCCAGGTCGTCGATGTGCCGGGCATGATGGTGGTTCATCCGTCGCTGCCGGTGAAGTCGGTCAAGGAATTAATCGCATTTGCCAAAGCCCGTCCGGGAGCACTGGATTTTTCGGCTTCCGGCGCGGGCAGTAATTCGCGACTGGCGTTTGAATTGTTCCAACAGCAGGCTGGTATAAAGATCGTGATGGTGCCGTACAAGGGTGGTGCCAGCGGTGCATCTCTGGCTGCTTCCACGGGTGAAGTGCCGATGACGATGCTGACCTCTGCATCATTGCTGCCGTACATACGGCTGGGTCGGTTGCGCGTGCTGGCAGTGGTCGCACCGCAGCGGTTGAGCGCTGTACCGGATGCGCCGACGATGACGGAAGTTGGATTTCCTGATCACGTTGTCGGGTCGTGGCAAGGCGTTTATGTGCCCAAAGGTACGCCGCGCGCCGTGGTTGACCGGTTGTTCCCGGCGATTGTCGCGACAATGAAAGACGCTAGAGTGATCAAGATGCTCGGGACGGCGAGCTCGGCAGCGATTGTCAGTAAATCGCCTGAGGATTTCCGCAAGTTCTGGCAGTCAGAGCACGATCGCTGGGCGAAAGTGGTTAAAGACGTTGGTGCCGTAGCGCACTAACAAGCGTCTGCAATCCTTGAAAACCGGCGCAGCGCGTCCGTCCTCCGGGGCGGGAGCTGCGCCGGTTTTTATTGAAAATCATTTGAAAAGGGAAGCCGTTGCGGCGCAGGCGACTATCGGCAACGCATGATGACTCATAATTTGCAGCATCTGATTGCTTCAGTGTTGTTGTGCTGCATCAGCGGTGTGGCATCGGCAAAATTACCGGTGGCGTCGCCGCAGGTCCCAGCCAAGGCTGTGCTGGCCCAGAAGCAGGCCGCCGCCGTGCGCACCAAACGCGAAGCTGAAGCCTTGCGCAAAGCGCAGGACAGGGTGGTTGAGTACTACCGCAGGCATCATCTGGGCATCAAAACGGACAAAGTTAAACCGAAATCCGTAGCACGGCGGGGGAGGCGGGGCAGATTGGAAAAATTGTTCTGCCAACTTGGTACCGAGGACCGGCAGGCGCGGATAGCCGTCGAATTGATCGGCGGGCGCGTGAGGAGTTTTGCGTATTATTCGAAATGGAAACCACGCACCTGTTCAGTACACATCGTTCGCGACGATGCCTACAGCCAGTGGAAAGATACTGCCGGCGTAACGGTGGTTACACTGAATGAGGACAAGGGCGCGTTCCTGATCGACTACGGACGACGTGCCGTCAAGTTCCTGTTTCGCAACGTCGACCGCGAACGCTTCTGCGGGATGGACGGCAAGATCACCGGCAGCCTGACGATCACTCGCGGCAAAAGTCAATGCGTGCTGGAAGGCGTCATGGACGATAGATCCGACATACTCAAGGATATGCCGAGGGCACAAGCGACAATTTTGGATGTGACCAAGATGCCATGAAGAACGGTTTGATGATCTTGCTGCAAAGGAACATTACATGCTGAAACTTTTTTATGCCTTGAATACCTGCGCGTTGGCGTCGCACATTACGCTGGAAGAGATAGGTGTGCAGCACGAAGCCGTGCGACTCGATTTCAGCAATCACGACCAGAACAAACCGGATTACCTGGCGATCAATCCAAAAGGACGGGTGCCGGCGCTGATCACGGATCGCGGCATCCTGACCGAAACGCCGGCAATACTGGCGTACCTCGCACAGAGTTATCCGCAGGCGCAGCTTGCGCCGTTGGGCGATCCCTTTGCTTTCGCCCGTGTTCAAGCCTTCAACAGCTATTTGTGTTCAACGGTTCATGTGGCCCACGCGCACAGGCGGCGTGGCAAACGCTGGGCGGACGATCCTATCGCGATCAAGGACATGCAGCGCAAGGTGCCCGAAACAGTAGGCGCGTGTTTTGAACTGATCGAGCAGGAAATGTTTGCCGGGCCGTGGGTGATGGGCAAGGATTACAGCATCTGCGATCCTTACCTGTTTACTGTTGCCGGATGGCTGGAGGGCGACAGTTTGGATATCGCGCGCTTCCCGAAAGTCCAGGATCACCACAAACGCATGGCGGAGCGGCCGGCAGTGAAAAAAGCACTGGCCGTGGAGTCGGCTTAGGGTCTGCTGACAACTGAGCCGTCGGTGTATTTGAGGCCGACCGATGGCCCAGACTTCCTCATGCGGGTTGCGTGGCGCGGTACTTGTCGTAGAGCACGCCTTCGGCGAACAAGGTGACAATGTCCGCGTCCCTGTAATCAAGGCTGCGCACGGTTTCCTCGGTGTGCTGGCCGAGCCATGGCGCCGGCTGGCGAATGGCAGTCAGCTCGCCACTGGATTTGACCGGCAGGCCGAGCGATTTCATGCGACCGATTTTCGGATGGTCGATTTCGATGACCATGTTGCGTGCCTTGATATGCGGGTCGGCGAGGGATTGTGCATAGGTGTAGACCGGTCCGCCGGGAACCGCGGCCTCGTCGAGTTTGGTGACCCAGTGTGCTGTCGGTTGCGTGGCAAACACTTTTTCAATTTCCAGTTCCAGGATTTCGATGTTTTTCAGGCGCGAAGGCAGATCCTTGAAGCGTGGATCGGTTAGCCATTCCGGTTTGTTGCAGGTGATGTTGCAAAAATTGGCCCATAGCTTGTTGTTGTTGGCGCCGACAGTAACGTAGCCGTCCTGCGTCTTGTAGGCCTGGTAAGGTGTCGAGCGGCGGTGTCGCGTACCGGTGGCCGTCGGTTCTTCACCGCCGCCGAAATAGGCACCGGATTCCCAGTGGGTCCAGGCGAGACCGGCTTCGAGCAGCGAGGTTTCGACGTACTGGCCTTTGCCGCTTTTCAATTTGCCGATGTAGGCGCCCAGTATTGCGTAGAGCGCGGTGACGCCGCTGGAGATGTCGTTCATGGCGATGCCGACTTTTGCGGGCCGGCCTCCGGGATAGCCGGTCATCATCATGATGCCCGACATACCCTGTGCGACGATGTCGAAGCCGCCTTTGTGACCATAAGGACCGGTCTGGCCAAAGCCCGACATGGATGCATAGATGACGCCGGGGTTGAAGGCGCTGATGGTCTGGTAGTCGATGCCCAGTTTTTTGACCACACCGGGACGGAAGTTTTCGGTGATGATGTCGGCTTTTGCGGCGAGCTTCATGACAATTTCCTTGCCGCGCGGATCCTTCATGTTGACGCCGATGCTTTTCTTGTTGCGATTGAGCACGGCAAAACAATAGGACTCATCGTTGATTTTGGGTTCAAAACGCCGCGAACCGTCGCCTTCGGGGAAATTTTCAACCTTGATGACCGAAGCGCCCATGTCGCCCAATACCATGGTGCAGTAGGGGCCGGCCATGACAGTGGACAGGTCTAATACGGTGACGCCTTCCAAGGGTAATGCCATGCAGTTCTCCGGATAATAGTGCGGTGCCGCATCGTATGACACCACAGTGAGATAATTGAACAGAAGCAATTATTTTATCGTGTGCTCCCCGCTGGGGGAAATCTCGGTTGCCCGGGCGCCGGGTTATCACCCATAATAAGGCCTCGAATTGGTTCCTATAACTCTGAGGAGAAGTTTTATGAAATCAGCAACGAAACTGGCATTGCTTGCGCTGGCTGGGTTGATAGTGGCGCCGCTAATGGCCGTTGCACAGGATTATCCGACCAGACCGGTGCGCGTGGTGATTGTGTTCCCGCCGGGCGGGTCGAACGACGTAACCGGACGTATCGTGTTTCAGAAAATGACCGAGATTACCGGTCAGCAATTCATTATCGATAATCGTGGCGGCGCTGCGGGCACGATCGGATCGGATATCGTCGCTCAGGGACCCAAGGATGGTTACACCATCATGGTGCAGTCGACAACCCATGTGGCCAATGCGCATCTCTACAAAAAACTTCCTTATGATGTATTGAAAGATTTTATCGGGATTACGCCGCTGGCGAGGCAGGTAGGCATGCTGGTTGTGCATCCGTCGCTGCCGATAAAAACCGGCAAGGAGTTCATTGCTCTGGCAAAAAAACGGTCCGGTGAGATTGTTTATGGTTCGGCGGGTAATGGCAGTTTCGTGCATCTGTCGATGGCGTTGATGGCGGAAATGGCTCAGATCAAAATGATCCACGTGCCATACAAAGGCGGCGGTCCTTCCGCCGTAGCCCTTGCATCCGGTGAGACACAGGCGCAACTGGCGACGATCGGTTCACTGATGCCGCATTTGCAGGCCAATCGCGTCCGGCCGATTGGTGTCAGCTCAGACACGCGTGTAACGCAGTTCCCGGATGTGCCGGCAATCGCTGAGTTTGTGCCCGGCTATGAGTTTACGGCCTGGGTGGGCTCGTTTGCTCCGGCAGGTGTACCGACCGCAATCATCAACAAGTTGAATGCGGATCTCAAGGTGGCATTGGCTGATAAGCAGGTCGCGCAGAAATTGACTAAGCTGACACTGGATCCGATGCACATGACCCCGGCGGAGTTTGCCGTGCGTATCAAGTCGGATTACGACAAGTATGAGAGAGTCGTCAAGTTAAGCGGCGCCCGTAATAATTAATGTTTGCTGGATTGACGCGCCCGCCTGTATAGGCGGGCGCGTTTTTATTTGGCAATTATGATTTTATATTCAGTATGGGAATGGATTGATGGATCTGGGGATCAAAGGTGAGATTGCACTGGTCGTAGGCGCCAGTGGGGGTATAGGCTACGAGAGCGCGAAAGCCCTGCTCGAAGAAGGAACGGATGTGCTGATCTGTTCACGTAATCCAGAAAAACTGGAGCAGGCGGCGGGGCGGTTGAAGCAATCTACGGGCCGTGCAGTGCGCTGGTTTGCGGCCGATGTGACGCGTGCAGCAGACGTCGAAAAACTGAAGATATGGTTGGAACGGGAAGCCGGGAAGGTCGACATTCTGGTATCTGCTGTTGGCGGCAGCCAGCGCGCGTTGTTCAGCGAACTTGATGATGGGGCGTGGTACGCCAATTACGAATTCAATGTGATGAGCACGGTGCGAGTGATACGCGCGGCGCTGGAACTGTTGAAAAAGTCGGCGACCGGTGGACGTATTGTCATACTCGGCGCGGCAGGGCCGCGCATGCCGTATCCGCAGCAACTGGTATCAAATGTGCACAAAGCCGGGCTGATCGCGCTGGTGAAAACGCTGGGCGTGGAATTCCAGCCGTTTAACATACGCGTCAACTCGGTGTCGCCGGGGCGCACGATGACCGATTTGTGGACTACACGTATCGACAAGCTTTCTCAGGAGCGTGGCGTACCGCCGGACGAAATCATCCACGAGTTTGCGCGTGAAATACCGTTGGGGCGCTTCGCTCAGCCGGAGGAGATTGCGCCGATGGTCGTATTTCTGGCGTCGCACAAGACCAGCTATGTGACCTGTCAGTCCATTTTGGTGGATGGTGGGATAGCGCGAGGGTTGATTTGAGTCGCTGGATGTGGCGTCCGTATAGTGGTAAAGATGCAATTGCGGGTTGCCCTGCAATGATGATTTCGGCATCATCCTGCGAGCGCGTAGCCGGCGCCGCCTCCATATGGTCAACGGCTCTCTAAGCAAGGAAAAATCGCATCATGTATGACTTGGAACTCACACCTGAACAAATTGAAATCCGCGACGCTGTGCGCGATTTCGTGACTCGCGAAGTCAAACCCGCCGCTACCGATCCCGCCCGACTGGAGCCGTTCGAAAAACCGCTGATGACCGGTTTGCTCGATCAGGCATCGCAGATGGGGCTGCGTACCTTGGGGCTGCCCGAAGAGGCGGGCGGCGCCGGCGCGGATTTGCTGACCACTTGCATGCTGCTCGAAGAAATCGCGGTGGGCGATGTGGATCTGGCGGTGGTGCTGGGTGAGACAGCACTGCTGGTGCGCGAAGTGTATGGCGCAATGAGCGTGACTCAGCGCCAGCACTGGCTGCCGAAGTTCGAGAGTGATGACCGTTTTCATGTGGCGCTGGTCGCGCGAGATGACGATGCCGAACGCGGCTGGAGCTATTACCAGGCGCAGCCGGTGGACGCAACGGCGCCGGGCACGCCGATGCTGACTGCTGTACGCGACGGCAAAGGCTGGGTGGTCAACGGTAGCGCACCGTTCGTGTCGAATGCATCGGTGGCAGGATTGTTTATAGCGCGGGCCAAAATTTCCGGCTCCCTTGGCACAGTGACACTGTTGCTGGCACGCGATGCGCAGGGTTTGAGCATCGATGAGCCCTTGCCGGCCTTCGCCTCTGGTAACGAACTCGCGCGCTGGCATCACGGCGCTGTTGCTGCGGTGACACTGAAAAATTGCCGGGCTGCGGAAGCGGATGTGCTCGTCGCTGAGGCGGCCCACCGGATGCACGCCAGTCTGGGCGGACGCCACGCCGTACAGATGGCGGCAATCAATATTGGTGTGGCGCGCGCGGCGTATGAAGCTGCGGTGGATTACGCCAAAATGCGCTGGCAGGGCGGACGCCACATCGTCGAGCATCAGGCGATCGGCATGAAACTCGCGGATGTCGCCATTCAACTTGAAGCTGCACGCGGCCTGACCTGGAAGGCGGCCTGGGTGGCGGATCATCCTGCCGCCATCGGCAATCGCAGTATCAATGATCTGCCGTGGCCGGTGATAGCGCGCACCTTTACCGCAGAAGCACTGCATCGGGCGACACTGGAAGCCGCGGAGTGTTTTGGTGCGATGGGCGTCATGCGCGACATGCCGCTGCAAAAATATGTGCACGACACGCTGGTGCTGCGCCATTCGGTCGATTGCAATCTGGCCTCGCCGCTGGTGGTGGCAGAGGCTGTGGCCGGATTTAGCAGAAAATCATAACCCTTTGAATTTATTTATATTTTAGTCTAGGGATAGCAATGGATTATTCGTTGAACGAAGAGCAGCGCGGCTGGCAGATGGAAGCCCGGAAATTTGCGGAAGAGGAAATTCGCCCGCTGTCGCTGGCGCGTGACCAGATCGCCGATCCCAAGGATACGTTTGACTGGGAGATCATCAAGAAGGGATCAAAGCTCGGATTTCGCACGCTGGCGGTGCCGCGTGAGTGGGGCGGACACGAAGCGGATTTTGTGACGCAGGCGGTGGTGATGGCGGAACTCGCACGCGGCGACAGTTCGGTATCCAAGACCTTCAGCCAGTGCTGGAAGTGGAGTCACCTGATCGCGGCATCCTGCACCAAAGACCAGAAGGAGCGCTTCCTCAAGCCGTTTATTGCGGACGACATGTTTGTGCTGGGCAAAGGTGGCACGGAAGCCAATGCCGGTTCCGACAACCGCATGCCGCCGGAAAACGATCCCAAGTCCGGCTGGAAACTGCGCGCCGAGCGCCAGGGTGATGATTGGATACTCAACGGCACCAAGATGTTCATTGCCAACGGCAGCGTGGCCAAGTTGTTTTTTGTCGATGCCCGCACCAATCCCGACGCGAACCTCCGCGAGGGCAGCACGATGTTCATGATCCCGAAGGACACGCCGGGATTCCGCATCGGCAAGGTATTCAACAAGCGCGGCTGGCGTTTTTACCAGAACGGCGAGCTGATATTTGAAAATGCGCGGGTGCCGCATGCCAACGTGGTGGGCGAGGTCAACGGCGGCGTCAAGGCGCGCGCCACTGACAAATCCGAATTCGGCGACATCGAGCTGGCCGCCAATGCGTTGGGCATTTGTGATGACGCGGTCGGCATCGCCATGCACTTCGCGCGCAACCATAAGCGTGCCGGAAAACTGGTCATCGACCACCAACTGGTGCAACTGAAGTTGAACGAGATGTACATGCTCACCGAAGCGCTGCGCTCATTCGTGCTGCGCACTGCCTGGGAACGCGACCGCAAGATGCCGGATCTCGGTAACAACGTGCTGGTGATGAATTATTCGCAGGAAGTGGTGCAGCGCGTGACACGGGCCAACATGGACATCCACGGTCCCGAAGGCTGCATGATGAATGCGCGTGTCGATAAACTGGTGCGCGACGCGATGGTCTGGACCCACCTGGCGGGTGACACCGTGCAGCGGGTAAAGGTGGTGAAGCGGCTGCCGCTGACTACCGGCTGAGCGGCTGTCGCACCCAGGTCAGCGGTTTTTCGCTTGTTCGTGCGTCACCGGGGTGACGAGCCGGCGCGTCTGACGCCGGCCTTTACGGCACTTCCAGATCCACCAGCGGGCCGTACTGCTGACCGCCAAATACATCACCATCGGTGATATCTCCGGAAATTACAGGGCGTGGAATGGTGATCTTGATCGCCGTCGCAGCATCGTAATCGATGATGGTGACCACTTCGGGTTTGAGCCGGTAGGTTTTGGCGAACCAGGCGGCGTTGATGATTTTGGCGTCGCGCACCTTTTCGTATGTGGCGCGATCCTTGAATATCACATCGAATGTCAGCTCAAACGGTCCCGAGTTCTTGCTGCGGATCAGTTTGGTAACTTGCCAGAGTTTCATCATCGTCTAAGAGCGCCTAACAGAATGAAACACGCGTGCGTTACGCGCGAAAATCGGCGATGACGCGAAGAACGGCGCAGGCCTTATCGCGAATAAGGCCAAGCCGGTCGACAAAGTCAGCGCCGATTTTAGCCGTAACCCTTCGGGCTGGCACGAATTTTTGCTCATGGCTGCGTCACCCGCCTTGTGCATATTCGCGATATGCACTGCGGCGTGTTCCTTTCCCTGAGCAAAAATCGTGACAGCGCATCGTGTGTTTCATTCTGTTAGGCGCTCTATACCTTTTCGTAGTCGATGCGGAACATTTCCAGCGGGTTATCCGGTTCGAGCACGTGATTCATGTTGAAGCGGTAAGTGGCGCCTTTGTCGATTTCAGCGGGCGAGTAGGGGAAAGCAATGGAAGTGATCAGTCCGGTCCACTCCGGCACCGGGTAATGCACGGCGATATGGCCCACGGATTTGGCCAGCGTGGTGGCCAGCTTCTGCGTGGGGGCAGTCACTTGAAACAATATGCCGACCTCATGACCGATGGCGGTTTCGGGTTCGAGTGCGCCCATCGCCGCATTGCGGCCGAATTGCCGCACGTCGAGCCGGTACTGGCTGTCGATACTGTCACCCATGACCGCGCGGATGCGGTCGCGCGCGGCTTTGAGCAGGCCTTCCAGCCAGCTGTCGAACTGGCGCAGGATGATTGGATCGCGCACGGAGCCGATGATGATGCTCTGGTAGCCAGCGAGTTCCGCGCCTTCGAGCTTGACCGTATAACACGCTGTTTTCTGGAAGGTGCTGCCGGAGACGCGCACCGCTCGGTCTGACACGGCCTCATAGCGCGCGTTGACGGTATTCAGCACACCGGAGGGTTCGACCAGTTCGTAGGGCGTGGAGTTTTCGTAAAGATTGTGCGACGCGACGCTGGCCGGATCGCAGCGGTAGTCCGGGTTTGGCGGCTCGATCGTGAAATGTTCGTCGGTGACGGTGGCGAACATGCAATCCGGATATTTGCGCAGTACCACACAGGCCGCGCCGCATTCGAGGATCTTGGCGGCGTGCCAGACGGTCGCTGGATTAAAGCCTTTCAT
The DNA here is from genome assembly GCA_032128415.1 of Betaproteobacteria bacterium. Lineage (GTDB taxonomy): Bacteria > Pseudomonadota > Gammaproteobacteria > Burkholderiales > SG8-41. The sequence goes on along the minus strand of JAQBGW010000125.1, from coordinate 44,728 downwards.
CATCGGCATTGCGGCAAAAATAGAGGTATCGCTGGAGCGACCGGCGATCACCACGTCGGCGCCGTTCTGCAGTGCTTCGATATAAGGTTCGGCGCCGCACATGCCGACAATGTGGCTGCTCCTGTCGATTACCGCTTCGTCGAATACCGGGGCATTGGCCAGTGGCTTGATGCGGCCCTCGCGCAGTCGGCGCTTGAGATAATTTTTGTCCTGTTCGGAGGCGATGGTCGCCAGCTTGAAATTCAATTTTTCTTCGCGCGCAATGTCGCGGGCAATGCCGGTCAGCCGTTCCAGCTGTGCATCAGTGCCTGCCGTACAGGCCGAGCCGACGAGTACCGGGATTCCAGCAGCGCGCCCGGCGAGCAGCATCAGGCGCAGGTCGCGCTTGAAAGCGGCGTCCGAGAATTGCGGCTCGCCGGAACCCAGATGATGCGGTCCGGGATCGGTGGAACCAGAATCGGCACCGATAAAATCCGGCCTTAGCGTCATCGCCCGTTTCAGAGTTTCCTCGCGGAAGCCGGAACCGAGCATGCCTGTAGCGGACAGTATGCGGATTTCTTTCAAAGGGTCGCCTCAGTTGACTGTCGGGCCGCGCACAGTTGTGCGATAGAGCAGGCGTGGCAGCGGGTCGTAGTCGAACGTGGCTTTGTGCTGTACGGCGATGTTGTCCCACATCAGCAGATCGCCAGGCGCCCAGTGATGGGTGTAAACAAACTCAGGCTGGATGATGTGGGCGTAGAGTTGCCGGAGCAGGGCATCGCCTTCTTCGTGCGGCATATCGGCCATGTGCGAGGTGTGTCCCTCGTTGACAAAGAGTCCGCGGCGTCCGGTGACGGGATGGGTGCGCACCACCGGTGTGGCCATGTCGGGCACGCTGGCCAGTTGCTCCGGCGTCGGCGCGTGTTCCTGCACAGTGCGAATACCGCGCTGCATATCATCCTGTTGCGCCGCATAATTCTTGAGCCGGTAATCACGATAACTATGGATGTTCTTCAGTCCCTGCAGTTTCTGCTTCATGGGGTCCGGCAGCGCGGCGTAGGCTGCGGTGCTGCTGGCGAAATGCGTGTCACCGAGCGGCTTGCCGTTTTTGAGCGGAATTTCGACTGCGTACAGCGCCGACAACAGACTGGGTTCGCGTTTGTATGAAAGATCGCTGTGCCAGAAGCGTCCGGCATCCTGCGCACCGATGGCTTTTCCTTCTGCGTCGAGTTTATTCGACAGGATGAACATCTCCGGATGATCGGAGAGCCGCGCCTCCTTGCGGACATGGTGTTCCAGGGTGCCGAACCGGCTGGTGAAGGCGACCTGTTGCGCGGGTGTCAGGGTCTGTCCGGGAAAAACCGCAACTTCGTGCTCAAAAAATGCCCGGCTGACTGCGTCAAAGGTGGTGTCATCGAGAGGCTTGGACAGATCGACGCCGGTGATGCGAGCGCCGAGGTTTTTGCCCAGTTTGGTAACAATGATCATGTGTGAATCATGCGAGGTGAGTATTGATTATTCGGTGGCAGTCTAACAGTGCAGATCGGTCGTATAAAGCGCCATTCCTGGCGCGGAATGCAGGACATCGCGGGTGGCCTGTTAGAATGACGGTTTGCCCAACCACGACGGAGCAGCTTGATCATGAAACTTTACGGTTCACCCACTTCACCCTACGTACGCAAGGCGCGCGTGCTGATCCATGAAAAAGCCATGCCGGTGGAGTTCGTTGTCGAGGACCCTTGGGTTGAGGACAGCCCGGTGATTATTAAAAATCCACTGTCCAAGGTGCCGGCGCTGGAAATAGGCACTGACAGCTATATGTTTGAATCGACGCTGGTCGTTCATTATCTGGATCATGCCGACGGCAAATCGTTTACGCCGCGTGACCCGGCAGGTTACTGGCAATCGCAATGGTGGCAGGCGCTGGGGCAGGGCATACTCGACGCCGGCATTGCCCGCATCCTCGAGACACGGCGTCCCGCGGAAAAGCAGATGCCGGAAAAAATGGAACGCGAGGAAAAACGCATCGCCCGCGCCATTGATCTTGCCGAAAAAACACTGAAAGAAGGCAATGAGTTTCTGCTTGGCAATCGATTCGGTCTGGCCGATATCGTGATGGGCGTGGCCATGCAATACACGGATTTCCGCCATCCCCACGATTGGCGCAGCCGCGCACCGAAACTGGCCAAGTGGCTGGCGGGGGTTGCCACCCGACCCTCGTTCGAGGAAACGCTGCCGCCGGGATTTGTGAAACCGGAGTGATCGGCAGGCAGTGGAATCAAAAAAGGGCGCTGCGGCGCCCTTTTTTATTGGGTCAGATCAGTGTCAGCGCGCGCGAGCTCCAATGCGATTCCGGCTGGCTGTTTGGGTGGCCGCCGGATGCTGTAGTTTACTTCCGTAGCGACGATCGGAGCTGGAGGCCCAGCGTCAGCGCGGTGATGGCGAAGAACAGCACCGCCACTCCGCTATCCATGAATATCGCATGGCTGCCTTCGCTGAGAATCAACGCAGTGCGGTACTGATTTTCCAGCGTTTCACCCAGGACCAGGCCCAGCACTACCGGCGCAATGGGTATGTGAATGCGCTGCAGGAAATAACCCAGCAGACCCATGACGCCCATCAGGTAGACGTCGAAGATCGAATTGCGGATCGCGTAGGAACCCAGCACACACATCACAATGATGCACACCGCCAGCAGGTGTGGCGGCACGCGCAGTACGCGCACGAATACGCGTATCCCCCAGATCTGCACAACCAGAATCACGACGTAGGCCAGCACGATGGCGATGTAGAGGGCGTAGATGGCCGACAGGTGGGTGCGGAACAGCATGGGGCCCGGTTGCAGTCCATGCAGCAGCAGTCCGCCGAGGATGACTGCGGTAGCAGGATCCCCCGGAATTCCCAGACTGAGTAACGGAATCATGGTGCCGCCGGTTACCGCGTTGTTGGCGGTCTCGGGTGCGATGACGCCGGCGAGTTCGCCTTTGCCGAATCCTCCGGGGCGCTTGCTGAAGCGACGTGCATGGTCATAGGCCAGAAAAGCGGCAATCGGTCCGCCGGTTCCCGGTATCGCGCCGATGCCGGTGCCGATACCGGCACAGCGCACCATCAGCCAAAAATGTTCCTTGAGCTGACGCAGACTTGGCAAACTGGCGCGCACATCGGATGGAATCTCCAGCGATTTCACGCGACCGTGATTGAGAAATGTCGTGATGACTTGCGGTATGGCAAACAGGCCGATCATGGCGACCAGGAGATTCACGCCTTGCTGCAACTGCACGGTGCCGAAAGTCAGGCGGGCGACGCCGTCGAGTTCGTCGAGACCGATGATCATCAGCATCAATCCCAGCACACCGGCAATGAGGCCGCGTGTCAGCGAGCGCTCGGCCATGCCGCAGATCGTCGACAGACCGAACAATACAAGAGCAAAAATTTCTGCGGGGCCGAACTTGATGGCGACGGCAGCAACCTGCTCCAGCAGCAGCATCATGACCACCAGACTGAACAAGCCACCGAAAGTGGAAGCGATGACCGCCGCGCCGAGCGCCACCCCAGCCTCTCCCTTTTGCGCCATGGGATGCCCATCGAATACGGTGGCGGCGGCCGAGGGGGTGCCGGGGATGCCGAGCAGAATCGCCGATACCGAACCGCCGGTCATACCGCCGACATAAACTCCCAGCAGCAACGCCAGTGCCGGAGTCTGCGACATACTGAACGTAAAAGGCAGCATCAACGCGAGCGCCATGGAAAACGTCAGACCGGGGATGGACCCGAAAAACAGCCCGATGACCGTACCCAGTACGGTAGCGCCGATAGCTTGCAGGGTCAGTGCTGCAGAGAAGGCTTGTGCAAGCGTGTCCAATCAAGGCTCCGGCATCACATCAGCCACAATCCGCGAGGTAATGGTGCCTCCAGCAGCTTGACGAAAAACACCCAGCAGACGGCAGTGACACTGGAGGCGAATATCAGCATGAAGCGCCATTCGCGCATGCCGAGCAGTCCGCTCATGGCAAGCAGTATCGCCATCGGCGTGGCAATCAGAAATCCCAGATTTTCCATGACGTACGCGTAGAGCATCAGCAACGAAAATATGCCGCCGACTATGAATGCTTCCCGGCTGGAGATGGCTTTAACAGCGACGGCAGGCATCTTGCGGGGACTGCGCCACCATGCACCAATACTGATCAGGACACCCAGCCCGAGCAGTGTCGCGCCCAGCACAATGGGGAATGCCCGCGGCCCGGGTTCTCCCTCAACCCGGGCCGCGGGGATGTAGGTGAAAGACAACCACAACCAGCCCAGGGCCAACAGCGCAACGCAGGGCCCCAGCCAGCGGTCCAGGCGCATTATTTTTTCTTTTTCTTAAGCCCGAGCTGTCCCATCAATTTGGAGATAGTGGCGTCATCCGCAGCAATAACATTGCCAAAATCTGCGGCCGACAGGAACGAGGGTTCAAAGCCGAGCTTGGCGCTGCGCTCCTTGAATTCCGCGCTGGTGACGGCTTTCTTGATAGCGTCTTCAAGTTTGGCGATGGCATCTTTTGGTGTGCCCTTGGGGGTGGCGATACCACGCCACATGACGACATCCACGTCAAAGCCTTGTTCCTTGGCGGTCTGTACATCCGGCATGAGCGGCACGCGCGAGGTGCTGGTCACTGCAATGACGCGCAGTTGACCGGCATCAGCCTGCGCCTTGAACTGAGAAGGCCATTGCAGTGCAGCGTCGACACGACCGGCAAGCAGCTCGACTGGAGCGCTGCCCTTGCCGTAAGGCACGTAAATGACCTCTACACCGAGTTTGTCGAACAATGCGGCCGAAGCCAGATGCGTGAACGAGCCGCGCCCGGAAATGCCGACTTTCATTTTTTGTTTCTTGGCCGCCGCAGCAAATTCCTGCAGGTTTTTCCAGCCTGATTCAGTGCGAACAGCCAGTGCCGGCACTTCCATGCCGACGCGCGCCACCGGGTCGAAAGCCTTGTAGTCAAAGGCCATGTTGCCGTTGTGATGGGCGGTGCTGATGGAATTGGAATTCCACACAATGTTGTAGCCGTTTGCTGGCGTGGATTTGACATACGAATAACCTACTGCGCCGCCCGCACCAGTGCGACTGACGGCGGCCACTGCCACGCCGAGCTGCTTGCCCATGGCATCGGCCAGTACCTGCGCAATGGTTGCGCTGGAACCGCCGAAGAGCACGGTCATTTCCACCGGTTGTTCCGGAAATTCTGCCGCGCCGGCCGGTGTGATGGTCATCGCTGCAGCAGTAGTTGCGATGGCGAGCGTACGGTAAATTGTCTGCATGAATGAATTTTGCATTTTCATCTCTTTCCTCCTTGGGTTGTGTTGTGCATCTCTTGATTCTGCGTGGAACCATGTTGTCAGGATGTGCATTGCCGGGATGTGCATTATTCGTCCCCGATGATTTCAGCCACCTCAACGCGCCGGCCTTCACGCGCAGATTTGATGCCGGCCAGCAGCACGGCGAGGGAATGTGTGCTTTTTTCGCCGTCCATCTCAGGGTGACACTCTCCACGCACTGCGGCAACAAACTCGTCCAGTTCATCAACGATGGCGTCATTAACTGGGCAGGTAATCGGTTCGGAGCGCGTGGCGCCGCGCTTGAGAAAACGCAGCCCCTGATGCAGATCGTAATAGGCGCTGGCTTCCTTGCCATAAACGTTCATCTGGTAATACTCCGAGGCCGATGCATAGCTTGCGTTCAGCGTCGATAGTGCGCCGTTGTCATGTTCAAAGAGCAGGCTGGCTACGTCCGGATTGTCACCGGGCAGCACCAGTTGCGCGAGGTTGCCGCTGACGCTGCGTATCGGTCCCATCAGATAAGTCAGCACGTCGGCGTAGTGGATGCCGATCTGCAGCATGACGCCGCCGGGCATGCCGGCAGCCGTGTAGCGCCAGGAGTTGAGGTCTATTTTGCCCAGACGATCACGGCTGATGTTGGCTTCAGCATTGACCATTTTGCCGAATACGCCGTCGTCGATCTGTTTACGCACCCAGCGGAAATGGCTTTCTTTGCGCCGCTGGTAACCCAGCGCGAGCACCACTTTGGCAGCGCGGCAGGCGGTGGTCAGCGCCTTGGCGTCGCTCACGGTGTTGGCAATGGGTTTATCCAGAAAGACATGCTTGCCGGCCTGCGCTGCAGCACGCGTGGTCTCCAGATGTACGTTATTGGGGGTGGTATTGATAATGGCTGCGACCGAACGGTCGGCCAGCATCGCCTCATAGCTGGGCGCTTCAGCGCACCCGTATTTGGCGGCGAATGCACGCCGCTTGTCCGCCGAGCGGGTGAAACAAGTCACTATTTCAAACTTGCCCGAGCGCTGCATGGCGTCGGCCAGTACATCCGACCACCAGCCCATGCCCAGACAGCCAACCTTCAGCGGTGTTGCAGCCATTCCTGATCATCCTTCATCGTGAATATTTCAGTAGTTACTTATCGATTTTCCAGCTCGCGCCGATCGCTTCAACTGCAGAGCGCGCCGTGTTGTCGTCGAACTCCCAATTGCCACCGCTGACGCCGATACCGCCGATACATTCGCCGTCGATGATCACCGGATAGCCGCCTTCCATCGCCGTCCAGCGTTCCGGGCCGGCCGCCAGGGCCAGGCCGATGGCGTGTGCGGTATCCAGAGTCTGTCCGGCTGCTCCCTTGGCTGTAGTGGGGCGCTTGTTCGATGCGGCGCACGCGGCCTTGGTGGTTGAGGAATGCACGGTATGAAAGCGCCCGCCGTCCATGCGTTCCAGAAGAATCATGTGTCCGCCGGCATCGGCAATGGCGACCGAGATGGCTACATTGGCTTTGCGGGCCATATCCGTTGCGGTTTCCATCATTTTTTTTGCACCGGCGAGCGTCAGGCGCTTGCTGTCTGCTACGTACGTCATTGCTGCACTCCTGTAAATTAAAATGGGCCGTGCGTCCGATTGTGACGCTAATCCCGAATCGACTCAACGCATGACGAAAGGATTGGGCACTTCGGTGGCGGTGGAGATCCACACGCTCTTGGTCTGCAGATATTCCTTGATCATTTCCTGGCCGCTCTCGCGGCCAATGCCTGAGCGCTTGTAGCCGCCGAACGGCGACAGGTAAGACACTGCACGGTAGGTATTGATCCACACTGTGCCGGCCTGGAGTTTTTCAGCCATGGTGAACGCGCGGCGCATGTTTTGCGTCCACACGCCGGCAGCGAGTCCGAACACCACATCGTTGCCGATGGCGATGGCTTCTTCTTCATCCTTGAATGGAATGACCGACAGCACGGGACCGAATACTTCTTCCTGCGCGATGCGCATCGAGTTTTTTACACCGGTGTAGATCGTCGGTTCGACGAACCAGCCGTTGCCGCATTCGGGGCGCACGGCTTTGCTGCCACCGAGGACGGCCTTGGCGCCTTCACCTTTGGCGATCTCCATGTATTTCAATATCTTTTCAAACTGCGGCGGATTGGTGACCGGGCCGACCTGGGTATCCATGTTCATGGGGTCGCCCATTTTTGCGGTCCTGGCGAAGGCCACCAGTTTCTCCACGAACTGGTCGTGGATGGATTGCTGCACCAGCAGCCGCGAGCCGGCGATGCAGGTCTGGCCGGTGGCAGCAAAGATGCCGGAGATCACGCCTTTGACGGCGTTGTCGAGTTGCGCATCCTCGAACACGATGTTGGGTGACTTGCCGCCGAGTTCCATGCTGACGCGCTTGAGGCCTTTCGCCGCTGCTTCGTAGATGCGCTGGCCGGTGGCGTCCGAGCCGGTGAAGGCGATTTTGGCCACCTTGGGATGCTCGACCAACGGCGTGCCAACCTCGGGGCCGAAGCCGGTAACCACATTGACTACGCCCGGCGGAAATCCCGCCTGTTCGACGAGCTTCATGAATTCGAGCAGCGAGGCCGAAGTGTATTCCGACGGCTTCAGTACCACGGTGTTGCCGGCGGCCAGGGCGGGTGCCAGTTTCCACGCCGCCAGCAGCAGTGGCGAATTCCAGGGAATGATGCAGGCAACGACGCCGACCGGTTCGTAGCGTGTGTAATTGAAAGTGTCGGGCTTGTCGCTGGGGATGACATGGCCTTCGATCTTGTCCGCCAGTCCGCCATAGTAGTAATACCACTGCGCCATGTAGGCTGTCTGCGCACTCATTTCTGCATACAGCTTGCCGTTGTCGCGCACTTCGAGCTCGGCGAGGTATTTGGATTTGTCCGCGATCAGGTCACCCAGCTTGCGCAGCAGTGCACCGCGTTTGGTAGCCGTGAGTTTCGGCCATTCGCCGCTGGTCAGTGCTTTGTGTGCGGCTTCAACTGCGCGGGCTACGTCAGCCGCGCCGCCGCGGGGAATCGACGCCCAGGGCTTGCCGGTATAAGGATTGTCGCTGGGAAAATATTCACCGGCGGCAGCGGTTACCCACTCGCCGCCGATGAACATTTGATACTTTGCCAGAGTGCCGGTGTTTGTATCCATATGATTTTATTGACTTATTTAAATGCTGCTGGACCAAGCAAGGCTTCACGAAAACGATACTTGATCGCCGTACCATCGCGTACCGGTAACGCCATCGGTGCGGGCACAGCGGCGACTTTGATGTCACCGAATACCGGGCCGGATTTGCGATGAAATGTCGTCAGCCATATTTTCAGTGCGGCCGCTGTCCGTATGGTCGTTGCCGAACGGAATCCCGCTGCTTTGGCCATGCCGGTGATATCGACGCCGCGTCCGGTGTGTGCGCGCTGCATGCCGGTTTCACCATAGTGACCGTTGTCGACGACGGCGATGGCGAGATTTTTTGGTGCTTCAACTGCGATGGTGGCCAGCGCACCCAGACCCATCAGCATTTCGCCGTCACCGGTGATGACCAGCACGCGGCGTTTGGGTTGTGCCAGGGCCAGGCCGAGACCGACCATGGCTGCGCCACCCATGCCGCCCCATAAATAGAAATTCAGCGGATGGTCACCGACAGCATACGCGTCATAGGTCGATGAACCGAGGCCGGTGACGACCAGCGCATCCCCGCGATCCTTGACGAGCGCGGCCACCACTGTGCGGCGGTCGAGTGCAGTTTTTTTCTGATTGTTTGTCATGTCATATCCGAAAAGTCATAATTTTCACCAATCACCAATCACCCAATCACCGCTTCATTTGCTCCAGTTCTTGAAGCCGATGACGCGTTGCTGGATCAGCACGGCCACCGGACGGTAGGTCTGAAAAGCCAGGAGCGCGGAGGCATTGACGGTTTCCTGAATCTCTTCTGCGCGATCCACGGTATGCACGATGACGCCGGCATTCTCCAGCGCGGCGGAAGTGCTGCCGCCCATCGGCACCTGCCACGGGTTGAATTCACCCCAGACGCCGCGCATGGTGACCAGCATCAGCAGCGGCAACCGGCATTCCTGGAACATCGACAGCATATTGATGCAGTTGCCGACACCGCTCGATTGCAACAACAGTACGCCGCGGGCTCCCCCCAGCCACGCACCGGCCATCATCGCGACACCTTCTTCCTCGGTGGTCAGCACGACGGTGCGCATGGATTTCTCGGCGTGGCAGCGGTTGATCAGCTTGGCGTGACCGGCATCCGGCACATAGGCGACCTGGGTGACGCCGGTGTTTTTCAGCACCTCAAAAATCTGGTCCGGCCACACGGTGGCGCGGCTTTGCTGGTCGGTTTTCAACGGAACTCCTTTCTTGCGGGAACGGGCAGTGTAGACGTTTTAGGCGGGCGCTCCAATCTTCATGGCCGTTGAGAGGGGTCGTTTATAATCGGCGCCTCTCCTGAATTTTCATACTGTGAATTCCATGCGGTCCATACCCGACCAGAACAGCCATATCGACCTGCGCGAAGGCGTGCGTGCCGTGTGTAACCAGTTCGACAACGCCTATTGGCAGCAAATTGACGAGGCCCGCGGCTACCCTGACGCCTTTGTCAGCGCACTGACCGAGGCCGGCTGGCTGTCGGCGCTGATCCCGGAGGAATACGGCGGTTCCGGGCTGACGCTGACCGAGGCGTCGATCATCATGGAAGAAATCAACCGTTCCGGCGGCAATTCCGGCGCCTGCCACGGCCAGATGTACAACATGGGCACGCTGCTGCGCCACGGTTCTGAAGCGCAAAAGAAAAAATATCTGCCGAAAATCGCTACCGGCGAACTGCGGCTGCAGTCGATGGGCGTCACCGAACCTGGCGCCGGCACCGATACCACTAAAATCAAGACTGTCGCGGTCAAGAAGGGCGATTGCTACGTCGTCAACGGTCAGAAAGTATGGATCTCGCGCGTCCAGCATTCCGAGTTGATGATCCTGCTCGCGCGTACCACGCCGCTGGCGGAGGTCAAGAAAAAATCCGAAGGCATGTCGATCTTCATCGTCGATCTGCGCGATGCGCTGAAAAAGGGCATGACTGTCAAACCGATCCGCAACATGGTCAACCATGAGACCAATGAGTTGTTTTTCGACAATCTCGAAATTCCTGCCGAAAATCTGATCGGCGAGGAAGGGCGCGGTTTCAAATACATCCTCGACGGCCTCAACGCCGAGCGCATCCTGATTGCCGCGGAATGCATCGGTGACGGTTACTGGTTCGTCGAGCGTGCGACCAATTACGCGAAAGACCGCGTGGTGTTCGACCGGCCCATCGGCCAGAACCAGGGCGTGCAGTTTCCGATTGCGCGCAGCTACGTCAATGTCGAAGCGGCGAACCTGATGCGCTACAAGGCAGCGGCGCTGTTCGATGCCAACCAGCCCTGCGGCGCCGAAGCCAATATGGCCAAGCTGCTGGCGGCCGATGCGTCATGGGAGGCGGCCAACGCCTGCCTGCAGACCCACGGCGGTTTCGGGTTCGCCGCCGAATACGATATTGAGCGCAAATTCCGTGAGACGCGGCTGTATCAAGTGGCGCCGATCTCGACCAACTTGATTCTGTCTTATGTCGGGGAGCACATTCTGGGTATGCCCCGCAGTTTCTGATGGCCGCACTCCCGCTGGCAGGCATCACCGTCGTTTCCCTCGAACAGGCCGTTGCCGCGCCGTTCTGCTCGCGCCAGCTTGCCGACCTCGGCGCTCGCGTTATCAAGATCGAGCGGCCGAAAGTCGGCGATTTCGCTCGTGACTACGACCAGACCGTCAAAGGCCTATCGGCGTACTTCGTCTGGCTGAATCGCTCCAAGGAAAGCCTGACGCTGGACGTCAAGCACCCCAAGGCTGGAGAAATCCTCGGCAAGCTGATCGCCGGCGCCGACGTGTTCATCCAGAACCTCGCGCCGGGCGCAGCCAAGCGCCTGGGCCTGGGCGCCGATACGCTGCGCGCCAGACATCCGCGGCTGATCGTATGCGACATTTCGGGTTATGGCGATACTGGTCCTTACGCGAAAAAGAAAGCTTACGACCTGCTGGTGCAGAGCGAAGCGGGGGTGCTGTCGCTGACTGGTACGCCGGAGTCACCGGCCAAGGTCGGCATTTCCATTACCGACATCGGCACCGGGTTGCATGCCTATGCCGCCATTCTCGGCGCGCTCTACAACCGCGAGCGCACGGGCGAGGGCACGCGCATCGACCTGAGCATGTTTGAAACCATGGCCGAGTGGATGGGGCATCCGCTGTATTACACGCATTTCTCCGGCAAGACCCCGCAGCGCAGCGGTCCCGACCACGCCACCATCGTGCCCTATGGCCGCTTTCGTGCGAAAGATGGCGATGTCATGTTCGGCATCCAGAACGAACGCGAATGGGCGAGCTTCTGTGCCCAGGTGCTGGGCCAGCCGCAACTGGCGAACGATTCACGCTACGACAACAATACCAAGCGCAATGCGGCACGCGCCGAGGTTATTGCGCTGATAGAAAAAACATTCGCGTCGTGGACCGCAGCGGAAGTGATCGCCAAACTCGACGCCGCCGACATCGCCAATGCCCGGCTTAATATGCCGGACGAGGTGTGGAATCATCCGCAACTCGCGGCGCGTCAACGCTGGCGTGAAGTGGATACGCCGGCGGGCGTTATCCCCGCGCTGCTGCCTGCAGCTTCATTTACCGATGTCGAGCCGCGCATGGATCCGGTGCCGGCGGTGGGAGAGCACACCGAATCCATATTGCTGGGATTGGGTTACGGAAACGCCGAAATTCAGGCGTTGAAAATAGCGGGAGCTATTTGAGGATCGGCGACGGGTCAATCCCCAGTGACACTTGTCTTCGCCCGCCCCGATTTACTTGTCCACCTTGCCCTGCTGCTCGGCACGCTGCTGCATGGCCTGGGTCGCCTGATCGATTTTCTTCTCCATCATTTCCTTGGTTTGTTTCCCGGCTTCAATTTCCTGTTTCTTGATGGCCGCGCTGGTGGCGGCTGTCGTCGCAACTTCGACGCCACAGCCGGCGAGCAGGACAACCTGAACAGCGATCACTAATATTTTCATGACGTTCTCCTTGGTATTGCCCAATACGATTACTGACTGGAAGTTTAACATTGGGCCTGATGCGCCGGATTTCTAAGCAGGGAGCCACAAGGTTTCCTTTAAAATAGCGGTTCTACCGGAGTTCGTCATGCAAATGCTTGTCACCTGAAGCGCGTGACAGTATGTTCGATTCACGTTCCCTCACCCTAACCCTGCTTCGCTTCAAGTGTGCCCTTGTCTCCTCGCATACGGGAGAGAGGGGATGAAATTTGGGAGAGGAATTTTAATTTGTCAGGTGGTTTTAATGTCTTTCGCGGTACACGCATGCGCCGTATTCTGCTGATTGCCGCAATTGTTATCGTGGCTGCTGCCGCGATCCTGTTCGCCAATCGGACCAAGCCCGTTGCGGTGGATTTGGTGACGGTAACCGCTGCCGATGTGCAGACCAGCGTAGTCGCCAGTGGTCGTGTGCTGCCGCCGGCACGGGTGGATATCGGTGCCACGATTACAGCCCGCGTCGAAAAAGTACTGGTGCGCGAGGGTGCGCGCATCGTGGCCGATCAGATTCTGGTTGAGCTCGAACGCGGGGAACTCGCCGCTGCGGCAGCGCAGGCGCGCGCCGCGGTGGCGCGGGCACAGGCAAGAGTTTCATCAGTGCAGACGCTGGCATTGCCGACGGCACAGGCTGCGCAGCAACAGGCTGCAGCCAATCTGGAGGTCGCCGAACACGAGGCAAAGCGCGCGCGTGATCTGGTGGCGCAGGGATTTGTCAGTCAGTCGCGGGTCGATGAGGCCGACCGGCAACTCGATGTCGCCCGCAGCCAGCTGGCCGGCGCGCGGGCCCAACCCGGGGCGCAGTCGGTGTCCGGTGCTGAAGCGCAACAGGCGCAGAGCGCTCTGGCTGAGGCCGAGGCTGCGCTGGCATTGGCCAATGCAAAATTGGCGCAGACGCAGATCCGCGCGCCCGCGGCGGGAGTGGTGCTGGAGCGGGTGATCGAGCCCGGCGACATTGCACAAGCTGCGCGGCGCATGATGAGTCTCGCGCTCGACGGACCGGTACGGTTGATCGTGCAGGTTGATGAAAAAAATCTGCCTTTGATCAAAACGGGCGCGGTGGCGACGGCGGCAGCCGATGCGTTTCCTGCCGAGCGTTTTGAGGCCGTGGTGAATTACATCTCGCCAGGCATCGACGCTGCACGCGGCACTGTTGAACTGCGCTTCGATGTGGCCAAACCGCCGGCCTTGCTCAAATCCGATATGACCATATCGATTGATTTGCAGGGTCCGCTGTTGAAGCAGGCAATGATGTTGCCTGCCGATGGCGTGCGTCAGTTACAGACCGACAAGCCCTGGGTGCTGGTGGAACGCGATGGCGTGGCAGTGAAGGTGCCGGTGCGTGCGGGCCTGCAGACGCAAGGTCGCGTGGCGATCGCCGACGGTTTGAAGGCCGGTGAGCACGTGATCCTCAACCGTGATGTCGAAGCCGGCGCCAGAGTACAGGATCGGAAATGACCGCAATTGAAATCGGGCTGTCCCAGCCATGACTGCGTTGGATATTGACGCAACCCAACCATGACCGCGTTGGGGTTTGAACTGACAGTTGCATTGCGCTTCCTGCGCGAGGGTCGCATGCAGACGGCCTTGATTATCGGTGGCGCGGGGATAGGCGTTGCGGTAATCTTTTTCATTACGGCGGTGCTGACCGGGGTGCAGGCCGATCTGATCCGGCGTGTCACTGGCGCGCAGCCGCATATCATTATCAAGCCGCCGGAAGAAATCGTATCGCCGCTGATCGCGGGAAGCGCGGAGCTGCCTCGCCTTGCTGCAGTGCAGGCCCGCCCGCAACGCCTGAACACGATCGACGGCTGGCAGAGGCTGGCGCGGGCGACTGAGCAGACCGAAGGGGTGGTTGCTGTGGCCCCCGTGGTTTCGGGTGCTGCGCTGGGCATCAAGGGCGATGCTTCGCGTGCGGTGTCGGTGCTGGGTACGGAACTGGAACGCTACCTGCGGGTGGTGCGTCTCGACGACAAGATCAAAACAGGTGTGTTGCAGATTGATCCGGGTGACGCATTCATCGGTATCGAGCTCGCCAGGGACCTCGGCGCGGTGCTCGGCGACCGTTTTCGCGTGCAGTCGGCGCAGGGTAACAGCGAGGTGTTGCGCATCCGCGCGCTGCTCGACCTCGGTTCGCGTGACCTGAACCGGCGTTATATTTATACCGATTTACGCACGGCGCAGAGCCTGTTCGGCATCCCCGGACGCATCACCAATCTTGACGTCTCGGTGCGCCAGTTGATGCGTGCTGATGAGGTGGCACGCCGCCTGCGCGTACAGTCGGGACAGTTGATCGAGAGCTGGATACAGAACAACAATTTTATTTTTACTGCGATCAGCAACCAGGACATCATGACCTTGCTGATCAAAGTATTCATTACCATCGTGGTGGCGCTGGGCATTGCCAGCGTGCTGGTGGTCTCGGTGGTGCAGAAACGCAAAGAGATCGGCATCCTGCGCGCGATCGGTGCGACACGGCGGCAGATGCAGATGGTATTCCTGCTGCAGGGGCTGGTGGTTGGCGTCTGCGGTGCATTGCTGGGCTCCGGTATCGGGCTCATCCTGGTGAAAGTGTTCAGCCGCGTCCTGCGTAATGCCGAAGGACAGCCCCTGTTCTCGCTGAATTTCGATTTCAGCTTGATCGGCATCGTCGTCCTCGCTGCGGCAGTGCTGGGCCTGCTCGCGGCGGTATTGCCGGCGCGCAATGCGGCGCGGCTCGATCCGGCGCAGGCCATCCGGGGTTGATGAGCAGTGACGACGAGTGGACCATTGGTGCATCTGCAGGGATTGCGCAAAACCTACAATGCGGGACTGCCCAATGCCGAAGAAGTCCTGCACGGCATCGACCTGACCATACAGCCGGGCGAATTCACAGCGCTGATCGGGCCTTCGGGTTCAGGCAAAAGCACATTGCTCAATATCATCGGCCTGCTCGAAGGCGGTTCGGGCGGCAGTTACCACCTGGCCGGTCGCGATGTGACGGGTTTCAATGATGATGAGCGCACCCATTCTCGACACGCGGATCTGGGTTTTATATTCCAGTTTCACCATCTGCTACCGGCTTTCACAGCGCTGGAGAATGTAATGTTGCCGGGATTGATAGGTCATCGGTTCGGCGGTAAGTCTGAAAATAAGTCTGAAAATAAGGGTCAGGGACGCGCGCAGGGGGCCATCGACATGCGTGCGCGTGCTGCGGCATTGCTGGATGCGGTGGGCTTGCACGAGGCATACGACAAGAAACCGGGGGAACTGTCGGGCGGCATGCAACAGCGTGTGGCGATTGCGCGTGCGCTGGTGCGCTCGCCGCAACTGGTGCTGGCGGATGAACCCACGGGTAATCTGGATACGCAGACCAGCGACAGTATTTTTGAAATGCTGCGCCGCTTCAACCGTGAGCGGGGCACGGCGCTGCTGATCGTTACCCACGATCCGCGGCTGGCGGCGCGTTGTGACCGTATTGTCAATCTGGTGGACGGGCGGATTGCCACGGATAATCCCAATGCAGTAGTGGCGAATGAGCTTTAGAAAATAAATGTAACTCATTGTTTTAAAACACAAAGTTTATTATGAAAATCACCGCCATACACTCCAGAGCCATCCCGCTGGCCTCCGCAATCCGCAACGCCTACATCGATTTTTCGAAAATGACAGCGAGCGTGGTGGCCGTCGTTACCGACGTGCAGCGTGATGGCAAGCCGGTGATCGGTTATGGCTTTAATTCCAATGGCCGCTACGCGCAGGCCGGTTTGCTGGCTGAGCGTTTTATTCCACGAGTGCTGGCGGCCGATCCGGCGACGCTGGTCAGTGACGACGGCAGTAATCTCGATCCGCACAAGGTGTGGTCCTGCGCGATGGCCAATGAAAAACCCGGCGGCCACGGTGAGCGTTCAGTGGCCGTCGGCGTCATCGACATGGCGGTGTGGGACGCGGTGGCTAAAATCGAGGGCAAGCCGTTATACCGATTGCTGGCTGATCGTTACCGCAACGGCAAAGCGGATGAGAAAGTATTTGTGTATGCCGCGGGCGGTTATTACTACCCCGGCAAGAATCTCGACGCACTGCGCAGCGAGATGCAGAAATATCTGGATCTCGGTTACACCGTGGTCAAGATGAAAATCGGCGGTGTATCGCTGGCCGACGATCTGCGGCGCATCGAAGCGGTGATTCAGGTGACGGGCAAGGCGGAGTGCGTGGCGGTGGACGCCAATGGCCGCTTTGATCTGAAAACTGCGGTCGAGTATGCCAAAGCGCTGGAACCCTACGGTCTTTATTGGTACGAGGAGGCGGGGGACCCGCTGGATTACGCGTTGCAGGCTGAGCTGGCCAATCATTATTCAAAACCGATGGCCACCGGTGAAAACCTGTTTTCCATGCAGGATGCGCGCAACCTGATCCGCTATGGCGGCATGCGCCCGGACCGTGACTGGCTGCAGTTTGACTGTGCGCTGTCCTACGGACTGGTGGAATATCTGCGCACACTGCAGATGCTGGAGCAAAACGGCTGGTCGTCGCGGCGCTGCATTCCGCACGGCGGGCATCAGATGTCGCTCAACATTGCCGCCGGCCTCGGGCTGGGCGGCAACGAATCCTATCCCGATGTGTTTCAGCCGTTCGGTGGATTCGCCGACGGCACGCCGGTGGTCAACGGGTATGTCGGTTTGCCGCAGGTGCCGGGCGTCGGTTTCGAGGCGAAGGCGGCGTTGTATAAAGTGATGCGCGAAGTCGCCAGCTGATTTTGGAATAAACAGGGTCAGTGTAACTTTTAAAATAACTCACGTTGCCCCATTCACTCTCGTAGCGGGCGCGGTAAGCCGTTGAAAAATTACGCTGATTCTATTGATCTGATCAGGCAGGCACAGGACCTTGCGCGCCGCATTGCCAACAGGCAGTGAACTGCCCCTCGATGTGTTCGCCGCAATGAGTGCATACCCAGGCATTGCCGCCGTGGATGCGCGCCAGCGCGCCTTTCAGGAAATCCTGCACCAGTTGGTCGGCCTCTGCAAAGCGCGCGTCGTCAGTGACCCAGACCGCGCAGACGTCCACCGGCAGCTCGCCCCAGCCGCCGGTCAGAAAGTCCCCTCTGACGATGGTTTCGATGCCGTGCGATTGCAGGAATCCCCGGATCAGATGCGCTTCCGTCATATGCCGGGCGTTATGAACGCGTTTCATGGCGTGGACAGTATGCCTAGCCCGCTTTTCGGGCAAGGCGGAGCAGTGCAGGGGTAGGAGTTCGCCGGGTGTTGCTGGTAACATCGGGCGTTTATCCAATTCCGGAGGGGAGAGGGACATGGCGATATTGCGCGTGCTGAGCGCCGGGGCAGCCCAGGCCGTGTGCGGGCAGGCGATTACTGAGCTGATCCGCGAAACCGGGCACAACGTCGAAGCCGCTTTCGGTGCGGTAGGCGCCATGAAGGCGCGCATGGTTGGCGGCGAGCCGGTGGACGTGATTATTCTCAGTGCGCAACTGATCCAGGATCTGGTGTCAGGCGGGATGGTTGCCGTGTCTTCGGTGACCGATATCGGCAAGGTCGGCACCGGAGTCGCGGTGCGTGCGGGCACGCCGCTGCCGGAAGTGCGCACCCGTGAGGCGCTACGCGGCAATATCCTTGCTGCGTCGGTTATTGTCTGTCCCGACCCGGCAACGGCGACAGCCGGCAAGATTGTGATGAAGCTGATGGAGCGTCTGGGCGTGGCCACGCAGGTTGAAGATCGCATGCAGTTTTATCCGAATGGTTTTGCAGCGATGAACTGGCTGGCCGCCAGCAATGGTGTGCTGGAACTGGGCATTACCCAGAACACTGAAATTCTGCCCAACAAAGGCGTCACGCTGGTCGCGCCGCTGCCGGATGAATTCCAGATCAAAACCGTTTATGCCGCAGGAGTCGCCGTCCACGCGGCGCAACCTGAACTGGCCCGGGAGTTCGTGCGTCGGTTGACTGCTGCTGAGTTTCGGCCGAATCTCCTGGCGGCTGGTTATGAAATCGATTCCTGACGCAGAGCAAAAATAAAATTGGGAGTATCCATGAACCGTATTGTGCATTTGGCGTTAAAGGTTGAAGACCTGGAAAAGACCACAGAGTTCTACCAGAATGTTTTCGGGTTCAAGGAAGTCGTAACCAAAAAAACACGCGATCATGTGTCGCGACATCTGACCGACGGCGATCTGGATTTTACGTTGATCAAGTATGACGAAGGCACGCAGTCGGCGGAGTCCAAAGCATCCGGCGAAGGCCCATGCATCCATCATTTCGCCATTGAAGTCGATGATGTCGAAAAATATGCCGCTGAAATCAAAAAATACGGCTGCACCATCGTCAGTGATCTCGGTGTGATACCGGTGAAATTCATTGCGCCGGGCGGCACCACCGCGGAAATCGTGCCAGTTGGGCGTTACAAGAGAAATCCAAAGCCGGTCTAGCGCTACGGAAAAATCGGTCTCTTACGCACGGCTTTTGGGCATGCCGGCTATGGAATGCAGGTGTAGCTTAAAACTCGGCTTGATCCGGGCTTGGCGACAAAATCACGGAAGAAGAGGCACACGGTGCGTGTCGCAGCCACAATGAATTTCTGGAAATCGCTGAACAAGAGCGAGTTGGTTGCGGCTGGCCTGTTGATTGCGCTGGGTGTGTCGATCGTGCAGCAGGCACGTGACTGGGTGTATGTGACGCCAGACGGTCCTGGGCCGGGGTTTTTCCCGCTTTGGATTGGATCGGCAATCATTGCGCTGGCGACGGTCGTCGTACTCCGGCATCTCTTTGCCGTCTTTCGCCAGCAGCCAGTGGCGAAAATCAACTGGAAAGGCACCCGGCGCGTGCTGTTGGGCTGGACCGGACTCGCGGTGTCGATTGCACTACTGGAACCGGCTGGCTTCGTCGTCAGCTTCTTGTTGCTGGTGCTGTTTCTGGTGATGGTGATTTACCGGCGCTCGTTCATCGCGGCGCTTTGCGTCGGGCTGGGGGCTACGGCTGGTTTCTGGATATTGTTCGTAAAGCTGCTGCAAGTGCAACTGCCCGCGGGACCCTGGGGTTTTTAGGCCGAGCCATGGAAATACTTTCCAATCTGATGAACGGCTTCGCCGTGGCTCTTGTGCCGATAAACCTCTGGTGGTGTTTTGTCGGCGTTTTCCTGGGCACCGTGGTCGGCATTCTGCCGGGGCTGGGACCTTCTGCAACCATCGCATTGCTACTGCCCCTTGCAACGCAGATGAATCCGACAGCAGGCATCATCATGATGTCCGGCATCTACTACGGGGCCAAGTACGGCGGCTCCACGACATCCATCTTGCTGAATGTGCCGGGAGAATCAGCCTCGGTCGTCACCTGTCTCGATGGTTTCGAAATGGCGAGAAACGGTCGCGCAGGCCCCGCCCTTGGTATTGCCGCAATCTCGTCATTCATTGCGGGAACGGTCGGCGTTATTCTGCTGATGCTGGTTGCGCCGCCCGTCGCCGAATTTGCCCTGCGTTTCGGGCCGCCCGAGTATTTCGCGTTGATGGCGTTCGGGTTGTCGATGGTGGTGCTGCTTGCCGGGAAATCCATGCTCAAGGCGCTGCTGTCGATGTTCGTCGGACTGTGGCTCGCGACGATCGGCATCGACATGTTCACCGACACTGAGCGTTACACACTTGACCAGATCGAACTGCTCGACGGTGTCCAATTCGTAGTGGTGGCGATCGGCACGTTCGCGATCGGCGAGGTGCTTGCAAACCTGACCAGCGATTCGAAACAGGCGGCGTTTGTGGTGCCCAAGGGCGTGCGCAATCTCATGCCCACCTGGCAGGACATCAAGGATTCGCGTTTTGCTTTTCTGAACGGATCGATCGTCGGTTTTTTTGTCGGCGTGCTTCCGGGCGCGGGCTCAACGATAGCTTCATTTGTTTCCTACGGGATTGAGAAGGCCGTGTCGAAGCACCCGGAAAAATTCGGCACTGGCGTCGTGGAAGGTGTGGCGGCGCCCGAGGCTGCCAACAATTCAGAGACCGGCGGGGCACTGGTGCCGCTGATGACGCTCGGCATTCCGGGTTCTGCGACGACGGCTATTCTGCTGGCAGCGTTCATACTCTGGGGACTGCGGCCGGGGCCACTGCTGATCCAGGATCATCCGGAGCTTTTCTGGGGTCTGGTGGCAAGCATGTACATCGGCAATGTCATGCTGCTGATTCTGAACTTGCCGCTAGTGCCGTTGTTTGCGCAAATACTAAAATTGCCGGGTTACGTGCTCTACCCCGTCATTCTGGGGGTATCCATCATCGGGGTGTACAGCGTGGACCAGCGCCTGCTCGACACCTGGCTTGTCGCGTTTTTCGGCCTGTTAGGCTTTCTGATGCGCAAAACCGATTATCCAGCCGCGCCGTTGATACTCGGACTTGTTCTCGGTGATCTGATGGAAAACGCAGTGCGGCAATCCCTGATGATGTCTCAGGGCGATGTCTCTATCCTTTATACTAGACCGCTGGCGCTGGTGATACTGGTTATGACTTCGGCAGTATTGCTCGGACCTCTGTTCCGGCAGGTCGCGTCATGGCGCACAAAAGTGGCTGATCAGGAAGCATAGAATTGTGTATTGAGTTGTGCAGTCCATAACAAGGAGGAGTCAAATGAAACACATACGCAGCATTCTGGCAGGTTCAATCATGGCGGCCGCTGTACTCGGCGGCGCACCCGTCCACGCTTTTACGCCTGACCGTACGATCGAGTTCATGGTCCATTCGGGACCCGGAGCAGGCAACGACGTATTTGGACGCGCTGTGCAGGGGTTGCTCGCAAAGACCAAACTCGCGCCGCAAACGATACAGGTAGTGAACAAGACCGGTGGTGGCGGCCTGGTCGCGATGGCCTATCTCGGTGAGAAAAAAGCCGAGACGCACCTGCTTGCCGTGTTCACCAGCGTCTGGTTTGTCAATCCGCAGATTCGCGCGAAAGCCAAGGTCACGATGAATGATCTCACGCCCATCGCCCGTCTCGTGCTTGAACCCGCAGTAATGACCGTCCTTACGGAATCCCCGTACAAGACCACGAAGGAATTCTTCGAGGCGGCCAAGGCCAATCCGGGTAAATTGAAACAATCGGGTGGCTCTCTCAGTGGCCGCGACAACACGCTGCGTCATCTGCTGATGAAGGCGAGCGGGGCGAGCTGGCAGTTCATTTCGATGAAGTCAGGTGGTGAGCGTGTTGCTGCGTTGCTGGGCGGGCACGTCGACATGTACATCATGGAGCCGGCGGAAGCCGAGGAGCAGATCAGGGCTGGAAAAATTCGGGTGCTGGCGACGCTGATGAATAAGCGTATTCCGAGTTTGCCGGACGTGGCGACCATCAACGAGCAGGGCTATAACGTGCCCGAGGTGCCGCAGGCACGCGGTTTTGTCGGACCGCCAGGAATGGCACCGGACGTGAAAGCCTATTACGTCGATCTGCTGACCAAGCTGCACAAGACCCCGGAGTGGAGCGGCTTCCTCAAGGATAACCGCTACGAAGACGGGTTTTTGACGGGTGCGGGACTAGACACGTTCGTCAATGAGTACACCCAGACTCTACGCGGTATCCTGAAGGACGCGGGTATCAAGCTCGTGCGTTGATGTCATGACATGGTGCTCCGCCTGAAAACGGGGAGTATGACAACGGGGGTGTAAGCCCCCGTTTTTTCTTGTGTGGATGAACTATGACTGAGAATGCGCCTGAAGTGGCTGTCGCTGAGCTGCTTGCAGATCAATCTGCGGCATTGACCGCTGCGGCTATACCTGTGGCGGTGCGCAAGCGTGCTGAAGAACTGTTTATTGATGTGATCGGTTTGTGCGTGGCCGCGCGGGGCACGGACTATGTGCGCGCGGTGATTGCCGGTGTCGATGCCGGTGGGCCGTGTACGGCCATAGGCCATAGCCGGTCTTTCTCTGCAGAAATCGCGGCGACCATCAACGGCACTGCAACCCACGGTGAAGATTTCGATGACACCTTCGAGGGCGGCCCGGTACATTCGAGTACGGTTATCGCGCCGGCGGTGCTTGCCGCAGCAGAACGCTTTGGTTGTGACGGCCGCGACATGCTGGCGGGGTTTGTAGTCGGCGTGGAAACATTGTGCCGTCTGTCTATGGTGATACCCAAGGCTATCCACAAATCCGGATTTCACCCAACCGGCGTACTCGGTGCAATGGCGGCGACGCTGGCGGTATCGCGCACGTTGCAGCTCAACCGTCAGCAAACGGTGGATGCGCTGGGCATTGCCGGCAGCATGACCGGTGGCATCATTGAATATCTTGCGGAAGGTGCGTGGACCAAGCGACTGCATGCGGGCTGGGCAGCGCATGTTGGCATTCAGGCAGCGCGTCTGGGCGCGCAGGGTTTTCTCGGTCCGCGCACCGTATTTGAAGGTACGCATGGATTGTTCAACGGTTTTGCACACGCGACTGAGGGCAACTACGATGTATTGACGCGCGACTTCGGCAAAGACTGGTATTTGTCGCGCATCACCTTCAAGCCGTATGCCACAGGCACCATGAACCAGCCGTATGCGGATTGCGCCCTGCGCCTGGCGAAGCAGGGTTTTGCGGCGGAAGACGTCGCTGATGTGCTGTGCGAAACCGCCGAAGGTTATGTGCACCGGCTGTGGGATCCGCTGCCGTCCAAACACAAACCGGCGAATGCCTATGCCGCCAAATTCAGCGCGCCGTTCAATATTGCGGTGGCGTTCATCACCGGCGGAGCGGGTCTTGCGGCATTCACCGAGGAGACCGTGCGCGATCCGCGCATCCTCGCGCTGGCGGCGAAGGTGAAATATGTGGTTGATCCCAACAATCCTTATCCCAAGGCCTACACTGGACACGTGCGCATGACGCTGAAAGACGGGCGGGTATTTGAAGAACGCCAACCGCATATTCGCGGTGGTGCGCAGGAGCCACTGTCGCGTGCCGAAATTGAAGACAAGTTCCGCCGTAACTGCGCCTACGGCGGATGGGCGCCGCAGCAATGCGCTGCCGCGCTGCGTATCGTGCCGGCAATGTTTTCGGGTAAAGTAGACCTTACGCCGTTACGCGTATAAAAAGTACAATAAAAACAATAGGTTATGTTATTTTTCTCATCTGAAAGGCTGTGCCATGAGCAAGCAACTGGCTATCGATATTGTTTCTGACGTAGTTTGACCCTGGTGCTACATCGGCAAGCGCCGGCTTGAAGCCGCGCTGCAACAGTTCGCCAAACTGTACCCCGATGCAGCACCGCCGGCCGTGCGCTGGCTGCCATTTCAGTTGAATCCAGATCTGCCGGTTTCCGGCATTTCGCGGGCTGACTACATCATGCGTAAGTTCGGACCCGTGGGTAACGCGAAATACGATCGCGTGGCAATGGTCGGCAAGAGCGTCGGCCTCGACATGGCATTCGATAAAATCACCGTGCAGCCGAACACGGTCAATGCGCATCGCCTGCTGCATCACGCGGGTGAACTGGGTAAACAGGACGCCGTAGCCGAGGCGCTGTTCCGTGCCTACTTCATTGAAGGCGCGAACCTCACCGACAACGCCGTGCTGGCTGATTATGCAGCGCAGGCCGGTTTGCCGCGTGAAGACGTACTCAATTACCTCAACAGTGCAGGGGGCGCCGACGTGATCCGCAGCGCCGACGAGGAAGCCCGGCAGGCGGGCGTTAATGGCGTGCCATTTTTTATTTTCAACCGCAGCATCGGCTTATCCGGCGCGCAGGAGGCTGAGGTGTTGCTGCAGGCGATGCAGCAGGCGCTGGCGGGCGAACCCGTCGCCTGAAGCGTCAGCGGTGCCCTGAGCGACATCAGCCATGAGCGAGTCCCCTGTTTATCGCAATGCGCTGGAGCTGAACTCGACGCTCAACGAATATCAATTGAAAGCAGTGCTGGGCGTCGGTGGTTTCGGCATGACCTATCTCGGCTGGGACACCAATCTCGAGAAGCAGGTTGCCATCAAGGAATATCTGCCCGGCGATCTGGCAGTGCGTGCGCTCGACGGTAGCGTGGTGCCGGTTTCTACTGACCACCAGCACGATTACCAGTGGGGGCTGGACAGTTTTATCCGCGAAGCGCGGACGTTGGCGCGTTTCAGTCATCCGCATATCGTGCGTGTGAACCGCTACTTCGTGGCGAACGGTACCGGTTACATGGTGATGGATTATGAGGACGGCGAGTCGCTGAGCCAGTTGCTCAAGCGCACGCCGCAGCCGGATGAGGCGGAGCTCAAACGCATAGTGCTGCCGTTGCTCGATGGACTGGCGGCAGTGCATACCGAAAAATTTCTGCATCGCGACATCAAGCCTAGCAATATATTCATGCGCGCGAATGGCACACCGGTGCTGCTTGATTTCGGCGCGGCGCGCAATACCGGCGGCGCTACCCGCACGTTAACCGCCGTGCTGACGCCCGGTTATGCACCGCTTGAACAATATGCAGGCGACGGCAAGCAGGGGCCGTGGACTGATATTTACGCCATGGGTGGTGTGCTGTTCCGCGTAGTCACCGACAAAAATCCACCGGACGCCGTGAGCCGTCTGCAAAACGATGCCGTGGCGGAGGTTCTTGCTGCGGCTCGCAACCGTTACAGCGAGCCGCTGTTGCGTGCAATCGAGTGGGCCATGATGCTGAAAGCGGAGCAGCGTCCGCAAAGTATTGCGGAATGGAAGGCGGCATTTGAAGCGCAGGCCGCGCTGTTGTCCAAAACTGCGGCTGTTGCCCCGGAACCTGCAACGCGTGCTGCGGCCACGGCGACGATGGCGTCACGGCCGACATCGCCGGTACGCCCATCGCGTTTGACCAACGATCATGGATCCGACTGGCGACGAGTGGGCTGGGGTGCAGCGGTTCTTTTTGCCGCTGTCATTGCGCTGGGTTGGTATAAGCGTCGTCCGGAGCCGCCGCCCGCGGCGATTGCCGCGCCGGCACCACAACTCACCCCAGCGCCGCAACCTCCACGGCGCGCCCCCATGGATCAGCGGCCGTCGCGCGAATTCGGCCCCGGTGCTGACCAGAGTGAACGTCCGCCGCGTCCCGATGCAAGAAATTCCGGGTTGGATCGTGCGCGAGAACGCGTGAGTGGAGAATTCCGCGATGCTGATCGCGATGGCGACGGTTATTTGTCGGCGGCCGAGGTCGAGGGACGTTTTCCGTTCATCGCGCGCGACTTCGGTCGCGTTGATCGTGATGGTGACCGGAGAATTTCTTTGGATGAGTTCGCCGATTTGCGGCGCCTGCAGTCTCAACAACGACGTGCGCCGCCGCCGCGACCGTAGCGCGGCAACGACAGTTCAGCCAACACCACATTGTCGTCAACCGCGACCTTGAGTGATTCGAATGTAAGTCATTGATTGATAAATATTATTTAGTGATATCGAGTGCAGGTTATACTGCGCGACTATTGCCAAAGGGGTGCGATCATGGGACTGCGGCTTAAATTCAACCTGGTGTTGTTGGTGGTGTTTGCGCTGGGGCTGGGCGTCACCGGCTACATCTCGCACGATCTGCTGCAAAAAAACGCGCGCGATGAAGTGCTGCGCAGTGCCGGGGTGATGATGGAAGCGGCACTGTCGATGCGTTCTTACACTGTTAACCAGATTCGACCCTTGCTCCCCTTTAACGAGAAGGTATTCCACCCGCAAGGCGTACCGGCCTATTCGGCGACCGAGATCATGAACGCGCTGCACAAGAAATACGCGGACTACTCATACAAGGAAGCAACGCTCAATCCCACCAACCCGCGTAACAAGGCGGTGGAGTGGGAGACCGATATTGTGAATGCATTCCGCTCCGATCCTGACCGTGGCGAGATCAGCGGCATACGCGACACGCCGACTGGGGCATCGCTGTACCTCGCCCGGCCGTTCCAGATCAAGAACAAGGCCTGTCTCGCGTGCCATACCTCAGCCGCTCAATCGCCGCCGGCAATGGTGAAAATTTACGGGCCTAACAACGGTTATGGCTGGAAACACAATGAAGTGGTTGGCGCCCAGATTGTTTCGGTGCCGATGGCGCTGCCGATCAAGAACGCAAACCGCGCGTTTTACACCTTTATGGCGTCGCTCAGCGGCGTGTTTGTGACGCTGTTTATTATCCTCAACGTGATGATGAGTCTGTTGATCGTGCGGCCGATTACCCGTATGTCCGAGGCGGCGAACGAGGTCAGCACGGGCAACATGGATATCCCCGAATTTGAAGAGAATGGTGGCGACGAGGTGTCGTTGCTGGCCAAATCATTCAACCGCATGCGGCGCAGCCTGGAGAAGGCGATCGAGCTGATCGAGAAGTAGGCGACGCCAAGCAATCATGCCCGAAATCACCAACGCGCTGCCCAGTGGTTTTTCGCTGCTCGAGTACCGGATTGAGTCGGTGCTGGGAACTGGTGGCTTTGGCCTGACCTATCTTGCAACCGACGCCAACCTGAATCTCAAAGTCGCGCTCAAGGAATATCTGCCGGGAGATTTTGCGGCGCGAAACGCCGACAACACCATCGAGCCCAAATCGGATTCGGTCAAGGACTCGTTTCAGTGGGGGCTGCAGCGTTTCATGGATGAGGCGAAAACGCTGGCCTCATTCCGTCATCCCCATATCGTCCGTGTAATGCGTTTTTTCGAGGCGAATCACACTGGTTACATGGTGATGGAGTTTGTCGAAGGCCAGCCGTTACCGGACTGGATTGCAATGCGCCGGCCACTGGCGCGAGGCGGGTTGCTCGGTCTCGCCGCACCGCTGCTCGACGGGCTGGAAGTTATCCACGGGGCCGGATTTCTGCATCGTGATATCAAACCGGCGAATATTTTCATGCGCAGTGACGGAAGTCCGGTGCTGCTCGATTTTGGTTCCGCACGCGAACTGAAGGGCGGCAATCAGGAACTGACTGCGGTGGTGTCTCCCGGTTACGCCCCGCTCGAGCAGTATCATGCCCACGGCAAACAGGGACCGTGGAGCGATCTTTATGCATTTGGCGGCGTGTTGTACTGGATGGTGACCGGCAGCAAACCGGTTGAAGCTGCTGCGCGCGTGCGGCATGACGAAATGCCGTCGGCCGTTGAAAAGGGCAATTCGGAAATCTACGGACAGGAAATGCTGGCGGCCATAGACTGGGCGCTGAAGCCTAACGAAGAAGAGCGGCCGCAAAGCGTTGCAGAGTTTCGTCGCGTATTGATCGGTGGTGCGGGGCCGTCTGTCGCAGACGAGCGTACGGTGCCTGTCGGCAGCGCGCCTACCGTGCTGGTGACGAATACGCAGTCGTCAACATCGACCCCGATCATCACCTCAATGCCGGGATTGACCGGCATGGCGCTTGACCGGGAGATGTTAAAAAAAGTTGAAGCCGAACTGATGAAACACATCGGCCCTATTGCGCCGGTGGTCATTCGCAGAGCCGCAAAATCCAGTTCGACGATGGAAATACTGTGCAAGACGGTCGGCGAGGAGATTGATGATGAGCAGACCCGTGCTGCGTTCATCAGGAAATTCACTGCAAGAGAAAAATCGGGGCAGCCGATCTCCGGCCGCACCGCGCTGGCGGATGCGCCGTCGCAGGCGGCGCTGCAATCGATCTCCCAGAAATTCACAGCGGAGATGATTGCGCGTGCCGAGAAATTACTCTCGCAGCATATCGGCGCCGTTGCCAAAGTGGTGGTGAAGCGGGCCGCTGCCAAGGCACGCGATGAAGCCGAGCTCTATTTTCTGATTTCCGACGAAATCAAGGATCCGACAGAGAAAAAGCTGTTTGCCAAAAAGGCGATTTCGATTTCTAAAAAAATCTGAGTCCTGATCGCAGGACCAGGGCCTGTTAACAGGCCCCAGGGTCAATCCAGGTATTGGGCGTTCCAGCGGACGTACAGTGCATAGGCCGCTGCTTTCATGGCGTATTTATCGGCGTAATCCTTGGGGTCCAGCGGGTCGTGCACATAGTAGTTGGCGCGGTTGTTGGCCGCGATCATCATGTGCCGGAGCTTGTCCGGCAGCGTGTAGGGGGGCTGCCACTCGAAATCGTCCTGCGCCTCGTAATGCAGGAAGACCGGTAGTATCGGAACCCCCGTTCGGATCGAAACATCGAAGGCGCCTGATTTGAACTCTTTGAACAAGCGTCGTCCCTTGCAGCCTCCTTCAGGGTAGAGCGCAATGTTGCGGCCCGCGTTGACGGCATCCACCATGGTTTGAATGACCTGTTGTCGTGACTCGGGGTTATCGCGATCAACGAACAACGTGCCGGCCGCCTTGACGATCCGCCCGGCGATGAACCAGTCCTGCACCTGCAATTTGGCGAGTGACACTACGTTAAATACTGCAGGGATGCCGATGTCCTCGAAGGCCGATGGGTGATTGGCAATGAGTATGTAGCGCTGCGGCAGGCGCAGACGGTTTTTCTGATGCACGCGGAGGTCCACGTCGAGTGCCCGTACGAAAGCCCTGCACCAGACGGGGAATAAACGCGCCACCGGGTGCCTGCCGGGCCATGGCAGCCAGGCCAGCCCGTATACCAACAAGCTGACCAGGATGAAATCCACCCAGCCTGCGAGTTTTCGCAGCAAGCGCAGCAACAGCAACATCCGGTTTATCTCCGTTGGACCGCTAGTCTAACTCTCCAGCAGGAAATCCCGCACAACCTTGATCTGATCATCGGCCATCAGCGTCGGCGCGTGGCCGATGCTCTCGAATTCGATCAGACGCGGCTGTGGCCCGCGCTGCGTCATTTGCAACGCAATGTTTTTTTCCAGCAGATCAGACTGCGCGCCGCGCAGGAGCAGTGTCGGGCAGCGCACTGCGTCGTAATAATTCCACAGCACAATATCGTTAGTCAGCGCCTTGCGGAAGGGCAGTGCGATGCCCGGGTCGTAGTTCACGCCCCAACTGCCGTCGTCATGCTGTTTTAAATTGTGTACGGTCAGATGCTGCCACTGTGCGTCGGTGTGCGGGCCAAACGGCGTGAGCAACATGCGCACATAGGCTTCCGCCTCCTGCAAGCTCTTGAAGCGCGGATCCTGGCCGACATAGGTGCCGATGCGCTCCATGGCCGCTTTGGGGATGACGGCCCCGACATCGTTCAGCACCAGCCTGCGAATCGGTGTGTTCGGTCGTGCTGCCAGCAGCATGCCGAGCATGCCACCCATGGAGGTGCCGACCCAATCGATTTTCTGTGTGCCGGTTACGGTGACCCGCGCGATCAGCGCCGTCATGTCAGCCATGTATTGCGGGTAGCTGTAATCCTCCTTGTGCGGCAGCCAGTCGCTGAGACCGCGTCCGGCAATGCTCACGCTAATGATGCGTAACCGGTCCTGCAATGCTGCTGCCAGCGCATCAAAATCGCGGCAGTTGCGCGTCAGGCCGTGTACGCAGATCACCACGTGCGGATTTGCCGGATCACCCCAGTCGGTGTAATGCAGGCGATGAAAGCCCTGGCTGTTCAGACACTGCAGATGGTTTTCGCGCATATTAGCTATCTATTTGATTTTAAAGATTATTTATAGCCAAGCATGAGCAGGGCCGTAATGCCTGTAGCGCAAAACAGCAGAAAATGTACCGAGCTCCACACGAGATAGCGCCGCCCCAGTGTATCGGGCATTTCATTGGCGAGCAGGAACAGCCGGCCATCCCTGGGCTTGCGCAGCAAGTGCACGCCTTCGACCAGGGGTTTTACCTGTTCGCTGCGCATTTTGCGCACTTCGCGCGCGGCCTGCAGGCGCGCAAGTTCCCATTCCTTCTTGTCGATGGTGCCGTCCTGGTTCAGGTCGAAGCGCTGCTGCAGGTTTTGCTGGTCGCGTTTCCAGACGTCGATCAGCACCGCGATGTCTTTGCGTTCTTCAACATCCTCCCGCAGGTTGCCGCCGGTGGTGGTGAATTCACCGACGGCATAGAGCACAGACTTGGGCAGCAGCAGCCATTCGTTGTAACGGTAGGGATCTTCGCGCCAGGAGCGATGCACGTCGGTGACGATCTCCGCGCCCTCCGGCGAGATCACGCACTTTCCGGTGTCGTCGGCCAGCAGGAAATGGGCGATGCTGCTGCCCTTATCGATGGTTTTCCATTTGTTGTCGGACGTTTCTTCCTCGACCAGGTAGCGGTACCAGCAGCAGGACACTTTGCTCAGACGGCTGATGACCGGTTCTCCGCCCAGCAGTTCGCCGCGTCCGACCAGTTCCACGTAGCCCTGCGCGGCAGAGGCCACCTTGGAGGTCGGCAGATCGCTGATCTGGCGATAACGGCGGTAATTGCCCAGCCAGGCAAAGAAGCTGATGCCGCACATCGCGAGCAGCGCCCACGGCCAGATTTCGGATTTTTCGAACTGAACTGCAACGATCAGGATGAGGACGTGCGCCCCCCCGGTCAGCCACCACGGCCCCTGCGTGCTGGTCAGTCGAAACATGTGCAGCGGCGGCGCGCGTCAGCGCCGCTCAGGTGTTGAACAGCTGCTTGACGTCGACGTCTTTTTTCTCTTCTTCGGAGAATTCCAGCAATTGGGCGGGTTTGAACCCGAACATCGAGGCGATGATGGCATCGGGAAACTGCTCGATACGCACATTGTTGACATTGACCGACTCGTTGTAGAACTCGCGCCGGTCGGCGATGGCGTTTTCGAGGCTGGAGATGCGGGTCTGCAACTGCTGGAAGTTCTGATTGGCCTTGAGGTCGGGGTATGACTCGGCCAGCGCGAACAGGCTGCCCAATGCCGCTCGCAATCCGCCTTCGGCCTGCCCAAGCGCGGGAATGTTTTGCGCTTCGCGGGCCGTGAATACTTTCGAACGCGCCTCGATCACGCGGGTCAGCGTGTCCTGCTCGAACTTCATGTACTGCTTGCAGGTTTCGACCAGCTTGGGCAGTTCGTCATGGCGCTGCTTCAGCAGCACGTCGATGTTGGCCCAGGCCTTGGTGACGTTGTGCTTGATCTGGACCAGGC
Source organism: Betaproteobacteria bacterium (assembly GCA_032128415.1). Taxonomy (GTDB): domain Bacteria; phylum Pseudomonadota; class Gammaproteobacteria; order Burkholderiales; family SG8-41. Next base: position 13,451 of record JAQBGW010000125.1, on the reverse strand, counting down.
TGTTGTAGATGGTGATGCCAAAGATCAGGATGACAACCAGTATGCCGAGAATGATGATGGTGATGATCGTGCCGGTGCCCATGAGTTTCTCCCTTGGTTTTTTTGCGGTGGTGAGGGAGATTGTATAGCAGAGCTTGCTGTGTGCGTCTGCTGAGCAAACCAAGAAAGGTCGCCGGGGGTAGCCCGGCAGCTAGTTACTTTCTTTTGTGTGGCCAAAAGAAAGTAACCAAAGAAAAGGGGCGCCCCGCACTCGGTGCTGCGAAGCAGGGGTGCGGGTAGGGGCGCCGATGTCTGCTCCCGCAAACGAGCCTGCGGCTAACGAGTCGCAGCCATCCCCTGACTTGACTGCGCTGCTCGGCGGCTCACAAGGGGATCGTGGTTGATGTCGCGCCCTGATTATTTTCTTGGCACGTCTAACGTGAAGTAGTTGACATTTTTAGTTGACGTTTTGCACTAAATCGGTGCCTATCATAAGGCAGCCTAAAGCGATCCTCAACTGCGTCCGCGCATCATTGTTTACCAGGTGTAGGTCACGCTGTAGCGCACCACGGCTTCTCCTTCTGTGGCGATTTTCACCGGGAAGGTTACCGTCCGCGCGTCGTCCTTTTTGTAGTTGTGGTTTTTGCTGGTGATCTGCCAGTTGCTCCAGCGGTAGAGGTTTTCCTTGACCATGACCGTGACGGATTCTTTTTTCTGGTTGCGTAATTTAACTTCGATTTCTTCGGTCATGGTTTTGCGCGAAGTATCGATGGAAAAATCAACCTGCCGCCGCTCGCCGACCACATCGAAGGCTGAACCGAGTTTGACCAGCACTTTTTCGTTGCGTGCGGTGTGGTCAATGGTGTTCTCGCCGATGAATTCCAGTGTTTTGTCAGCGTCGTCGAGTTTGGATACGCGCACCCGTCCTGACGGCAGCGGCATGCCCATGTTCTGCTCTTTTGCGTTTTTGAAGCCCAGATAGACATCAACTTTGGGATTGCTCTGTACGCCAAAGTTGCGGTCGGTCGCGGGGCGACCGTAATGCGATGTGCCCGCTGCGCCGTAGTAGACCAGGGTTTTTTCACAGGGCACGGCCCGGGCGACAGGAAACAACTCAATCTGTTTGGTGGAATTATCGGGTAGTGTCGTCGGTCGGCCCAGCGTGTAGAGATGGTATTCAAAGAATGATTTTTCCACGAAACCTGCGGCGCGGTCTTCCATGGCCATGGCTAGCCGACCGACGGACTTTGGCACAGCACGTCCCCTCGGCTGGGCGCGCTGAACGTCGCCGGCGACGAGTTTGAGCTTGGCGTCCGCGTAGGACGCGCCGGATTTATTGACAATACTGACCCACGCGCTGACATCAAGCTTGCAGGAGTTGGCATTGCTGCCTTCTTGCAGCGTCAGGTTGTAATCGGTCCACCAGGTGATGCCGGTGGTTTGATAGGAGACACGTGTGGCATGGGTGCCGCTGCGGTTGGCAGCGATATCCCATAACAGCGTCGGTCGAGTGAGTAATCCACCCGGCAATTCCGGCAGGCGTACACCGGCGTTGTGCGGCAAAGTCTGGATGCTGCCGTCGTCGCGCTTCAGTACCAGTCCGCCCGCTGTGGACAGCAATGTACCGGTAAAGGATTCCACGTTGCTGCCGCGGATCTGGTCAACGGTAATCCGACGGTCGATATATTTTTCCAGCAGTTTCTGCGTGTTGACCAGGTCGAACTGGAAATTCTGCTCGATGACACTGGTGCCTTTGGCGTCGGTCAGGGATTCGAAACTGACTGTGGTTGGATCGATCAGTGCCGCGACATCGGTAAAACGCACGGCATTGCGGCCGCGGTTGAGCACGAGTTCACGTTGATGGCGAACCACGGCATACCCCGGCACATTTCCGCTCTGTCCACCGCCGCGATACAGCGCCGGCGGCAGGGCACCGGGTTGCGCAGTGCTGTAAATGGTGAGCGCATCACCGCCAGATTCAGCGTGTGCATCAGGCGAGGTTGCGGGCAGGGCGGCGAGTATGGCAGCACCCATCAAAGCAGGCAGATACGGTTTCATCGGAGTCCCTTTCAATTGATAGACAGGAGTGTAAACGTAGTGGTGAGCGGTTCGGGGTTAACGCCCGGGCAATCGCCTACAATTGGGCGTCATTTCACCCGGATATCAGCATGGCTATGGACAGCATTTGTATTTTTTGCGGTTCCAATCCCGGCAAGGATCGGATTTATGCCGATGCGACACGCGCCACGGTGCGTGCAATCGCGTCGGCTGGCATGAAAATTGTGTTTGGCGGCGGCAAAGTGGGCCTGATGGGGGTGGTTGCCGAGACCGCGATTGCATCCGGGGTTTATGTAATTGGAGTCTCGCCGCGCCGGCTGTTGGAGCACGAGGTGGTGCATGAGGGGCTGTCCGAACTGCACATACTCGATTCGATGCATGAGCGGAAAGTGGTGATGTCAAAAATGTCGGACGCGTTCATTGTGTTGCCGGGCGGCATGGGCACATACGATGAAATGTTCGAGATGCTCACGCTGAACCAGCTCGGCGTGCAGAGCAAAGCGTTTGGCCTGCTCAATGTCGCCGGCTTTTATGACCCTCTAATGGCTTTTCTGGATCATGCGGTTGAGCAGCGTTTTGTCCGTGCCGAACACCGCGACATGATATTGATCGACGATGATCCCGTACGTCTCATCCAGCGCCTCAGCGCCTGGACCATGCCGGTCGTCAGTAAGTGGATGGATCGCAAGCCGGGCTGAAAGTCATCGTCAGCGGGCTCTAATGACGACATAAGTATTTTCGAAACTGCTGCGATGGCAATGCGCCTAGAATGAGACGCAGTCCGTTGAATGCATAGTCAAACCCATGACCACGCAAGCGCAGGCCGTAGCCGATCACCTCGAAAAGAAGAACACCACGTGCTACATGTGCGCCTGCCGCTGCGGCATTCGCGTACATCTGAAAAACGGCGAGGTGCGCTACATCGAGGGCAATCCCGAGCATCCGCTGAATAAGGGCGTGATCTGCGCCAAGGGTGCTTCCGGCATCATGAAGCAGTATTCCCCGGCGCGATTGACGCAACCGCTCAAGCGCAAGGCCGGCGCCGAGCGCGGGGCCGGGGAGTTCGAGCCGATCAGCTGGAGCGAAGCGTTCGGCATCATGGAAGAGCGTCTGCGCCGGATACGCGCGACGGACCCGAAAAAATTTGCACTGTTCACCGGCCGTGACCAGATGCAGGCGTTGACCGGCATGTTCGCACGCCAATTCGGCACGCCGAATTATGCGGCGCACGGCGGGTTTTGTTCGGTGAACATGGCGGCCGGCATGATTTACACCATCGGCGGCAGCTTTTGGGAATTCGGTGGCCCCGATCTGGATCGCGCCAAACTGTTTGTGATGATCGGCACTGCCGAAGACCATCATTCAAATCCGCTGAAAATCGCCATTTCGAAATTCAAACGCGATGGTGGCCGTTTCATTTCAGTCAATCCGGTGCGCACCGGCTATTCGGCGATTGCCGATGAATGGGTGCCGATCCGCCCCGGCACCGACGGTGCGCTGCTGCTGGCGCTGACGCATGAAATCATTAACACCGGTTTGTACGATCGCGACTTCCTCGCGCGCTATACCAATTCCGGCTATCTGATCAATATGGATCCGGCGAGTGATCAATACGGGATGCCGGTCAAATCCGGCGCGCCGCCCAAGGGTGACAACCCCGAGCATGGTCATGACCAGTTGTGGTGGGATCGCCATAGCGGTCGCGCGATCATTAATCACGCACCCGATGCCGATCCGGCGTTGCTTGGTGACTATCGACTGGATGACGGCACCCCGGTGAAACCTGCTTTTCAGTTGTTGCTGGAGCGGGTCAAGGAATACACGCCGGAATGGGCTGCAGAAATCACCGGCATTCCGGTCGCAACCATCCGCCGGCTGGCGCACGAGATGGGCATCACCGCGCGCGACCAGAAAATTGAACTGCCGATTGCATGGACCGATTCCTGGGGGCGCGAGCACGACACAGTAACGGGTAATCCCGTGGCCTTTCACGCCATGCGTGGGCTGGCGGCGCACTCCAACGGGTTTCATGCCATACGCACGCTGGCGATTCTGATGTCCTTGCTGGGCACCATCGACCGGCCCGGTGGCTTCCGGCACAAGGCGCCGTTTCCACGGGCGATACCGCCGGTGGCCAAGCCGCCGAAGGGGCCGGAAGCGGTACAGCCCAACACGCCGCTCGCCGGACTCGCATTGGGCTGGCCGGCAGGCCCGGATGATCTGTGCGTCGATGCCGACGGCGGACCGGTGCGCATCGACAAGGCATTCTCCTGGGAATATCCGCTGGCTGTGCACGGCATGATGCACAACGTGATCACCAATGCCTGGCGCGGTGATCCGTACCCGATCGATACCTTGATGATATTCATGGCTAACATGGCGTGGAACTCGACCATGAATACCGTCGAGGTGCGCAAGATGCTCAATGATCGTGATGCACAGGGTGAGCACAAAATCCCGTTCATCATCGTCTGCGACGCTTTTCAATCGGAGATGACGGCATTTGCCGATCTGGTGCTGCCTGATACCACTTATCTTGAGCGTCACGACGCGATGTCCATGCTTGACCGGCCAATATCGGAATTCGACGGTCCGGCGGACTCGGTGCGCATTCCGGTGGTGCCGCCCAAAGGCGAGTGCAAGCCCTTCCAGGAAGTGCTGATAGAACTTGCATCGCGGCTGAAATTTCCGGCCTTTGTCACAGCGGAAGGCCAGCGCAAATACCGTGACTATCCGGATTTCATCGTCAACTTCGAAACCGAGCCCGGCTCCGGTATGGGCTTCCTCGCCGGCTGGCGCGGGCGCGAAGGCGAAAAATCGATGATCGGCGAGCCCAATCCGCGGCAATGGGAGATGTACGAAAAAAACAACTGCGTGTTCCATCACCGGTTGCCGCGGTCCTATCAGTACATGCGCAACTGGAATCAGGGTTATCACGAATGGGCGCAGCGCACGCGGGTGCGTCGTTACACCGATCCCATCGTCATCCAGATTTATTCCGAGGTACTGCAGAAATTCCGTATGGCTGCAGAAGGCCGGGGTGATGCACAGCGTCGACCGCCGGCGCATCTGCGTGAGCGCATTGCGACTTATTTCGATCCGCTGCCCTTTTATTACCCGCCGCTGGAGGTGCAGAGCACGGACACGGCACGTTATCCGCTGGCGGCGATTACCCAGCGGCCGATGGCGATGTACCACTCGTGGGATTCACAGAATGCCTGGCTGCGTCAGATACATACTTATAACCTGTTGTTTGTAAACAATAAAACGGCAGCCGCTCAGGGCATAGCCGACGGCGATTGGATCTGGGTTGAATCCATGCACGGTCGCGTGCGTTGCCAATGCCGCACCAGCGAGGCCGTGGAACCGGGAACGGTGTGGACATGGAATGCCATCGGCAAAGCACAAGGTGCGTGGAGTCTTGCACCGGATGCCAACGAGGCGCGGCAGGGTTTTCTGCTGAATCATGTAATTGCGGAGGAATTGCAGACTGCCAATGGTCTGCGCATTTCGAATTCAGATCCGGTGACCGGGCAGGCGGGGTGGTACGACGTGCGTGTGCGCATCAGCAAAGCCGATGCCGGTGAGCCTGCGGAGACCTCACCACAGTTCGCCGTTGTACCTGCGGTGCCGGGTAGCAATCGTGTGCGCCGATTATGGCAGGCATTTGTCGCCGGCAATGGAGACTGGAAATGACACAGCTTGCGCTAGTAATCGATTTGAATGTGTGTGTCGGCTGCCATGCCTGCGTGACCAGTTGCAAGGAATGGAACACATCCGGTGCAGCGGGCTACCTGTCGGATGACAATCCGTACGATCGCGATCCTACCGGTACTTTTTTTAATCGGGTGCAGACCTTTGAAATCGGCGAGTTCCCTGATACGCAGACGGTGCATTTCCCCAACTCCTGCCTGCATTGCGAGGATCCACCCTGCGTACCGGTGTGTCCGACCGGCGCCAGTTACAAGCGACCCGAAGACGGCATCGTACTGGTCGATTACGACAAATGCATAGGCTGCAAGTATTGCGCATGGGCCTGTCCGTACGGCGCGCGCGAAATTGACGAACATCAGAAGGTTATGAAAAAGTGCACGTTGTGCGTGGATCGTATTGACGACGCGAATCTGCCGGAATCTGAACGCAAGCCGGCCTGTGTGCTGGCCTGCCCGACCAATGCGCGGCTCTTCGGCGATATCCACGACGAGGAGTCGGTGGTATCGAAAGCGATCCGCGAAAATTCCGGTTATGCGTTGATGCCGGAGTGGGGTACGCAGCCGGCTAATCACTATCTGCCGCGCCGCAAGACCGAGATGCGTATCCATGAAGATGAGCTTGAACGTGCGGCCAATCCGCTGAAGATCGACGGCCGTCTGCCGAAGCCCGGCGTCAAGGATCCGTCGCTGGACGATGTGACGTCATGGTAAGCGCAGCATGAATCCGGCATTTTCAGTCATCCTGCTGACCACACTGATCGGTGCCGGACAAGGTTTGTTCCTTGCGTTGTTCGTCGTCGAGGCGCGCGTCACGGCGGGATTATTGGCAGCACCATCGGCAGCGTTCTACTGGGTCGGCAGCGCGATCTCGATTGCACTGCTTGCGGCAGGTTTGCTGGCGTCGTTTTTCCATCTGGGGCATCCGCAGCGCGCCTGGCGCACTGCCGCAATGTGGCGCACGTCATGGCTGTCGCGCGAAGTCATCGTGTTGCCGGCGTTCATGGCCGCTGTGGCGGCTTATGGTTGGGCGCATTATCAGGGACTTTCCGGCACGTTGCTGCCGGGTACAGTGGGGGCAGCGTTATGCCTTGCACTATTTCTGTGCACCGCGATGATCTACGCCTGCATCAAATTTTTGCAGGAATGGGCTACGCCGCTGACGCTGGTTAATTTCACCTTGCTCGGTTGTGCGTCCGGCGTGACGCTGGCCACCGTGCTGGCGGCCTGGCGTGGTGAACCGGATACTTTCATCATCGGGGTATGGGCCATGGTACTGACGGTAGCGGGGCTGGTGACGCGCGCAGCGTCGCTGCGGCGCAATGCGCAATTGAAGCCGCGTTCCAGTCTGCAGACGGCCATTGGCATCAAACATCCACGCATCGTGCAGAAAGCGCAGGGATCCATGGGTGGTTCGTTCAATACCCGTGAGTTCTTCCACGGCAAGGCGCCGGGCACGCTGCGCGCGGTGAAGTGGATATTCCTGCTGTGTGCTTTTGTAATTCCGGTGGTGCTGCTGGCGGCGGGATTGATGGTGCAGACACCCGTATTACTGTTGCTCGCGGGCATCGTGCAATTCTGCGGCTTGATCGCCGAACGCTGGTTTTTCTTTGCCCAGGCCAATCATCCGCAGAACCTGTATTACCAGACCATCTCCTGATCAGTGCTCAGCGTGGCTGTACGGCAAATTCTCGTAACCGGCTGCTGGCGCTGATCATGATCATTTAGGACTGCAGTAAGGGTTGATCGGTCAGCGCAGGGGGTCGCAGCTCCTAAATACTAAAAGATATATAAGTAATTGAATATTAAGGATAATGTGGGTTGACCCCAGAACGTCAGTCGATTATAATTAACATCCTTCGCAAAGCAGGCAATATCATCGTAATTCATTGTTTTTAAGGAAATTATAGTTGAAAACGCTGACCCCTGTTGCTGAGGCGCCAGTGTCGTCCAAGTATCTTTTCCGGGAACCCGGCATTGCTGACGGCGCATCCCTTTACCGGTTGGTTCAAGCCTGTCCACCGTTGGACCTGAACTCCGAGTACGCCTACCTGCTGTTGTGTGCCCATCATCACGCCACCTGCGTGATCGCCGAAGACGCCGCCGGTTTGACCGGATTTGTATCCGCCTACCGCCTGCCGGCAACGCCGGATGTGGTGTTTGTGTGGCAGGTTGCCGTGGCGCCTGCTGCGCGTGGCATGGGGCTGGCTTTACGCATGCTGGAGCATCTGTTGCAGCGGCCGGCGCTGGCCAGCTGCTGCTGGCTGGAAACAACAATATCGCCGTCAAATCGGGCTTCGCGACGGGTGTTTGAACAACTCGCCGCACGCCTGCGCACACGCAGCGAAGAACGCATTCTATTTGCCAAGGAGGATTTCCAGGATCAAGGGCACGAGCCCGAGATGCTGGTTCGCATCGGCCCATATGCAGCATGAGCCGGATTTTTGTAACAAGCAGAGGAGCAAAACATTGAACCTGAAAATTTTCGACCGTATGGAATCGGAAGTGCGCGGCTATATTCGTTCTTTCCCCGTATTGTTCAACAAGGCGCGCGGTTCGAAGCTGTTCGACGAAGACAATAACGTCTATATCGATTTTTTTTCGGGTGCCGGAACGATGAATTACGGGCACAACAATCCGATCATCAAACAGGACATGCTCGATTATCTCGAGGCGGATGGTCTGATTCACGGGCTCGACATGGCCACAGTCGCCAAAAAGGAGATGCTTGAATCCTTTGAGCGCATCATCCTCGTCCCGCGTGGCATGAAATACAAGGTGCAGTTTCCGGGACCTACCGGGACCAACGCCGTCGAAGCCGCTTTGAAGCTGGCACGCCAGATCAAGGGACGCACCAACATTATTTCGTTTACGCACGGATTTCATGGTGTTTCCGGCGCATCGCTGGCGGCGACCGCAAACGAAAAATATCGCATCGCGGCTGGCGCGCCGCTCGACAACACAACGTTCATGCCGTACGACGGCTATCTCGGTGCAGGGGTCGATACCACGCATTATCTGGAACGCATGATTGCTGATCGCAGCAGCGGCATCGACAAGCCGGCGGCAGTGATTGTTGAGACCGTGCAGGGTGAGGGCGGCGTCAATGTCGCAAGTGCAGCCTGGTTGCGTTCGCTGGAGCAGGTCTGCCGGCGTCATGACATGCTGCTGATTGTCGATGATATCCAGATGGGTTGCGGCCGCACGGGACGGTTTTTCAGTTTTGAGGAAGCGGGTATTGCTCCGGACATCATCACGCTGTCCAAATCGATCAGTGCGATTGGTTTGCCGATGGCACTGGTGCTGATGAAGCCGGAACTGGATATCTGGGAACCCGGTGCGCACAACGGCACGTTCCGCGGCAACAATCTTGCTTTTGTCACTGCGCGCGCTGCATTCCTGCACTACTGGAGCGATGATGCGCTCCAGACATCGGTGCGCCGCAAAGGTGGCATCATGCGCAACTGGCTGGAGCATGTTGCCTCCGATTACCCGTCCGGAGAACTGGAAGTGCGCGGTCGCGGCATGATTCAGGGTCTGGTGTCCGCTGATCCACAGCTGGCGAACAAAGTCGCAAAGCGCTGCTTCGAGAAACGCCTCATCATCGAGACCTCGGGGGAAGACGACGTGCTGAAACTGCTCCCCGCCCTGACCATCGACGAACCATTGCTGTGCCAGGGGCTGGAAATTATCGAAGACAGCGTGGCGGAAGTGCTAGGCGTGGCCCGAGTGCAAGGACGCGATCGCAAGGTCAAATACATCAACTTCCGCGCCGCGCGATGATTGTCCGCAGCCTGGAGGGTATCAAGGGCACGGCACAGGATGTGACGACGCCCAACTGGGCGAGCAGGCGGCTCCTCCTCGCGCGCGACGGCATGGGTTTTTCACTGCACGAAACCACGGTCTTTGCCGGCACCGAGACGCATATCTGCTACCAGCACCATCTGGAGGCTGTGTATTGCATCGAAGGTGAGGGCGAAGTGCAAACCGTGGCTGACGGCAAGGTCCATGCGATTGCGCCCGGTGTCATGTACGCACTGGACCGTCATGACGAACATTTTCTGCGTGCCCACAAGACCATGCGCATGGTCTGCGTATTCAGCCCGCCGCTGACAGGGCGCGAAGTGCATGACGAAAAGGGCGTTTATCCGCTGCTGACCGAAGCGGACAAATGACGATATACGAAGGGGGGCAGAAATGAGTCTGGTTTCAGATGTTTACCAATCGCGCACCGACAATGATTCGGCGATCATCATGCGGCAGGATCCCGTGGTCTATCCAGGGCCGTACGCCGATGCCGGACTGAAGTTGTCCGAGCACCAGTTGCGCAGCTATCGCAAGAACGGTTTCATTCAGTTGCGCGGTTTGTTGTCCGCTGCTGAAGTGTCTGACCTGATGGTGGAGGCGAACCGTCTCGCTGTCGCCAGCGGCCGGGATGGTCGACCGGAAGTGGTGCTGGAACCCAATGGTCATGACGTGCGGTCGGTATTCCGTGTGCACCAGTTAAGTAACGTCCTTGCCCGCCTGATGAGTGACGGCAGGTTGCTGGATGTCGTGCGTCAGATCCTCGGCAGTGATGTTTACATTCATCAGTCACGCCTTAATCTGAAACCGGGATTTTCCGGCAAGGAGTTCTACTGGCATTCTGACTTCGAAACCTGGCATGTTGAAGACGGCATGCCGCGGATGCGGGCGGTTAGCTGCGTGGTGCTGCTGACTGAAAACAACGAATTCAACGCGCCATTGTTGTTGGTTCCAGGCTCGCACATGCACTACATCTCATGCGTCGGGCGAACACCGCAGGATCATTACAAAAAATCCCTGCGTAAGCAGGAATACGGCGTGGCTGATCAAGCCAGTTTGCGTTTCCTGACTGAGCGCGGTGGATTACAGTCGTCCAAGGGACCGGCCGGTTCCGTATTATTTTTCGACTGCAACACCATGCACGGTTCGAACAGCAATATCTCGCCGTTTCCGCGAGCCAATCTGTTCTGTGTCTACAACAGTGTGGAAAACCGCCTGCAGGCACCACCGCAGGGCCTGCAGCCGCGTCCGGAATTCATCGCAGCGCGCCACGATGCGGCCATGCTTGAGCGCATCGCGCCGCCACCCGCGCCATGACTTATTTGGCTGATCCATATCCCTGACCGCTTGAATACTTGATTTTTAAAAAAACTGTCGTTATTTTTTGGCGTCGCATAATCGCTGATACTGTCAGCGATTAGACTTCTGATGCGTTATCGTTGGTCACGTCCAGCAACTATTCAGGAGCAGCGATTGAGGAGATTATTCGGCGCGGCGTTATTGCTCACAGCGGCATTGCCGGTGGCACAGAGCAAGAGTCCGGAACAGATATTTCAGGAGGTCTCGCGCAGCATCGTCACCATTCAGTCGTTTGATCGTGACGATAACGTCTTGAGTCTGGGCAGCGGCGTGGTGACGGCTGCGAATACGGTGGTGACCAATTGCCATGTGCTCGAAGGCGGAGTGAGCTATACGGTGTTTGTGGGCACCACATTGATGCAGGGAATATTAGGGGCCGCAGATGCCGAGCGTGATTTGTGCGAATTGCAGGTCGCCAATCTGCAGGCACCGAGGATTGCCTTGTTCACCGGCCGTTTACGGGTGGGGCAGCGGGTCTACGCGATCGGCGCACCTGAAGGACTTGAACTGACGATCAGCGAGGGTCTGGTGTCGAGCATTCGCGAGATGGAAGGCGCGCATTTTATTCAGACTTCCGCACCAATTTCATCCGGCTCCAGTGGTGGCGGGTTGTTTGATACCGAAGGGCGACTCGTCGGGCTGACGACCTTCATCATTCCTGAGGGTCAGAATCTCAATTTTGCGCTGCCTGCGTCCTGGATCACCGATCTCGCGGCGCGCAGCGGATCGACACCCATGCTGGCCAATCGGGACGCGGTCAATGATCGCTGGCAGACGCGCACCGCAGCGTTGCGGGCGAAGAAAAACTGGGTGGGCTTGCTGACGGCCGCGCAACAGTGGGTGCGCGCAGTGCCGGGGTCTGTGCCGGGTTGGATTGCACTGGGTGAAGCCTATCGGTTGGTCAATCGCCCCCAGCGCGCCATTGTTGCCTACAATCGCGCGCTGAAGCTGGACGGTGACAGTTATGAAGCCTGGCTGGGTAGCGGCTCCACTTACCTTGCGCTGAATCAGTATGACCGCGCGGTTGCTGCAACGGAGGAGGCGCTGCGGCTACGTGGCGATGATGTGCCGGCGCTGTTGCAGTTGGGCGCTGCCTATTATCACCAAAACCAGCGTGCGCGCATGCGCACAGTGTTGGCGCGGATTGAAAAGATCGACGCCAATGCCGCCCGCGAGTTTTCAAGAAAATATAAGTGACTGATTTAATTGAGTTATTTATAGTATCGGTCGCAAGGATTGGTGCACACTTGACGCTAAGCGTGCCATTCCGTATAACAGCGGCGCGTGTTTGGTTTCTAAGTACTTGAAAGATTGCGGTTCCGCGCGTGCAGCTGTCGGTGTTCGTGCTTTTGAGGCTGTGAGATTTAAATACGATACTCGGCGCAAGCCGGAATTTTCTATCCTCGAAAGGAACGTAACATGGCAACTGGTACAGTTAAGTGGTTCAACGACGCAAAAGGCTTCGGCTTCATTACCCCGGACGGTGGCGGTGAAGATCTGTTTGCCCATTTTTCCGGCATCGCGATGAGCGGGTTCAAAACCCTGAAAGAAGGTCAGAAAGTGACTTTCGACATCACCGCCGGCAACAAAGGCAAGCAGCAAGCGAGCAACATCCAGGCTGCTTAAGCCTGCACGCAGTGAAAAAAACCGGGCACACGCCCGGTTTTTTTTCGTCTGTCGCTGGCGGGTAACGCCCAAACGATGATGCCGATCTGATCGAGCAGCGATTCCGCCTTAAGATCGACTAGCGCAGGGCCGGCACTGCATAATCGGTGCCGCTTATGCTCACTGTGCCCTCCAAGTCAGCCATCTGGGATATTTTCTGCAAAGTCGTCGACAACTTCGGTGATGCCGGTGTTTGCTGGCGACTGGCGCAGATACTGCAGCACGAACATGGCTTGCAGGTACGGTTGTGGATGGACGATCTTGTTCCACTGCAGGCACTGTGCCCCGGCGTTGATTGTGATGCTCAGGCGCAATGCGTTGAAAACGTAGATGTGCGGCGGTGGGTCAGCGGTACAGCCATACCGGATGACAGTGATGTTGTCGTGGAAGCTTTTGGCTGCGGATTGCCCGATGAATTCATGGCGCAAATGGCAGCATGCGCACACCCGCCGCTGTGGATAGTGCTCGAATATCTCAGCGCGGAAGCGTGGGTCGATGAACACCACGGGCTGGCTTCGCCGCATCCGCAGCTGGCGCTCAAGCGCTGGTTTTTCTTTCCCGGGTTTACGGCCAGGACCGGCGGACTGTTGCGCGAAACTGATCTGCTGGCGCGACGCGATGCTTTCGGATCGGTGCAACAGCAAGTGTTTTGGCGCAGTCATGGCACTAGTGACGCGGCTTCCCCGGTGATGAAACTATCGTTGTTTGCCTATGCGAATGCGCCCGTGGTGGAATGGCTGACGGCGCTCGCACAGGGGACGCAGCAGGTCATGGTGGCAGTGCCGGGTGCGTCTCTGTTGCCTGCGGTGCAGGCCGTCTGCGGTTCCGCACTTATGGGTGCTTCAACCTTACGCCGGGGTTCGCTGGATGTGCGCC
>JAQBGW010000124.1:0-46818 GCA_032128415.1 Betaproteobacteria bacterium | reverse complement strand
GAGGCAAGGCATTCATGACCCAATATCTCGACTTACTCAAAATCGCCCAGGAAGAGCAAAAAGGCGATTTGTTCAAGCTGCTGGACAGCATCTACAAGCGCTCCAGCATCAAGCCGCGCGGCATTTCCGACGCGATCATCTGGGAAGGCGGCAACAGCGCGGGCGGCGTCAAGCCGGTGGCGCATGCGTTCACCGACATGTACGCCTTGAACGGCACGCTGATGGCCCTGGACGTGCTCGGCCTGCCCTTCCTCGGCGTGCCGATGATGGCGCAGTTCCGCCACGACTCCAAACTCGTCTCGCTGGAGTGGTTCGGCAAGATGGATAACACCTGTCTGAAATGGTCGACTGCCGGCGACTTTATGGTCAACGACAGCGGAAAGAAAGTCGTGGTCGCGGGCAAATCCGCCAATGCACCGCTGCGCACCGCCGCCGGTGTCTACTGCAATGTGCGCCCTTACGGCGGCATTACCAGCATCCGCTTCATGCCCGGCCTGCCCTATTCTCAGGACAACAAGAAGTTCAAAGTCGACCCCACCACCGGTAACATTCACTCCGAAATGAACACCCCGGGCGTACGCATGGCCTACGCCGCCCGTCTGTTCCTGAAGATGGTGCACGAAACCAAGCAAATCGGCCGTGTCGCCACCAAACCGACCCAGGCCAAAGAGGATGCCGTCAACGCCGGCATCATGCGCTGGCTGCTCCAGGGCACCAAGTTCCAGTTGAAGCGCCAGTATTCGGTCGACGCCTACGAAGAACACAAGGCCAACGTCGACGCCATCGTTGCGCTGCTGCCCAAGGACTTCAAAGCCGGCATGGAAAACTGGGGGGGCGACGTCTATGAACATATCTCCGACACCAATTTTGGCCTGTTGCTGCATGACATGATCCAGCAGCGCCCCTGCATTGTTTACGCCACCGACCTCGACGGCGACCGTTTGACCGACCTGATGGCGGACGCGCCCGATGTGCTGCGTGCGTGGGGCCAGATCGTGCTCGACCACGCCAAGACCGGGCTCAAAATGCAAAACGTGTGGAAGGACATGGGCTTCACCATGACCAATGGCAAGGACATGACCAGCGTCATGTACCGCATCCACGGCGCACCGATTTACGAGCAGACGCTGGGCTCCGCCGACGCCATGCTGCTGCGCCTCTTGGCCGGTGACGAAACCGTGGGGGGCGAAAAACAGCCCTACGATCCGCGCATACACTTCGTGCTGATCAACGAGGCTTACAAAGCGGCGAATCCGGACAATGCCGCACTTGCGCTATGGCTGGATGCGCAACTGGCGACGTTCGACAAAATTTACAGCGCCAAACGCCCCCGCTATCTCGACGGTTACAACCAGCTCAAAGCCGCCATCAAACCCTGGGGCAGTCAGTAACCAGCATTACCGCGTCGCGCTGACTTGGCTTCAGCGCCCAATCTGACCTACGCCCGCGACCGCGGGCGTAGTCGTTTCCGGCATTCCATGCTGCACATCTCTGCTGCACCGGCAGCCTGGTGTCTGCTCCTGTGCAGTTTTTATCCCGCATTGCGATATCTGGCGCTACTGCCTCCATGCACAAGTATTACATAGGAGATTCTGCTGATTGCGCCTTACTTTGACTTACGGTATATCTATGTATAATGCATTGCAACAACAGGTATGACATCAATTTTCATTATGTGAAACAAGAATTATTTAATCGCCTCCAGGAGACCTCTAGTGACTACCTTACAACTCCCTGAAAATATTGAAATTCTCGGCGCCACGCCGGGCGCATATACCGAGATTCTGACGCCACAGGCACTGGCCTTCGTCGCCAAATTGGCGCGCAAATTCGAACCCCGCCGCCGCGACCTGATGGCGCAACGCGCCGGGCGCCAGGCCGGGTTTGATGCCGGCAAGTTGCCGGATTTCCTGCCCGAAACAAAAAGCGTGCGTGAAGGTCAGTGGACCATAGGCACGGTACCCGCCGATCTGCAGGATCGCCGCGTCGAAATCACCGGGCCCACGGACCGCAAAATGGTCATCAACGCGCTGAACTGCGGCGCCAATGTGTTCATGGCCGATTTCGAAGACTCCAACGCGCCGACCTGGGCCAACATGATCGAAGGCCAGATCAACATGCGCGATGCAATCAAACGCACGATCACTTTCCAGAGTCCGGAGGGCAAGCAGTACCAGCTCGACGACAAGACAGCGACTTTGCTGGTACGTCCGCGCGGCTGGCATCTGCTGGAACATCATCTGCTCGTCGACGGCGAGCCGGTATCGGGCGCGATTTTCGATTTTGCGCTGTACTTTTTCCACAACGCCAAGGAAGCCCTGGCGCACAACACCGGACCCTATTTTTATCTGCCGAAACTGGAAAGCCACCTCGAAGCACGGCTGTGGAATGACATTTTCGTAGCGGCACAGCGCGAACTGGGCGTGCCGCAGGGCACAATCAAGGCCACGGTGCTGATCGAAACCGTGCTTGCAGCATTCGAAATGGACGAAATCCTGTATGAGCTGCGCGATCACTGTGTTGGCCTCAACATCGGCCGCTGGGATTACATTTTCAGTTGCATCAAGAAATTCCGCTCGAACAAGGATTTCTGCCTCGCCGACCGCAGCCAGGTGACGATGACGGCGCCGTTCATGCGCGCCTATGCATTGCTGCTGATCCAGACCTGTCACAAACGCAACGCCTTTGCGATGGGCGGCATGGCCGCACAAATCCCCATCAAGGACGATGTCGCGGCCAATGAAGCGGCGCTGGCCAAGGTACGTGCCGACAAGGAGCGTGAGGCTGCCGACGGCTGCGACGGTACCTGGGTGGCGCACCCGGGGCTGGTCGGTATCGCCAGGGAAATCTTCGACAAGCAGATGCCCGGCGCGAATCAGGTCAGTCGTCAGCGCCCGGACGTCAAGGTCACGGCCAAAGACCTGCTCAACTTCCAGCCGGAGGCACCGATTACCGAAGCCGGTCTGCGCAACAACATCAGTGTCGGCATCCAGTACATCGGTGCCTGGCTTGCCGGCAACGGCTGCGTACCGGTGTACAACCTGATGGAAGACGCCGCCACTGCCGAAATCTCACGCTCGCAGATCTGGCAATGGGTGCGCAGCCCAAAGGGCGAACTCGACGACGGCCGTAAAATCACGGGCGACATGTTTCTCAGCATGCTGCCGGAGGAACTCGCGCGCGTGCGCCGCGAGCTCGGTGAAACTGCCTGGCAAGCCGGGCGTTACGAGGAGGCCGCAAAACTGTTCAAACAGATTACTGCCAGCGACGACTATGTGGAATTCCTGACGTTACCCGGATACGACCTACTCACGGGCGATCTGGTCGCGGCGAAAATCGCTGCGTAATAAAACATTGGTACCACATTAGGCAACGCAAAGCCCCCCGCTCCCGGGGGCTTTTTTTCACACTACACTCGCACCATGTCCACCGTCATCCTGTTCAACAAGCCTTACGGCGTCATCTGCCAGTTCAGTCCGTCGCCGCCGCATGCCACGTTGAAGGATTTCGTCGATATTCCCGATGTATACCCGGCGGGACGACTTGATACCGACAGCGAAGGTCTGGTCGTGCTGACCGCCGACGGCGCCCTGCAGCACCGCATCACCGATCCCCGGCACAAGCTGCCTAAAACCTATTTCGTCCAGGTGGAAGGCGCACCGGACGATGATGCACTGACGCCGCTGCGCGACGGTGTGCGGCTCAGCGACTCAAGCGCACTACCTGCAACGGCGGCCATCGTGGATGCACCGTCCTGGTTGTGGCCGCGGGTGCCGCCGATTCGCACGCGTCAGGCCATCCCCACGGCATGGTTGCAAATCACCCTGCGCGAGGGCCGCAATCGACAAGTGCGCCGGATGACTGCAGCCATCGGTTTTCCGACGCTGCGGTTGATTCGCTACAACGTGGGGGCATGGTCGATCGACGGTCTTGCGCCGGGACAGTTCCGGACCGCCACCGATCAATGATGAACGTTAAAATACAGGGATGGCCAACCAAGATCGCATCTGGAAACCCAATGTCACCGTCGCTGCCATCGTCGAGCGCAACGGCACGTTTCTGCTGGTCGAGGAAGAAACCACTCAGGGTATCCGTTACAACCAGCCGGCCGGCCACCTTGAGCCGGGTGAATCGCTGCTTGCCGCAGTCACCCGGGAAACACTGGAAGAAACTGCGTGGCAATTCAAGCCGACTGCACTGCTTGGCGTCTACCAGTACCGCCACGACGCCGACGCCGTGACTTATCTGCGATTCGCATTCACCGGAGAACTGGCGGCGCATGAGCCCGATCGCGCACTCGACGCCGGCATTCTGCGCGCCTTGTGGATGCCGGTTGCCGACATCCGCGCCAACCGTGCGCAACACCGCAGTCCGCTGCTGCTGGAATGCATCACCGATTACCTTAGCGGCCATCGCTATCCGCTGGCAATGATCCACCACCACGCCTGAAATCATGAGCCGCAAACAAAAAATTGTTGTTGGCATGTCAGGTGGCGTGGATTCCTCGGTAGCCGCGTTGCTGCTGAAACAACAGGGACACGACGTCGTCGGCCTGTTCATGAAAAACTGGGAAGACGACGATACCGACGAACACTGCACCTCGCGGCAGGATCTGATCGATGCGGTCGCCGTCGCAGACCGTATCGGCATCGACATCGAAGCCGTCAATTTCAGCGTTGAATACAAGGAACGCGTGTTCAGCGAATTCCTCCGCGAATACCGCGCCGGCCGCACGCCCAATCCGGACGTGCTGTGCAATGCTGAAATCAAGTTCAAAGCCTTTCTCGATCATGCCGTGAATCTCGGCGCCGACAGCATCGCCACCGGCCACTACGCCCAGGTGCGCGAAATCAACGGCCTGCACCAATTGCTGAAAGCCGAGGACGGCACCAAGGATCAGAGCTATTTTCTCTACCGCCTCAATCAGCAACAGCTTGCCAGGACCTTGTTTCCTCTCGGGACGTTGTACAAACGCGAAGTGCGTGATATCGCGCGCCGTGAAGGCATGCCCAATCACGACAAGAAGGATTCGACCGGCATCTGCTTTATCGGCGAACGGCCGTTCCGTGAATTCCTCAACCGCTACCTGCCCGCCGATCCCGGCGACATCGTCACGCCTGACGGTGTTCGCGTCGGCAAGCACATGGGGCTGATGTTCTACACGCTGGGACAGCGCCAGGGCTTGGGGATCGGCGGCACCCGGGACGGCGACGGTGAAGCCTGGTATGTGGCAGACAAGGACATGCAGAATAACCGGCTGGTCGTCGTACAGGGACATGATCATCCCCTGCTGCTCGCCGACCAACTCACTGCCGTCAATCTGACCTGGGTGAGCGGCGAGAAGCCGCATACGCAATGGGTCTATGCCGCCAAGACGCGCTACCGCCAGCGTGACGCCGCCTGTTCGCTGTCGGCGGTGAATGCGGATCTCTGCGTGGTGGATTTTGCGGAGAACCAGTGGGCAGTGACACCCGGACAATCCGTGGTGGTTTACGAGAGCAACGTCTGTATCGGCGGCGGCATCATCGAATCATCGCGCCGGGCGCCGGGCACTGCCGTGGACGAGGCCACATGCCCGCCAGATTCGGAACCGTACCGCAGTACTACATGAGCGCAACGCGCGGGGCATGGCATCGCGATCCTTGACGTCGTGCGCCACCAACCGTAACCTTACCGCTCACCTCCATCACCTGCAGAAAGGCCGCACATGGGCGCACCTGCCGAACAATTCATCCTCTTTACGCAGCCCGGCTGAAGTAGCTGTCTGCGGGCGAAAGAGTTTCTTTCGCGCAAAAAAATAGATTTCGTCGCCGTTGATGTGCTCAACGACCCGAATGGCCGCGAGCGTCTGCTCAAGCTCGGCGTGCGCAATGTACCGGTCGTGGCCAAAGGCGAACAATATGTTTTCGGACAGAACCTGGAAGACGTCGCCGAATTCGTCGGGCTGCAGGGCACCGGTCACAAACCGCTGCCGCCGGAGGAACTGATCAAACGCTGGATTCCGGTGCTGCGCGCCGCACAGCGTTTTATCCGCCAGATTCCCGATGCCCAGCTCAATGAGCGCGTCATCCCGAACCGCGACCGCTCGATCCGCCTGCTGTGCCACCACGTATTCCGCATCGGCGAGGCATTCCTCGAAACCGTCGAAGGCGGCGTGGAATACGCCGTGCAACTGGCGAACATCCCGCCCAAGGACGGCACCTTCACCACCGGCGAGGAAATCGCGCGTTACGGCGACACCATCATTCCGCGCCTGGAAAACTGGTGGCAAAATCTTGACGACAAATCCTGCCAGCAGAAAATAAAAACTTTTTTCGGCATGCAGCCGGTGTACATGCTCTACGAACGCTCGACCTGGCACTGCGCGCAGCATTCGCGGCAACTCACCGCAATACTCGAGCGCCTCGGCATCGAACCCAACCAGCGACTGACTGCAGACGAACTGGCGGGTTTGCCCCTGCCGGAGCGTTTATGGGAATAAGAGTTATAAAATAATTAAATAAAATCAATGGGTTACATTAAAACGCCGGCATTGCACCTTGCCGGCGTTTTTGTCACCGCACGCGATTACGCTACACTGCGCCTTCTTTTTTCCAGTCCGTGTTCACGCCGCACTAATTTCGCTGCCACTAATTGCACCACATAAATTCCGCCACATGAATCCTGCAATATTCCGCGTGACTCTCACGCCATGGTGAATTCCACCGCAGCCGCGCGTCGCGCGTTGCCCTCGGTGGATCGACTGCTCGGCAGCACCGCTGTCGAGCCGCTTATCGCTGCCTACGGACGCACCCGCGTAACCGAAACCCTGCGCCGCGCGCTGGACACTGAGCGCGCACGACTGGTGCAGCCCTCAGCAACACCCTACGACGATGATCGGTTTATGCAGACCTGCGCTGCGGCGCTGACCGCAGCCGTCGCACCATCGCTGATTCCTGTTTTTAATCTCACCGGTACCGTGCTGCACACCAATCTCGGCCGTGCCGTGATGCCACAGAGCGCCGCCGAGGCGGTGATGGCGGCGATGACGCGCCCGGTCAATCTCGAATTCGATCTCGCCACCGGCGCGCGCGGCGAACGCGACAGTCATGTCGAGAAATGGCTGCGGGAACTGACGGGTGGCGAAAAAGCGGTTGCCGTCAACAACAATGCGGCTGCGGTTTATCTGGCACTCAACACGCTGGCACTGAAGAAGGAAGTGCTGGTGTCGCGCGGCGAGCTCATAGAAATCGGTGGCGCCTTCCGCATTCCCGACATCATGTCCCGCGCCGGGGTAAAACTGGTTGAAGTCGGCACCACCAACCGCACCCATCTCAGGGATTTTGCTGAAGCCATTACGCCGCGCACTGCAGCGATCATGAAAGTGCATACCAGCAATTACGTGGTGCAGGGCTTCACCGCCACCGTGCCCGAAACTGAACTGGCCACACTCGCGCATGCACACCAGCTCCCGTTCATCATCGATCTCGGCAGCGGCACGCTGATAGATCTCGAACAATATGGTCTGCCGCATGAACCGACACCGCGTGAAGCCCTGGCCAACGGCGCCGACGTCGTGACCTTCAGCGGCGACAAACTACTCGGCGGCCCGCAGGCCGGGCTGCTGGTCGGTCGCAAGGATCTGCTGGCGCGCATCGCGAAAAACCCGATGAAACGCGCACTGCGTCTCGATAAACTGACGCTGACCGCGCTCGACGCCGTGTTGCGGCTGTATTTGCATCCGGAGCGTCTGCACCGGGAATTGCCGGCGTTGCGCTGGCTGACGCGTTCACAGCAGGACATGACGGCGCAGGCCGCGCGCATCGTGCCGGCGCTGACTGCTACGCTGGGTGATGCCTGGCAGGTGGCCGCCGTACCCTGCAAAAGTCAGATCGGCAGCGGCGCACTACCCGTGGATTCGCTGCCCGGCACTGGCGTCGCCATCAACCCGGCCAACAAAAAACTGGATGCGGGACGACTGGCTGCAGCCTTCCGCGCGCTGCCGGTACCGGTGATCGGCCACATCAAGGACGGTGCGCTGCTATTCGACCTGCGCTGCCTGGATCACGAAGACGAGTTTATCAACCAGTTGCAGCACTTAAAAATAAAATCTGCATGATTGTAGCTACTGCAGGCCACATCGACCACGGCAAAACCCTGCTGGTCAAAACCCTGACCGGCACCGACACCGACCGCCTGCCCGAAGAAAAAGCGCGCGGCATATCCATCGACCTCGGTTTTGCCTACCTGCCCTTGGACAACGGCGGACTGATCGGCTTTGTCGATGTGCCGGGACACGAACGCTTCATCCGCAACATGCTGGCGGGGGTCTCCGGTATCGATTTTGCACTGCTGATCGTCGCCGCCGACGACGGCGTGATGCCGCAGACCATAGAGCATCTGCAGATTCTCAACCTGCTGCACATAGCCCGCGGTGCGGCAGTGATCACCAAGATTGATCGCGTCGATGCGGCCCGGGTCGAACAGGTCTCGGCGCAGGTGCGTGCGCTGCTCGCGCCCACGCGATTCGCTGATGCCATCATCCATCCCGCATCTGCGGTCAGTGGTGCTGGCATGGTTGAACTAAAAGCCATGCTGCTGCGGGAAGCAGCAGCACAAAAGCTGCGCAGCGCCGAAGGCCAGCATCTGCGTTACGCCATCGATCGCGCCTTCAGCATCGCCGGCAGCGGCACCGTCGTCACCGGCACCGTGTTCAATGGCACGGTGCGCACGGGCGACAAGCTGGTGATTTCTCCGGCAGGGCGCGATGTGCGCGTGCGCGGCATCCAGATTCACGGCACAGCCGCTGAACAGGCGCGCGCCGGCGAACGCTGCGCATTGAATCTGACCGGCACCGACGTTGAATCCGTGCGCCGCGGTGATTGGGTGATGGCCGCCGCGATCCACCGTCCCACGCTCAAGCTCGACGTGCGCCTGAGCATGCTGCCTGTCGAGGCGCAAGCACTGAAACACTGGACACCGGTGCACCTGCACCTTGCTACTGCGGATGTCACTGCGCGCGTGTCGCTACGCCGTGGCGAGTCGCTGGCGCCGGGCGCCAGCATCGTTGCGCAACTGGCGCTGGATGAACCGGTGTCGGCACTGCACGGCGACCGCTTCATCCTCCGTGACCAGTCATCGACGCGCACCATCGGCGGTGGCGTCATCATCGATCCCGCACCTCCGGCCGTGCGCCGCAGCAAGGCACGCGAAACCACACTGGCCGCACTCGAATCGGCCGACGCCGCCACGGCACTGGCTGCACTGACCGCCGGTGATCGTCCCGTTGACCTCGCGCACTTTGCAGCCATATTCAATCTGCTGCCCGAAGTAGCCGAGGCTGTCTGCAAGCAAGCGGATCTCCTGCAGCTGGGCAAGGATCATCGCATCGCCATCACCCGCACGCGCCTGGCCGCGTTGCACACTGCCGCATTTACCAAGGTCATGGCCTTTCACCAGGCGCAGCCGCAGGCGCCGGGCATCGAGAGCGAAGTCCTGCACACGGCGCTGGCTCCGGAGCTCGACATCGATGCATTCGGTCACGTGCTGCGACTGCTGGCCGACCAGCGCAAAATTGAAATCCACAGCTCGCTGGTACGCAAGCCCGGACACGACACCACCGCCAACAGCGCCGACGTGCAGTTGTGGGATACCGTGCAGCCGGTGCTAACGGCCGCAGGATTCAATCCGCCGCCATTGCGTGAACTCGCGCCGCATCTGAAATTGAAAGACGCGATACTCAAGGACTTCCTCTACCGCCAGATGAAGGCCGGCAATCTGTACCGTGTCGGTGCCGAGCGCTTTTATCTGAAAGCAACGATGGCGACACTGGCGGCAACTGCGCAAGCGGTCTGCGCAAAACAAGCCAATGGCCTGTTCACCGCCGCGCAGTATCGCGACGCTACGGGTATCGGCCGCACATTGGCCATTGAGATCCTTGAATCACTCGACACACTGGCCATTACCCAGCGCATCGGCGACACGCGCAAGATGCGCAAGGATTTTGCACCCATCCTTGGCGCCGCTGAACCGGCGCCGCCGCCCGCTCCGGGTAGCGCAGCGAAACCGCCGCAAGGCAAACCGCAACAGCAGAAGCCTGCAGCGCAAAAAACGCAGCAACGCCCCCCTTTCCGCAACAAACGTTACTGAGACGTTACTGATAAAAGATTTTGAGAGCACAACATGTCCAGCATCGCATTTGACGTCATCGTGATCGGCGAAGGCATCGCCGGACTCACTGCAGCCGGCGCGCTGGCCAAACACGGTATCAGCACCGCCACCTTCGAAGCCCAGCTCTTCGGTGGACTGATCATCAATGTCAACGAACTCGAACCCGCGCCACCCGGCGGCGAAGCCGGTGGCGCCGCGTTCGCCGCTGAAATGACCCAGGCCAATGCCGATGCCGGCGTCACCAGCGTTCAGGAACCGGTCACCGCGATCGCCGCTGCTGACGGCGGCTTCACCGTCACCACCGACAGCGGCAGCTATCGCGCGCGTCAGATCATCATCGCCAGCGGCGCGAAACTGAAAACGCTGGGCATACCGGGTGAAGCTGAATTCGAGGGCCGCGGCGTATCGAAATGCGCCGATTGCGACGGCCCCATGTTCCAGAATGAAATGGTTGCCGTCGTCGGTGGCGGTGACTCCGCGCTGCAGGAAGCGCAGGTGTTAAGCCAGTACTGCGGCAAGGTACTGTTGATACACCGCGGCAGCGCATTCCGTGCGCAGCCGCATTTCCTCGATCAGGTAACAACCAACACCAAAATCGAGCTGCGGTTCGGCACCACGGTCGAAGCCGTCATCGGCAGCAACATGGTCGAGAAACTGCGCATCCGCAATGCCGCTGGCAGCGAGGAAATTCCCTGCGCCGGATTGTTCGCGTATGTCGGACTGGAACCCAACGCCAATTTTCTGCCGGCGGCGATACAGCGCGATGCGCGCGGTTTTGTCATCACCAACGACGCACTGGAGACCGCGCTTCCCGGTCTGTGGGCCGTCGGCGCGGTGCGCAGTGGCTGCGGCGGCAGCCTGACTGACGCCATGGCTGAAGCCACGCGCGCTGCGAACGCCGTCGCTGCACGGCTGCAATAAACCCGGAATGCCGCATGCCTCAAAGTTATTAAGGTTTTCAAAAAATACACAACACCGTTCGGGCTGAGCCTGTCGAAGCCCCGCCGCCCTTCGACAAGCTCAGGGCGAACGGAAATGGTTTGTTGCAAATTGTGAAAAGCTCAGCAGTCCGGCGCCCCCCAAGGGGACTTGCTTCGCGGCGCCCCCCAAGGGGACTTGCTTCGCGGCGCGCCGGCCGCGAGGCGCTCCCAGCCCTCGCGGCCGAGGCGACGCAGGGTCTCGATGTTGTCCCGGTAGATCTGCCCGGTATCGGGATACGCGGCCACCGCACGTTCCACACTGGACTCGCGCAGCAGATGCAGCGTCGGATAGGGTGAGCGGTTGCTGCAGTTGCTGATGTCGTCTGGCTCGGTGTCGGCGAATTGGTACTGCGGATGAAACCCCGCCACCTGCAGTACGCCTTCAATACCGAGGTTCGCGACCAGCGCATCGGCCAGTTCCAGAAAATCGTTGTAATCGAGAAAATCGCCCAGCACCTGCGGATGAATCAGCAGTGTGGTTTCGGTCTGGCGCTCATCAGTGCCCACCAGCACTTGCAGCTCTTCAGCCAGGGCCTGCAGCAGCGCCTCCGGCGTCGTTGCATTGCTGACGACATAACGAATTCGGTCGTCGGCGTATACTGCGCGCGCGAACGGACACAGGTTCAGCCCGATCACGGCTTTGACCAGCCAATTCCGGGTCGCCGCGATTACTGTATCTTCCGTAGCCATTTCAGCGCTTTCATCATCACAGCACATTAACCAACTCATGGCGCTCAACGCAACCATCTTCAAGGCTGAACTCACCATCACCGACATGGACCGCGGTTATTACGCGACTCATGCGCTGGTGCTGGCGCGCCATCCTTCCGAAACCGATGAGCGCATGATGGTACGGCTGCTGGCCTTTGCGCTGAATGCCGATGAAGCGCTGGCCTTCGGCAAAGGCCTGGGCAGCGATGACGACGCCGATCTGTGGCGCAAAGACCTGACCGGCGCGATTCAGTTATGGATTATCGTCGGACTGCCCGATGAAAAAATGGTGCGTAAAGCCTGTGGCCGCGCCGTGCAGGTGCGCCTCTACCCGTACGGCCGCAGCGCGGCAAAATGGTGGCAGGACAATGGCAGCACTCTGGCCCGGCCTGACAATCTGAGCGTCATCGAATTAGCGCCGGCCGCAACGCAGGCCATGGCAGAACTGGCGCAACGCACAATGCAGTTGCAATGCACCGTTCAGGACGGCACGGTGTGGCTGACCGACGGCGCGCGCACTGTGGAAATTGCTCCTGTCATACTCAACGCAGCGCGCAAGCCCTGAGCGCAGATTCCACCACAGTCTGGAACACGATTTCGCGCGCACGCCGCACCGTCTTACAATGGCGGCAGCGCAACACAAAACAACGGAAGGGAATCGCTCCCGGTGGGGCGGCCGGACTTCAAACCCGGTAGGGGCCGCGAGCGGTCCTGTGTGGGTTCGACTCCCACTCTCTTCCGCCACCGCCCGCGCGGCACCATGGCAGGAGAATCACGATGAGTTTCGCCATAGAATTATCTAATAAAATCAATAAGTTACAATATATTACCCTGCCGGCCGATGCCGTGCACTGGGCCAAAGTCGGCATCCTCGACACCGTCGGCGTCACACTTGCCGGTGCCGCCGAA
Organism: Betaproteobacteria bacterium; assembly: GCA_032128415.1. GTDB lineage: Bacteria > Pseudomonadota > Gammaproteobacteria > Burkholderiales > SG8-41. The sequence goes on along the minus strand of JAQBGW010000124.1, from coordinate 34,069 downwards.
GACGCGACGCGCATCGCACTGGGTGTCACCGGCGCGGGCAACGGGCCATCACTGGTGTTCGGCCACGCGCGACGCATCGGCGCGCTCGACGCCGCGCTGGTCAACGGCACCGCGTCGCACGCACTCGATTTCGACGACTGCAACAATACGCTGGGTGGCCATCCGTCGGCGCCGATCCTGCCGGCGCTGTTCGCGCTCGCCGACGAAACTGGCGCCAGCGGCGAGGCGTTTATCGCCGCCTATGTCGCCGGATTCGAAACCGAATGCAAGCTGTCGATGGCGGTCAACTTTTATCAATACACCAAAGGCTGGCATCCGACGGCAACCCTCGGCGTGTTCGGCAGCGCCGCCGCCTGCGCGCACCTGCTGAAACTGTCCGTGGAAAAAACCGCGGTCGCGCTATCGATTGCAGCGTCGTTCTCCAGCGGCCTCAAATCCAACTTCGGAACCATGACCAAACCGCTGCACGTCGGCCACTGCTCACGCAACGGCCTGCTCGCCGCGCTGCTCGCGCGTGACGGCTTCACCGCAGGGCCGCAGGCCTTCGAACACAAGCAGGGTTATTTCGAAGTGTTCAACGGCGCCGGCAACTACGACGCTGCGAAAACCATCCCGGCATGGGCTAATCCGCTGGACATCACTCGCCCGGGCATCGCCATCAAGTCCTACCCCTGCTGCGGCAGCACGCATCCGGCGATCGATTGCATGCTGGAACTCGTGCGCCAGCACAATCTGAAACCGGACAACGTCGCGCGCATCGATTCCTGGACCCACCCACGGCGCCTGGAACATACCAATCGCCCCGACCCGCAATCATCCCTTGACGCCAAGTTCAGCGTGCAGTACACGCTGGCGCGCGCGCTGCAGGACCGCACGGTGAAGATCGAGCAGTTCGAAGGCGACAACTGGAAAGATTCGGCCACCCGCGCCCTGCTGCCGAAAATCCACGCGACGACCTACACCACTGCGCAGTTCCCCGCTGACAACCACTTCGGCGCCGAAGTGAAAGTCACGCTGACCGACGGCCGCGTGGTCAGCGCCAAGACCGACCAGGCGCTGGGCCGTAGTGTCGACAAGCCGCTGCCGGAGGACAAACTCAAGGAAAAATTCGACAACTGCGCCGCGCGCGCACTGTCCGCTGACAACGTCGCGCGGCTGTATGCGGCGATACAGGATTTCGAAAAGGCAAAGGACGTGCGAGAGATTGCAGCGCTGGCAGCGGGACGCGGCGGACCGAAGCGGGCAGCTGCCTGAGTAACTATCACCCAGCGATTACCGGAACTTCAACAGCATTCCAACAAGGGTTTCTATCGCAGATCAATTCCAGATTGCGTTACCTTGACACTACAGGGTCTGCAGTCCTAAATTCGCCACTCCCGCAGCCTGCCTGCGATCCTCGTATTTTCCGGAAGTCCAGACAATGAACCCCTTTGATGTGATCGTCGTCGGCAAAGGCAATGCCGCGCTGTGTGCCGCGCTGGCCGCGCATGACCAGGGCGCACGTGTCGCTGTGCTCGAAGCCGCCACCGAAGATGAATCCGGCGGCAATACCCGCTTTGCCGGCGGCGTGATGCGCTTCGCCTACGACACCGTGGAAGACCTCACGCGCGTCACCGACATCTCGCCGGAAGAAATCGCCAATACCGATTTCGGCACCAACACCCGCGGGGATTTTCTCGACAAGATTCACCAGCTCACCAGTTATCGCACCGATCCCGATCTGTCGGAATACCTGGTCAACGAAAGTCTCGAAACCATGGTGTGGCTGCGCGCCAAGGGTGTGCGCTTCATACCCAACTGGGGCCGCCAGTCCGCGGTGGTCGACGGCAAACGCACCTTTTTCGGCAATATGCCGATCGAGGTGTCGGGCGGCGGCGCGGGACTGGTGCAATTCCTCGACAAGGCTGTGCTGAAGGCCGGCATCAAGGTGATGTATGAAACCCGCGCCATCAGCCTGATTTACGACGGCGCCACTGTCAGCGGTGTGCGCGTGCGGCAAAAAGGCAAGGCTTTTGACATGACCGCCAAATCGGTCGTGCTCGCCTGCGGCGGCTTTGAAGCCAATCCCGAAATGCGCGCGCGTTATCTCGGCCCCGGCTGGGAACTGGCCAAAGTGCGCGGCACGCGCTTTAACGTCGGCGACGGCATCCAGATGGCGCTCAACATCGGCGCTGCACCTTACGGCAACTGGTCGGGCTGTCACGCCACCGGCTGGGATCGCTACGCGCCGGAGTACGGAGACGTCAATGTCGGCGACCAATTCCAGAAACACAGCTACATTTTCGGACTGCTGATCAACGCCGACGGCAAACGTTTTGTCGATGAAGGCCTCGACTTCCATTCCTTCACCTACGCCAAGTATGGCGGCGAAGTGCTGAAGCAACCGGGTCAGTTCGCGTGGCAGGTGTTCGATGCCAAGGTCACCAAACTGCTGCGTTCCGAGTACCGCATCAAGTTCGTCACCAAGGCCAGCGCCAATACGCTGGAGGAACTCGCCCCCAAGCTGGAAGGCGTCAATGCGGCAGAGTTTCTGAAAACCGCGCGCGACTACAACGCTGCAGTCAAAAAGGATGTGCCTTTCAACCATGTCATCAAGGACGGCAAGGCTACGGTAGGCCTGTCACCGGAAAAATCCAACTGGGCGCAGACGCTGGATACGCCGCCGTACGACGCTTACGCGACGACTTGCGGCATCACCTTTACTTTCGGCGGATTGCGCATAGCCAAAGACAGCGGCCAGGTGCTGGACACCAACCATCTGCCGATTCCCGGCCTGTATTGCGCCGGGGAAATGGTCGGCGGTCTGTTCTATTTCAATTATCCGAGCGGTACCGGCCTGGTGTCGGGGGCTGTATTCGGCAAACTCGCGGGTACCGCAGCCGGGCAGGCGGCAAAATAGTCGCAGAAAAATGGCTGATCGGAAATTGATCCTTACAATATACATGAGACCGTTCGGGCTGAGCTTGTCGAAGCCCTGCTGCCCTTCGACAAGCTCAGGGCGAACGGAATCTGTTTGTCACCAGTCAAGAGAAGCTCCGTAATCAACGCAACAAGTCCAGTTTGTCCTCCACACAACCACCACTGCTCGCCCACGCCACCCGCGACCTCGCCCGCTTCGGCGCAGCACTCCGCTACGAAGACATTCCGGCGGAGGTTATCGCCCGCATCAAACTCTCGCTGCTCGACAGCCTTGGTTGCTGCCTGTTCGGCGCCACACTGCCGTGGACCCTAAAAGTGGCGGCGCTTGCCGAGCAGGAAGGCGCCAAGCCGGTCGCCACGCTGATCGGTCTGGGCAAAAAAACTTCGCCGGCACTGGCGGCACTGGTTAACGGTACGTCAGGCCACGCCTTCGAGCTCGACGACATCCACAAGGAATCCATCGTGCATGCCGGCTCGATTGCCACGCCGGTAGCGCTGGGACTGGCCGAGGCGGGTATGGCCGCCGGCAAAAAGATTTCCGGTCGCGATGTGTTGACGGCGATGATCGCCGGCTATGAAATCGGCCACCGCGTCGGCAACGCTGCAACCATGAATCTGTTTTTCCGCGGCTTTCATCCGCAGGGCACATCGGGCGCGTTTGTCGCTGCAGCCACTGCCGCGCGCATGCTGGGCCTGGATGCATCCCGCTTTCAGCACGCGCTGGGCATGGCCGGCTCGCAGGCCGGGGGCCTGATGGCGGCGCAGGAAGGCGCGATGGTGAAGCGCTTTCACAGCGGGCGTGCCGCCCAGAGCGGGGTCTATGCGGCACAACTCGCTGCCCGTGATTTCACCGGCATCCTTGATGCCCTCGAAGCGCCTTACGGCGGTTATCTCTCGACCTATTCCGACCAACCCGCTCCTTCGCGGCTGACCGACGGCCTGGGCAAATCCTGGGAAACGCTGAACGTCGGCTACAAACCGCATGCCAGCGTCACCAGCATCCACAGCGCGCTCGACGGCCTGCTGGCGATCATGCGGGAACAGAAACTCCATGCGGATGACATCACGAAAGTAGAAGCTGGCCTGTCACCGATGACTCATGTGCATTGCGCCTGGCCATATAAAGCGCAGGGTGTCACCGCCGCGCAGATGAATCTCTATTACGGCATGGCGGTGATCGCACTCGACGGCGCGGCCTTCACCGCACAGTTCCGCGAAGCGCGGTTGAGCGATCCGCGCATACTCGATTTCATTACACGCATCAATGCGCAGATTGATCCCGAAATCGAAAAAATGGGGGCAGCCTTCCGCCATGCCTCACGCGTAAAAGTCACGGCGCGCAACGGCCAGGTGCATGAAAAACTGTCGCTGCATCGCCGCGGCAGTCCGGAAAATCCGCTCACGCCGGAAGAAGTCGTGCATAAATTCCGTAACGTCGTCGCGCCGTGCATGAAAAAAACCGCTGCTGAGCGCATCATCACCACCGTCCGTCACATAGATTCGCTGGCTGATATCAGCGAACTGACGGCACAGCTGGGCGCTGCCGTTGCCACACCCGCATGAGTATCATAACCTGTTGTTTTTATTGATGTTTTAACAACCACTCTCACCCCCGTTCGCCCTGAGCTTGTCGAAGGGTGAACGGGCTTCGACAAGCTCAGCCCGAACGGCTCATAACAACACGACCATTTCTCAGATCTGCACAGGAAACACCTTCATGGCCAAACAATCGACCCACTCCAACCCCTACACCCGCGGCATCGCCGAATTCGTCTCCGGCCTGACTTACGAAAAAATTCCGGAAGAGGTTCGTCATCGCAACAAATTGCTGATGCTCGATGCGCTGGGCTGCGCACTCTACGGCGCGGATCTCGAATGGTGCCGCATCCTGCAGGACAAACTGGAAAGCATCGACGCGACACGCAGCTGCAGCATCTGGGGTACGAAACGCAGACTCTCGGCACCGCACGCGGCACTGGTCAACGGCACGCAGGTACAGGGATTTGAACTCGATGACGTGCATCGCGCCGGCGTGTTGCACGTGGGCGCTGTGGTACTGCCGGCGCTGATCCCGTTGACTGAAATGAAATCCGGCATGAGCGGGCGCGAATTTCTGACGTCGTCGGTTGCCGGCTACGAAATCGGCCCGCGTGTCGGCCTGTGTATGGGCCCGGCGCACATCGCCTCGGGCTGGCACTCGGGTGCGACGCTGGGTGTGTTCTCCGCTGCCGCCGGCGCTGCACGCGGGCTGAAGCTGGATGTCGATCAAACCGTGCACGCGCTGGGCATCGCCGGCACGCAGGCCGCGGGCCTGATGGCGGCGCAGTTCGGCGCCATGGTCAAGCGCATGCATGCCGGCCGCTCCTCGCAATCCGGGCTCTACGGCGCACTGTTTGCCGAAGCCGGATTCACCGGCATTCTCAATGTGCTGGAAAGCGAATACGGTGGTTTCTGCACCACCCTGTCGCAATCGACGGACAAGTTTGACCTCAAAGAATTGACTGCCGGGCTCGGCGACACCTGGCAAACCATGGGCGTGGCGCTGAAGTTCTACGCCTGTGTCGGCACCAATCACACCACGCTGGATGCGCTGCGCGACATGCGCCGCGAGCGCCCGTTCACTGCCGATGATGTGAAAAAAGTCGTGGTCCACGGCTCCCAAGTCACCGTCCACCACGTCGGCTGGAAATACGAGCCGCAGGGCCTGACTTCGGCGCAGCTCAACATGCCCTACTGCATTGCCACCTGGCTGATCGAGAACGATTGCTTTGTCGATCAGTTCACGGAAAAAATGGTTGCCGATCCGCAGCGTATGAAGTTGTCGGAAATCGTCGAGGTGGTACATGATCCCGCCATCACCGCGCTGGGTGCGAAAATGCGCCACAAAGTACACGTTGAGTTACACCTCAACGACGGCACGGTGATGAAACGCACAGTCGAAGCGCCGCGCGGCAGCGAAAAACATTTCGCCAGCGATGCCGAGATCATCGAAAAATTCGAAAAGCTCGCAGTCAAGGCATTGCCCCGGGCGCGTGTCGCCGAACTGCGCGACGCGGTGATGGGTATCGAGAAGCTGCCCGATGCCGCCGTGCTGGCAAAGCTGATGACAGTGTGAGCTTACTTTGCCTTTGATGATGGCCGGTGCGCTGCTCCCTCACCCCCGACCCCTCCCCCGAGGGGGGAGGGGAGGTATCAGCGGCAAATGGTCTGATGACCATTTGCCTGAAGCATCATGACGGCGGCACGCACGCTCGCGGAATTCGCCGCAGCGCTCACCTGTGAACAAATTCCGGCGGCGGCGCTGGAACGCGCGCAGCAATGCATTATCGACACCGCAGGCGCCGCATTGTTCGGCTCGCGACTGCCGTGGGCCAAAATTCTTGCCGCTCACGCGCAACACTGCGGCGGCAATGGCATGAGCCGTGTCATCGGCACGTCCTCCAGGGTATCTGCCCCGGCAGCAGCGCTCGCCAACGGCGTTGCCGCCCACGCCTTCGAACTCGATGGCCTGCGCAAGCCCAGTGCCGGCGTGCATCCCGGCGCCATCCTGCTGCCTGCAGCACTCGCCGTGGGCGAAGAACGACAGACCAGCGGCCGCGATTTGCTGACCGCGTTTGTTGCCGGCGCCGAAGTCATGTTTCGCATCGGCCTCGCCGCTAAACAATCCACGGAAACGCTGGGCTTTCATGCGCCGGGCATCAATGGCCCGTACGGTTCAGCCATCGCTGCCGGCAAGCTGCTGGGACTCAACGCGGATCAACTCACGCAGGCGCTGGGCATCGCCGGCTCGATGGGCGGCGGATTGCTCGCGTTCGCCAAGGCCGGTAACGGTGCAATGGTGAAACGCCTGCACATGGGTCGCGCTGCTGAAGCCGGCGTCGTTGCCGCGCTGCTCGCCCGCGACGGCTACGAAGGCCCGGACACCGTGCTCGAAGGCCGCTATGGCTACCTCGAAGCGTATTGCCGCGATGGTGACGCTGCACTACTCACCAAAGACCTGGGCACGCATTTCGACATCGTCCATGCCTGTCTGAAACGCTACGCCTGTCACATCACCGCGCATACCCCCGTGCAATCGCTGCAGGAACTGCGCGCGGAACACCGTTTCAGCGGCGATGACGTGACGGGTTTGACTATCCATGCCCGCCACAAAGTGCTGTCGCATCACGACATCCGCGAGCCGCACGATGTCGCCGGCGCGCAGTACAGCGTGCCGTTCTGTGCGGCGATTGCGCTGTATTACGATGTCAACGACCCGCTGGCATTTTCGGAAACGGCACTGAATGACGCCAAAGTCCGCCTGCTTACCCAAAAAATGAAAATTGTTGAAATGGATCGGACTGAAAAAGGCGGGGCCTGGGCAACGCGGGTGGTTGTGACTCTGAAAGACGGGCGTCAGTTCGAGCGTTTTGCCGAAGAATTCAAGGGCACGCCGGCAACGCCATTATCGGCGGAGGAATTACGGATAAAATTCATGCGCATGACGGGCACCCATGCGCGCGCAGCGGAGTTGCATGGGCAACTCGCGGCGCTGGACACCATCACCGACTGCCGCATGCTGGCAGTCGCAACCTGAGCACCGGGAGGAAACATGAAAAAATTACTGGCTGCACTTTGCGCCCTGCTGACGCTGACCGCACAGGCGGCAGGGTACCCGGACAAGCCCGTGCGCATGCTCGTGCCGCTTTCTGCCGGTGGCGGCATGGACACCACGGCGCGCTCGATTGCAACGCCGCTGACTGAACGTTTCGGCCAGACTGTCGTGGTCGATAACCGGCCCGGCAGCGGCGGCAACGTCGCTATCGACATCATGCGTCAGGCGCCGGCGGACGGTCATACACTATTCATGGGCAGCGCCACGTTTGTCATTCACCCTCTGCTCTACCGGGCGCGCTATGTGCCGACCCGCGACTTCACGGCGATCACCCAGGTGACGCGCCAGCCTTATGTGCTGATCGCACATCCCGGCATCCCGGCGAAAACCGTGCGTGAACTGGTCGCCTATAGCAAAGCCCACCCGAACAAACTCAATTACGCTTCATCAGGTCAAGGCAGTCTGATTCATCTCGCCACCGAATTGTTCAAGGTGCGCACCGGTGCCGACATCACGCACATACCTTACAAGGGCATGGGCGCGGCATACACCGATATGCTCGCCGGGCGCATCCAGACCGCTTTCCCGAGCATTATCTCAGTGCTGCCGCACATCAAAACCGGCAAGCTGCGCGGCATTGCCGTGTCCAGTGCACGACGCGCTGCGACGCTGCCGGATCTGCCCAGCGTGCAGGAATCCGGCGTACCCGACTTCGATGTTTCAAACTGGTACGGCCTTTTCGCTCCGGCCGGCACGCCGCACATAGTCATCGACAAAGTACATCGCGAAGTAACCGTCATTCTCAAAACCGCGGATATCCGCAAACGCATGGCTGCTGACGGCTCCGATGCGGTCGGTAACACGCCGGCAGAATTCGCGGCACATGTCCGGACTGAATCCGCGCGTTACGCCCAAGTCATCAAACAATCGAACATCAAAGCCGATTGACCGCCCAACTGCGACGAACGCCCGCGTAGCACAGCGCATAACGCACCGGCAACGGTTACAATCGCGGCGGCCGCAGGGTCGCGCAGTTTGATTTCAAACTGACTCAGCGCCGGCATCGGCGCCACTATACAATAAATAATTTAATAAAATCAATTAGTTACAACAAATGCCGATTTACGCGCTGACCATATTCGCGAGCGCATTCCTGCTGTTCCTGGTGCAACCGATCATGGCCAAACAGATCCTGCCGTGGTTCGGCGGCTCTGCTGCGGTGTGGACTACCTGCCTGATGTTTTTCCAGTTGGTGCTGTTGTTCGGCTACGCCTACGCTGACTGGACCATCCGTTTTCTCAAGCCGCGTCCGCAGGCCATCCTGCACACCGCCTTGATCGTTCTAAGCCTGATCTCGCTGCCCATCCTCGCCGGCAGCGGCTGGAAACCCGATGGCGACGACGACCCGACCTGGCGCATCCTCGGTCTGCTGATGGCGACCATCGGTCTGCCGTACTTCCTGCTGTCCACCACCGGGCCGTTGCTGCAGGCCTGGTTTGCACGCAGTTATCCGGACGCGCGCAACGTCTATCGATTGTTTGCACTGTCGAATGGCGCATCGCTGATTGCGCTGGTAGCCTATCCGTTCGTCGTCGAGCCCTATATCACCACGCGCGAACAGTCGATCGGCTGGAGCGTTGGTTATGGGTTGTTCGCCGTACTGTGCGCAACGTCGGCGTACTTCAGCCTGCGGTCACCTGGCGGGAGAGCAGTACCGCATACGGCCATGCAGCCCACCGTGCAGCCCGCGACCAAAAGGCCAATACCGCGCGCAACTGACTATGTGCTGTGGCTCACGCTGGCTGCGCTGGGTTCATTCATGTTGATTGCGGTAACCAATCACATCACCCACGACATCGCTTCGGTGCCGTTCCTGTGGATACTGCCGTTGACGCTGTACCTGCTCTCCTTCGTGCTGTGCTTCGAGGGACGCAACTGGTACCAGCGCAAGATATTTTTCGGTCCGCTGCTGGTCGCCGTCGGCGCGATGGCCTGGGCGCTGCACGCCAACGACGGCATCATGGATATCAAGCAGGCCATTCCCCTGTTTGCCGCCGGCTTGTTTGTGATGTGCATGTTTTTCCACGGCGAACTCGCCGCGCTCAAACCGGCGCCGCGCCACCTCACCGGCTATTACCTGATGATCTCGCTGGGCGGCGCGATCGGCGGCCTGCTGATCGGCTTTGTAGCGCCGAAGCTGTTCGACACCTACTACGAATTCGGTCTCGGCCTGGTGGTGACCGTGCTGATCGCCGGTTACATCACGCGCCGCGCAATGATCATGGTACCGGTACTGGCGATGGTTGCTGCGGGCTTTACCGTATTCCATGTCAATGAGTACATTGAAATGCTTTCAATCAATGCGCGGGTCATGTCGCGCAATTTCTACGGCACGCTGCGCGTCAAGGATTTCGGCGATGGAAGCAGCGACGACAGCGTGCGCCGTCTGATGCATGGCGTAATCATGCACGGCGAGCAGTTTCTGTCGCCGAAACGTCGCACGGAAGCGACCACCTACTATGGCTCCACCTCCGGCGTTGGCCGCATCATCAACGTAAAACAAAATAGTGGCGCCATGCGCGTCGGCGTGGTCGGTCTCGGCGCCGGCACGCTGGCGGTTTATGGCCGCAAGGGCGACACCTATCGCTTTTACGAAATCAATCCGCAAGTTATCGATCTCGCACGCCGGGAATTCTCGTTTCTCGGCGACAGCGCCGCACATATCGAAACCCTGCTCGGCGACGCGCGCCTGACGATGGAGCGCGAACCGGCACAGCGCTACGACGTACTCGCCATCGACGCCTTCTCCAGCGATTCGATACCTACACACCTGATGACGCAACAGGCCATGGGTGTTTATCTGAAGAACATGAAACCGGATGGCGTAATCGCCTTCCATGTCACCAACCGATTTCTCAATCTCGCGCCGATCGTCAAGCGCATCGCCGACGAACACGGGCTGCACACGACGCTGGTCGTCGATGAACTCGCCGATGATGACGATTTGGCCAAGACCGATTGGGTACTGGTGTCGCGCGACGCTGCCATTCTGGCGCACCCGAAAATCAGCGAAAGTGCTTTCACCATCCGCGAAATCCCCGATCTGCGGCTATGGACCGACAGCTTCAATAATCTGTTCAAGATCCTGAAGTAAACGGTGGGGTGATTGCAAACCGCAGTCGCATCGGGATTAAGATGTACAGATTGAAATGTGACGTCGTCGTACCCATATAGTTAACCATGCCGATAATAATACGTATCTCATTGTTTTTAAACAATTATTCAAGAATGGTGTGGGCAATGCTCTGGCTCCTGCCGGGCTTGCTGCTGCCTGCCTCCGCGCTGGCGCAACCCGCCGCAGAGTCCCGCGCACTGCCTACGCTCGCGCCGCTGGTCAATCAGGTGACGCCAGCCGTGGTGAACATTTCGGTGATCACGCGCGCACCGATGGAAAACAATCCGCTGTTCCGCGATCCGTTTTTCCGGCGCTTTTTCAATCTGCCGGATCGCCCGCAACGCCAGGAACAGGCCGCGGGATCCGGCGTCATCATCGACACCGCGCGCGGTTACGTGCTGACCAATAATCACGTCATCAAGGACGCCGAGCAGGTCATCGTCACGCTGAAAGATCGCCGGCAATTTCCGGCAAAACTGATCGGCACCGATCCCGGCACCGACATTGCCGTATTGCAAATCAGTGCATCGGGTTTGACGGCACTGCGCATCGGCGATTCCGACGCACTGCAGGTCGGCGATTATGTGCTCGCCATCGGCAATCCATTCGGTATCGGCCAGACCGTCACCTCCGGCATTGTCAGCGCGCTGGGGCGCAGCGGCCTGTCCGTCGAGGGTTACGAGGATTTCATCCAGACCGACGCCTCGATCAACCCCGGCAATTCAGGCGGTGCACTGGTCAATCTGCGCGGTGAATTGATCGGCATCAACACCGCAATCATCGGCCCCGCCGGCGGCAATGTCGGCATCGGCTTTGCCGTGCCTTCGGCCATGGCGCGTGGCGTCATGGAACAGATTTTGCGCTACGGTGAGGTGCGTCGCGGGCGGCTGGGTATTGAAATGGCCGACGTGCCGCCGGACGCGCTGCGCAAACTGCGCCTCGCCTCCCTTGATGGCGCGCTGATCTCCAATGTGCAGACCGGGTCGCCTGCTGAGGAAGCGGGATTGCGCATCGGCGACGTGGTCACCGCACTCAACGGTCGGCCCATCCGCAGCGCGGGAGAACTGCGTGCCCGCCTCGGCCTGACGCCGATAGGCGAAGAAGTTGAATTGAATGTGGTGCGCGAAGGCGGCGGACAGCGCATACGCACGCGTATCGCACCACCCCAGGATGCTGCACACGGCGATGGCCAGCCGGTCGAGCAATTGCCCGGTCTGTTGGTGGTCGAGATCGAACGCGGCAGCCCGCTCGCGCAGCGCCTGCGCGGCGGTGGCCTGGTGGTATCCGCGGTGGATGCCGACAGTCGCGCGCTGCAGGCCGGATTCCGTCCCGGTGACATCATTTACGCAGTGAACCGGCGGCGCGTGCAGACTCTGGCGGAATTCCAATCACTGCTGCGCGCCGCGAAGCAAGTCCCCTTGGGGGACGCCGCGAAGCAAGTCCCCTTGGGGGGCGCCTCCAAACGCGGTTTCGCCGTCAGCCTGCTGCGCGGCGACTTCAACCTGACCATTATTCTGCGTTAGGCATGGTCAGGAGTTCTCAGCTGCGGCCACGGCGCACCAGCCAGCCGCCGATGCCGAGCAGCACCGAGTTCGACAACCACACCGGCGCGAAACCGAACGCCGTACCCACGCTGCCGAATATCAGCGGAATGACAAAATGGGTGAAGTTGTTGACGGTGACGCGCATGCCTGCTGCTTCCGAAGCCCTGCCATCCGGCGCCAGCGCATAAATCAGCGACATTGACATCGGTTGGCCGCAACCGAGGCCCAGTCCCAGCATGAAGGCGACCGCACCCAGGGCATAGGGATTCTGGAACAGCGGAAACAACATGTAGGTGATGGCTGCAGAAAAGATCGCATACATCAGGATCTTCGCTTCGCTGGAGTGCTGAATCAGCCAGGGCAGCGCGGCACGGATGACAAACGTCGCCAACGCGAAGGCACCGAGGATGATGCCGATGGCGGAAGCCGACAGGCCGATACCGTGGCCATAGACCGGCATGTAGAAATTGAACAAATCCCAGCCGGCTGAAATAAAGCCGCTGGCGATAAACGTATTGCGCAGTTGCGGTGCGCGCCATAATTCCATGGCACTGCCGGTGGTGGCGCCGTCCTTCAGCCGCACGGCTTTGGGCAAAAATTCGGAACGCCACCACAGCATCAGCGCCGGCACCACGGTAAACGCCGCCAGAATCATGAACGCCTGCAGATAACCGAGATAGTCGATGGCAAAGCCGGCGACCAGAGGACCGATGAATCCTGCGCCCGAGAAACCCAGGCTCACCAGGGCGTAATTGCGCGAACGATGCTGCGCTCCGCCGATACCGCCGGCAATTCCGGTGACCGTAACAAAGAAAAAATGGAACGAAGTGCCGAGCAGCGTCGCGGAGATATAGAGCGTCGTCATCGACGGCCAGGCCACCGGCAGACACAGCGCAATGCCGACCCCGATCGTGCCCAGCAACATCGGCAACCGCGGGCCGACGCGGTCGGCCAGACGGCCGATGGCAATTGCAAACAACATCGGACACAGCGCATAGAGCGCCATCAGCATGCCGACCTGCACCTGGTTCGCACCGGACTCCAGCGCGTACAGCGATACCACCACGCGGCTGCCGGCGAAGGCGATGTGTATCAGTACGATCAGGACTAGCGTGAGGTATATGGCCATCGGTGTGTGCTGCAAGCGGCGCCGGGCCGGACACCAAAGCGGTGTAGGTAGGCGTCAGCCGGGCGGCACAATTTTAGCATCGTGGATCGCCACGCCCTCACGTAGTCCATATTAAAGTACAGCGTGAACGGCAGTACTACTGCGTATACATGGCGCTCGCCCCTGATGCGCCCGTATTTGTCCGAATAGTGGAAAGCGTTGCCCGCGACAAGTCACTCAGAGCGTCAGCAGATGCACCGCAAAGCGCTGCTCAGGATCCAGCCACACCTGCTGCGGGCGGAACCCGGCTTCCTGCGCGAGCTGCTGAAACTCCACTACCGAATACTTGTACGAGTTTTCGGTATGGATGCGCTCACCGGCGGCAAAGGCAAAGGTGCGGCCGCCGACCGTCACCGCCTGCGCCCGTACGCTCTCCAGGTGCATTTCAATACGGCCCGCGATCGCGTTGTAAAAAGCGATATGGCGGAAATAATCAAGATCGAAATCCGCTGCCAGCTCGCGATTGATACGACGCAGCAGGTTGAGATTGAATTCCGCGGTCACGCCCTGCGCATCGTTATACGCCGCGTGGAGCACCTGCGGATCTTTTTTCAGGTCAACACCAATCAGCATCGCTCCGCCGACGCCCGCCAGCTTGCCGCCACGGCGCAGGAATTCCAGTGCCTCTGCCGACGTCAGGTTGCCGATGGTGGAACCGGGGAAATAAATGACGCGCCGCTGGCACGGCAACTGCGCCAGCGCCGGCACATCCAGCGGTTGCATATAGTCGGCGCAGACTGCGGTCATCTGCAGTTGCGGAAATTTTCCGGCAAGTCGCGCCGTCGAATCGCGCAGCGCCTCTATGGCAATATCGATCGGCACATAAGTCTCCGGCCGCAGTTGATGCAATAGCGCTTCGGTTTTGCGGCTGGCGCCGCTGCCAAATTCAATCAGCGTGCAACCGGACGGCAGTTGCGCCGCCATCTCATGTGCATGATCGGCCATCAGGGCCAGTTCGACCCGCGTCGGGTAATACTCGGGTAATTCGCAGATCGCTTCGAACAGCGTACAGCCGTGCGCATCATAGAAATACTTGGGAGGCAATGCCTTCGGCGCCGCAGCAAGGCCGGCCAGCACGTCATCAAGAAACCGGTCGACCGCGGGATTAAGGTTGACGAGATTCGGATCAACGACAGTCGGCAGCGATGGCGACGTCGCCACGATTCAGTATCCTGCGTTACGGGGCGCGATCCCCAACAGGGTCATACCCATCACAACTGCCGGATCAACCAGGGGTATTGGTGGAGAACCGCGTCTCCATCCACCTTTTGATGCGGTTGGCGTCGCCGATGCGGGTCAGTTTGCCCCATGAATCCAGCAGCACAATGACGACTGGCCTCCCGGCTATGATTGCTTGCATGACGAGACAGCGTCCGGCCTCAGAGATATAGCCGGTTTTCGACAACCCAATATGCCAGTCGGGACTGCTGACCAGGCGATTAGAATTGCGGTAGTTCATGGGCTCGCCCTTGCCGGGATATACCGTCGTCCCGGTGGCGGTGGTGAATTCGCGGATCAGCGGATAACCGTAGGCCGCGACGACCATCTTGCCGAGATCCTGTGCTGTCGATACGTTTTCGCTGGACAAACCGGTACCGTCAGAAAATCGCGTGTTCCACATGCCGAGTTCGACGGCTTTCTGGTTCATGGCGGCAACAAACGCCGCGTTCTCGCCAGGGTAAACCCGGCTTAGCGCCTCGGCCGCCCGGTTCTCGGAAGCCATCAACGCCAGTTGCAGCAGTTCACGGCGGGTCAGCGTGGCGCCGATCCGCAAGTGGGAGCGGGTGCCCTTGATCAGATCCCGATCCTTCCTGCTGATCACGATTTGTTCAGTCAGCGGCAGTCCAGAGTCAAGCACGACCATCGCGGTCATCAGCTTGGTGATCGACGCAATGGGGACCACGTTGTCAATGTTCTTGGCATACAGCGCCCGCCCATCCCACTGGTCGAT
Organism: Betaproteobacteria bacterium; assembly: GCA_032128415.1. Taxonomy (GTDB): domain Bacteria; phylum Pseudomonadota; class Gammaproteobacteria; order Burkholderiales; family SG8-41. Next base: position 18,718 of record JAQBGW010000124.1, on the reverse strand, counting down.
CACCAGCGCGGACGAGGATTTGATCGCCGGCGCAACAGCCTGCCGGGCAGTCACCTTAGCGGTTTTGCGATCGGTCCGCTCCGGCGGGGCCGCCATCGCCAAGGAGGTCACGAGCAGGGCGATCAGCCCTGTAACAGGCAGGTGTTTCAGAACGCGCATCAAAATGATTGTCTCCCCAGCTGTTTTACTTAAAATCCCTTGTAAAATACAGGCTTAGGGTGGATTTTTCAACAGTTTTGATTACCGTGCGCGGCACCCTCACCGGCCCATTGCATACCGCAGCCGGCCAAAAAAAACTCCACTCAGGACAACATCAGATGTCCGAGCGGAGTTTAAAGAGGCTCTACAATTCCCCGCTCAGCACAGGTCACTGCAATTTCCGAGCCTCCGAGGAGGAAAATCACCCGCTGCGCAGAGCCATCAATCACCCTGCAGATACGCACGAACGATAGCGGCCAAGGCTTACATTAAACTTACGAGGCATCCATTCCCCGATTGGGCCACCAGGGAACGCCGTGTATTTCCAATCCCCTTGCCAGTATCATGACGGGAACCCCTTCCGCAACATTCCACCTCGCCAATCCCGCCATGCGCCTGCTGATCGTCGAAGATCACCCCATACTCGCCGACGGGCTGATCAAAGCCCTGAAGGCGGCAGGCTACGCTGTGGACCACGCCGCCACCGGCGAGCAGGCCGATCATATGCTGGCAACGCAGAACTACGATGTGATCGTGCTGGATATCGGCCTGCCCAAACTGGACGGTTACGAGGTGTTGCGCCGCATGCGGCGCAAAGGCTCGAAGACGCCGGTGCTGATGCTCACCGCGCGCGATGCGCTGGAAGACCGCGTCAAGGGGCTCGATCTCGGCGCCGACGACTATCTGACCAAGCCCTATGATCTTCCGGAACTCGAAGCGCGCGTACGGGCGCTGGTCCGCCGCGGCCAGTCGGGCGGCGGCGCCAACCTGACCCACGGTGACCTCGAACTGGATACCGCCGGACGGCGCGCGACTATCAAGGGTGTTCCGCTGGAGCTTTCAGCGCGCGAGCTGGGTGTGCTCGAAGTACTGATGCTGCGCACCGGCCGTGTCGTCAACAAGGAACAGCTCGCAGAACAACTTTATGGCTGGGGGGAGGAAGTCGGCGCCAACGCCATAGAGGTTTATGTACACCGGCTGCGCAAGAAACTTGAACCAGCGGGCGTCATCGTGCGCACGATCCGCGGCCTCGGCTACCTGCTGGAAAAATCTGAGCATGATTAGGCTGCGCACTCTGCGCGGGCAATTGCTGTTATGGATCAGCGCACCGCTGCTGGCGCTGTGGATTATCAGCACGCTGATCGACCATAATGTCGCCAAGGGCTTCGTCAACCTCAATTACGATCGCGCTCTACTCGATACAGCGCTTGATCTTGGGCGCAATGTGCGTCAATCAGGCAACCATCTCTACCTGGATTTGCCGCAACCGATCGTTGAAATGCTGATCTCCGGCGAGCAGGGCCGGTATATCTACCGCGCCAATGATCCAAAAGGCACATACATCACCGGAGATCCCGAACTGCCCGATCCACCGTCAAGCGCCAGGTTAGATCGCGTGACTTATTACAACGCCATTTATCGCGACAGTCCGATTCGCGCAGTGGCGGTACGCGTCCCGGTACAGCCCGGCTCAGGCAAAGGTGCCATCCTGATTCAGGTGGCGGAACGTGCGACTGCACGCAGCGAGTCCGCCCGGCAGATCATGCTGCGCATGATGATCCCGCAGGCGATTATGGTGCTGCTCGCCATCCTGACCATATGGTTCGGCGTTGGTATCGGGCTGCGCGCACTGAACCAGGTACGCCGGGAAATCGCCAATCGCTCACACATCGATCTGAGTCCGATCGACGAACATGGGACTCCGAATGAATTGCAACCCCTGATCATAGCCATGAACGGGTTGCTGGCGCGGATGAGTGCCACGCTCGCTGCTCAGCAGCGTTTTACTGCAGATGCTGCGCACCAGTTACGCACGCCGGTGGCTGCCATGAAATCACAAATTGAAATCGCGGTGCGGCAGGTGGGCGAAGGTGAAGCCCGGGAAACGCTGCAGCAGTTGCACACTGCCGCTGATCACGCAGCACGTCTTGTTGGCCAGTTACTGACCCTCGCGCGCGCAGAACCAGGATCACACGGGAGTCTGGCGTGGAAATCGGTGGAACTCTGTGCGCTGGCCCGTGAAACTGCCCGCGACTGGGTGCCGCGCGCATTAATAAGTAACATCGATCTCGGATTTGATGATACATCCGATCAAGTGCAAATCAATGCCGATCAGTTCCTGCTCCGCGAAATGCTGAACAACCTGATCGACAACGCCATCAGTTATACCCCGGAGGGCGGTCAGGTCACGCTCCGGGTAAGACGCAGCGAAGGCGCCGCAACTATTGAAGTGGAAGACAACGGTTCCGGCATTCCCGCAGCCGAACGCGAAAAAGTTTTCGAGCGCTTTTACCGGATCGCCGGGAGTCCCGCGGAAGGCTGCGGTTTAGGCCTCGCCATCGTCCGTGAAATTGCACAAGGCCATGGCGCAATTTCCGCAATTACCGCAGGCACCGACGGACACGGCACCCGAGTGACAGTCACGTTTCCGCTGGCTGGCTGACTGTCGGCAAAGCGGCCTCGACCCGGCGCTTGGCATCTTCCTGCTGCTGCAATGCCCACATCTGTGCATAAGCGCCGCCCTGTACCAACAATACGGCATGACGACCGCGCTCGACCACACGGCCGTGATCCAGGACGAGGATTTCGTCGGCATCCATCACTGTGGACAGCCGGTGGGCAATGACCAGCGTGGTGCGGCCCTGCGCAATGGCATTGAGTTCCTTTTGAATCGCCTGCTCGGTACGCGAGTCGAGCGCTGAAGTCGCTTCATCAAAGATCATGATGCGCGGATTTTTCAGGATCGCGCGCGCAATCGCCACCCGTTGCTTTTCACCGCCGGAGAGCTTCAGGCCGCGCTCGCCCACCGTTGCCTCGTAACCGTCGGGCAGACTTTCGATAAAAGCATGGATATGCGCGGCCTTCGCGGCAGCGATCACTTCCTCACGCGACGCCGCCGGCCGGCCGTACTGGATGTTGTAGTAAATCGTGTCATTAAACAGCACCGTATCCTGGGGCACGATGGCAATGGCACTGCGCAGGCTGGTCTGACGCAATTTCCGCAGATCAATGCCATTGATGCGGATGCCACCACCGGTGACGTCATAAAAGCGGTACAGCAGCCGCGCCAAAGTTGATTTTCCGGCACCGCTGGCGCCGACCACGGCGACCTTTGCTGCGGGCGGTATTTCGAATGTCATGCCATGGAGAATCTGCCGTCGCGGGTCGTAACCGAAATTGACGGCGTCGAACTGCACGTTCGCCGGTCCTTCCGGCACGTCCTGCGCATCCGGTGCGTCATCCACTTCACGATGTTCCTCCATCAGACCGAACATGCGCTCCATGTCGATCAACGCCTGCTTGATTTCGCGGTAAGCCATGCCGAGAAAGTTGAGCGGTATGTAGAGCTGGATCAACAGCCCGTTGACCAGCACCAGATCGCCCAGCGACAACTCGCGCGCCACCACACCCTGTGCGCACAGAATCATCAACAGCGTGGCCGCCACCGCGATGATCGTCGCCTGACCGACGTTGAGCAACCCCAGCGAAGCTTCGTTGCGCACCGCCATGACTTCGTAGTGCCGCAGGCTGTCGTCGTAACGCTGCGCCTCGAAATCCTCGTTGTTGAAATACTTAACCGTCTCGTAGTTGAGCAGACTGTCGACGGCGCGGGTGTTGGCTTTGGAATCCAGTTCGTTGGCGCGCTTGCGGATCGAAGTGCGCCATTCGGTAATGCCAATGGTGAATGCGATGTAGACAATGACCGCGGCAAATGTCACCACTACGAATCGCCAGTCAAACTTGGCGAACAGAACTGCTGCCACCAGCGTGAACTCCAGCACCACCGGGATAATCGAGAACAGCATGAACGACAGCAGTGTGGAAATGCCGCGCGTGCCGCGATCGATGTCGCGCGACATACCACCGGTCTGCCGGTCGAGATGAAATCGCAGTGACAACGCATGCAGATGCCGGAACACTGCCAACGCGACGCGCCGCGATGCGCGCTGCGTGACGGGCATGAACACCACATCGCGCAGTTCGGCAAATAGCACCGTAGACAGGCGCAGCGCGCCGTAGGCCACCAGTAGCGTCAGCGGCAGTACCAGCACCACCTGCGCCGAATCGAGTCCATCGACGATGTCCTTCAGGATCAGCGGCACGCCGACGTTCGCCAGCTTGGCGGCGACCAGGAATGCCAGCGCAGTGACCACGCGCCATTTGTATTCCCACAGATAGGGCAACAACATTGGCACCACACGCCAGTCGTTGCGGCGTGCCGCCTTTCCAGCGCCGCCGGCAGCGTGTGCTGCCTTGGCCAGCTCAGCAGTCATCGACTCTTTCAACCAGAGGAAAATTAATTTTATCAATAAAAACAATGGGTTATTATAACTTCTGCTTTAAAGGAGTGGGGCAGGCGCATCTGTAAATTTGTATAACGCTTGCAGCGTTGCCGCAGCGTCTGCGCTTTAATTATCGCATCTGCCACCGCACTGCCCGCGCTTAACTACCGCCGTCCGTCATTCACCGACTGGAGCCATGACCATGAAACAAAAAGTAATGCATCAAAAAATTCTGCTGGCGGTGCCGGCGCGGTCCCGGCTCCGACCGCAGCGATGATGGGCGGCAACATCCGTGAGGTTGCGGCACCCGACACGCCAGACGCCCGTTCCCCGCAGTCGAACCATAGCTATCGTTACTAATCAACCAGGCAGTCGTTCCAGACGCGCCGTCAACGGCGCGTGATCCGACACCCTGCCCCATTGCGGCCCGTGATGTACGCGCGCCTCGCGCACCGTGAACCCGCGCACATAAATCCGGTCCAGCCGCAGCACCGGAAACAGCGCAGGGTAGGTGCGTGCCGGTGCGCCTTTGAACAACTCGAATACCTCGTGCATGTTGAGCGGATGAGCGAGCTCATGCGTCGCGCGGTGACGCCAGTACCAGTCGTTGAAATCCCCGGCAACAATCAGCGGCGCCTGCGGCGGCACCAACCGCTCGATGCGCTGGCGCAAAAGCTGCAATTGACGACCGCGCCCGCGCGCGGTCAGCGCCAGATGCACACATACGCAATGCAGCGCGTCCGGCCAGCCCGGAACCGCAATTTCGCAATGCAGCAGGCCACGCCGCTCAAAGCGGTGTGATGACACATCCTCATTGTCCCAGCGCGTGATCGGATAACGTGACAGCAGTGCGTTGCCGTGGTGTCCGGCGTCATATACCGCATTCTTGCCGTAGGCGTGACTGCGCCACAGACTGTCGGCAAGAAACTCATACTGTGATTGCGCCGGCCAGTCCCGATGGCGGGCCGCATGCGTTGTGTGTTCGCCAACCACTTCCTGCAGAAACACCAGATCAGGATTCAACACGCGCAATTCCTCGCGCAACGCATGCAGCACGGGACGCCGCGCGAACAGCGGCACGAAGGAAAAACCTTTGTGTATATTGTAGGTCGCGACGCTCAGTTGCCGCGACGTGCCCGGAACGCCCGGTTCAGGAGAGTGCAAGCATGCGTTCCAGCGCGATGCGCGCCAGTTCGGCTTCGTAGGCCGGAACCTTGATCTGGTTCACCACCTTGCCGGCAACCAGATTCTCCAGCGCCCAGGCCAGATGCTGTGGGTCGATACGCTGCATCGTCGAGCACATGCACACGGTGGGCGCCATGAACTGTATCGATTTCCCCTGTGGACGAAATTCTTTGGCAATACGATTGACCAGATTGAGTTCCGTGCCCACCAGCCAGCGCGAACCGGGGGCACTCGAGGCAATGGTCTTGATGATGTAGTCGGTAGAGCCGACGTAATCGGATAGTTTGCAGACCTCAAAATTGCATTCGGGATGGCTGATCACCACGCCCCCCGGATACTGCTGCCGCCAGCGCAGGATGTGCCGCGCCTGGAACATCTGATGCACCGAGCAATGGCCTTTCCACAGCAGGACTTTGGCCATCTTGATCTGCTGCGGTGTCAGGCCACCCAGCGGCTCGTCCGGATCCCACACCAGCATTTCCGATAGCGGAATGTCCATCAGGTAGCCGGTCCAGCGGCCCAGATGCTGGTCGGGAAAGAACAATACTTTATCGCGCCGGTTCAACGCCCAGCCGAGGACCTGCCGCGCATTCGACGACGTGCAGACGATGCCGCCATGCTCGCCGCAGAATGCCTTCAGGTCGGCGGCGGAGTTGATGTAAGTGACGGGTGTTACGGTCTCGTCGGGATTGAGCACTTCCCCCAGTTCACGCCAGGCGCGCTCGACTTTGCTCAGATTGGCCATATCGGCCATGGAACATCCGGCACTGAGATCCGGCAGGATGGCCTTCTGGTTCGGGCGCGACAGGATATCGGCTACTTCGGCCATGAAGTGCACGCCACAGAACACGATGTATTCCGCTTCAGCCTGCGAAGCCAGTCTGGATAACTGCAGCGAGTCGCCGGTCAAGTCGGCGTGCTTGTACACGTCGGCCCGCTGGTAGTGATGCCCCAGCAGCACGGCACGCTCACCCAGCTTGCGGCGCGCCGCCACGATGCGCGCTTCGCACGCCTCATCGGCCAGCGGTTTGAAACCTTCAAAAGTCAGTGTCTGTGCTTCCATGGTCAGGTTCTGCTCCAGATCATTTCCATCAGGAGAAAATTCCGTAGGAGAAAAATTCAACGTTACACGATTTTGACAGAAAATCCAGCCGGAAAATCCCCAAAAACATACGGTTTTATTCAATCCTGCCCATACGCAGCGGCAATTCACGTATGGCCTCGGCATTGGTCCACGAAAATACCCGGTCAGCCGCCTCGGGCCACGGCAGCCATTGGTAAGCCACGTGCTCGCGTGGGGCGAGCACGATGTCCCGTACGGCGGGCAGCGTCAAGCCAAAGACATGTTCCGTATTGTGGGTAATGCCAGGCGCATAACGACTGCGCCAGTGCGGGTAAATTTCGTAACGATTCTGCCGGTTCCAGTCGATCAGCGCCGCAGGTTCGGTGGTGATGGCGGTTTCCTCAGCCAGTTCGCGCAGCGCGGTTTGCGCCAGCGTTTCACCCGGATCCTGACTGCCGGTCACCGACTGCCAGAAACCCGGCCGGTCGGCACGCTCCAGCAGCAACACCTGCAGGTCGGCGGTATGCACCAGTACCAGCACCGATACCGGAATTTTGTAATCCACGGGCCCGGGAAACTCTGGCAGGCTCACAGCAACGTCAGCCAGCGCGATAAATATGCGTCCCTGCCGGCGCTGCCAGTAATCCGCGGTGGTACCGAGTATTTCCAGCAGCGCCGCGTAATCTTCGGGCGCTGCTGCCGCTAAATCTGCAGCACCGTGCAACACCACAATCCAACCCGGTTCCGGCAGCCACGACAAATCCTGCAGACTATCAGCCAGCGCATCCCAGTTGCCGCCAAATGTGTCGGGGAAAGCGAGTGCATGAGCAAACGTGTGAAGCAGTGCGCGCTTGCTGCGCGCGTGCTGCAGATCGATCACGCACCAGCACAAACCTGCATTCCGTGCGGCCGCGTGCAGATCTCCGACATCCATCGGCGCGCGGTAAATGCCATTGAGCTGTGCAGAAAATCCGCCCGGTTTCATTCGACAACTCGCCTGAATGTGCGGTAATGATCCGCGGTGTAATAGACTTCACCGCCGTCACGACAGTGCACGAGTCGCAGCAAACCGGGGGGCTGCTGCGTCGGCTGTTGTTGCTGCTGCTGTTGTAACTGCTCCCGCTCGCAACCGACGACCATGCGGCGCGCGCCGCGATGCCGCACACCGGGAGTCATCACCGTATATTCGCGGTAATAACCGCGCTGCGCAGCGGGCAACAGTTTCTCGAAATTGCCGAAAATAACGCCATCACGTTCATATGGATACGGCCCACCGTGCTGTATCAGTTGCAGAGTGTGACGGGCTTCGGTCGGCAGATCATGCAAACGGATATCGTGCGACTGGGGTGCAACGCCGCGTGCCAGTGCAAAAGCGGACCATGCCAGCGCAACGCCTATCCACACCAGACGTTGCAGCGGAAAGCGGTGTCTCGCCGATTGCATGTGGATTTTCTTTTCGGAACAGCGCTGCCCGGCCAACACCGTGGCAGCTTACTCCGCGTTCGCGGCCTGGCGCAGCCGGATATGCAGTTCGCGCAGCTGGCGCTCGGTGACCGGACTCGGCGCGTCGATCATCAGATCCTGCCCGCGCTGCGTTTTCGGGAAAGCGATTACTTCGCGTATCGATTCCGCGCCGGTCATCAATGTCACCAGACGATCCAGCCCGAATGCGATACCACCGTGCGGTGGTGCGCCATACGTCAACGCATCGAGCAGGAATCCGAATTTCGCCCGCGCATCTTCCGGGCTGATACCCAGCACGGCGAATACCTGCGACTGCACCTCGGCGCGATGAATCCGCACCGACCCACCGCCCATTTCCCAGCCGTTCAGTGCCAAATCGTAGGCTTTGGCCATCACTTTTCCCGGATCAGTCGTCAGCAGCCCAACGTGTTCGTCCTTGGGTGCAGTGAAGGGATGATGTGCCGCGTTCCAGCGCTTTTCTTCGTCGTCGTATTCAAAAGCGGGAAAATCGACGATCCAGCACGGCCGCCAGCCGGACTCGGCATGTCCTTTCTCGTGACCCACCTTGACGCGCAACGCGCCGAGCGCATCGTGCACCACCTTGCGCCGGTCGGCGCCAAAGAAAATCAAATCGCCGTTGGCCGCCTGAGTACGGCGCAGTAGTTCAGCCAACACCGGTTGCGGCAAAAATTTGACAATCGGCGACTGCAAACCCTCTTCATTGAGTTTGGTGACGTCGTTGACCTTGATGTAAGCCAGGCCCTTGGCACCGTAAATCGCTACGAATGCGGTGTAATCGTCGATCTCCTTGCGCGTCAGCGCTGCCCCGCCGGGAATCCGCAACGCAATGACGCGACCGTCCTTTAACGCGATCGCCTGCTTGAACACCTTGAAATCCACCTGCGCCATCAGGTCGCTCAAGTCTGTCAGTTCCAACTTGATCCGCAGATCCGGTTTGTCGGAACCAAACCGCGCCATGGCGTCAGCATAGGTCAGACGCGGGAACACGCCGAGATCAACCTTCATCACCGTCTTGAACAATTGGCAAATCATGCCTTCCATCAGATCCTGGATTTCGCGCTCGCCGAGAAACGAAGTTTCGATATCGATTTGCGTGAACTCCGGTTGGCGGTCGGCGCGCAGATCCTCGTCCCGAAAACACTTGACGATCTGGTAGTAGCGGTCATAACCGGCGATCATCAGCAATTGCTTGAACAACTGCGGCGACTGCGGCAACGCGTAGAACTGGCCATCGTGCATGCGCGAGGGCACGAGAAACTCGCGCGCACCTTCGGGGGTGGACTTGTAGAGCATCGGCGTTTCGATGTCGATGAAGCCGTGTTCATCGAGGTAATTGCGGATGGCGCGCGCCGCACGATGGCGCAGGCGCAAATTGTTCTGCATCTGCGGGCGCCGCAAATCCAGAAAGCGGTATTGCAGGCGCACGGATTCTGATAAATCCTCGTCGTCGATCATGAACGGCGGCGTCTGCGACGCATTGAGAATTTCCAGGTCCGTTGCCAGCACTTCAATCTCGCCGCTCACCAGATTGGTATTGATGGTGCCTGCAGGCCGTTCCCGCACCTTGCCCTCGACGCGCACGACAAACTCATTGCGCAGGCTGTCGGCGGTCCGGAATGTTTCTGCACGGTCGGGGTCGCAGACGATCTGCACCAGACCTTCGCGGTCGCGAAGGTCGATAAAAATAACGCCGCCGTGATCGCGCCGCCGATGCACCCAGCCGAACAAGGTCACGGTCTGGCCCAGATAAGTGCGGTTGATCAACCCGCAGTAATTGCTGCGCATATGTCTAACTATTTGATTGGTAACGATTGATCTTGCCGTGCCGGGGCGGCGGCGCTGCTGCCGTTGCCGCCATTGCCATGCGGTGCAGCGACCCCCATCGATACGATGTATTTGAAGGCGGAGTCCACCGACATGTCGATCTCGATCACATCTACGCGTCTCACGTAAAAGTAAAACCCGTTGACCGGACTCGGTGTGGTCGGAATGAATACCGCGACGTATTCTTCCGGCAGTCGCGCCCCGACTTCGGTCGGCACATTGGTCTGGAACGCCAACGACCACGCCTGCGGATGCGGGTAGCGTACCAGCAACACCTTGCGGAACGCATGGCCTGTGCCAGAGAACAAGGTGTCGCTGACCTGCTTGACACCGTGATAAATCGTGTTGACGATCGGGATGCGCGCGAGGATGTCTTCCCAGAATTTCACCAGCCGCTGACCAAGGATGTTTGCGGCCAGCACACCCGTGGCAAACACGATCAACACGGTGAGAATCACGCCTTGCCCCGGAACATGGATGCCCAGCCACTCCTCGGTCAGGAACCGTTCGGGCAGCAGCAGCAGCGTCTGATCCATGGTGCTCACCAGCAGATTGAGCACCCACAGCGTGATCATCAGCGGCACCCAGATCAGCAGGCCGGCAATGATGTAATTCTTGATGGAAGTTTTTTTGAACATGAGTGACGTAGTAACTGCGCGAGATGGGGTGGCGGAGCAGTGTCAGCGCAAATCAGCCTGTCTGGACACTGTGACTGCGCGCCCGGATCGGGCTGCAGGAATCCACTTCAGGTAGAGCCGACGCCAGCACCGCTGGTTGCTGCAGCCTTGGTTTCGTCTTTCTTCGGTGTATCGGTCTTCGGTGCGTCGGCGGTCTTAGTGGCATCAGCGGGTTTAGAGGCATCAGCGGGCTTGGTATTATCAGATTTCGGTTTGGCTACACCCTGATTCTTGAAATCAGTCGCATACCAACCACTGCCCTTCAACTGGAAACCTGCAGCCGTCACCATTTTGCTGAGCGCACTTTTACCGCACTCCGGACAGTCCGTCAGTTTCGCATCGCTGATGCGTTGCAGGAATTCTTTCTGCAATCCGCATGCTCCGCATCGATACTCGTAAATCGGCATGACCCGCACCCACACAAATCTAAAAAAGCATTATACCTTAGACAGTTACAGTCACTTTGGCGGGAAACTGGGGGTGCTGTAGCCTATTTCAGGGCTTACCCGTGTACCGCTTGGCGCTTGGCGCTGTGCCCCGGCACAGGCACAATCATGCCGATCCTAGCCTATTGAAGAAGAAGCACTTTTCTGCAGACCCTCCAGCCATGTCCGGTCAAATACTGATCCTGAACGCAGGATCATCAAGTATCAAGTTCGCCGTGTTTGATGCCGGCGCAGCCCTGCAACGGACCGTGCAGGGCATGATCTCGGGCATCGGCGCCACGGCATCCTTTGCTGCCAGCAACGCCGAGGGAGCGTTGGCTGGAACGCTGCCCGGAGCCACGCTGACCCATGACGCGGCGCTGGCCTGGCTGTTTGACTGGCTGGAGAGCGGAGATCACGCACGGCACCTGCTGGGTGCCGGTCATCGTGTGGTGCATGGTGGCGAACGGCATGCGGCGCCGATTCTGATCAATACCGGTACCCTCGTCGAACTCGAAGCACTGGCCCCGCTGGCGCCACTGCATCAGCCGCACAATCTCGCCGCCATTAAAGCCTTGCACAAATTGCGACCCGGACTCGCCCAGATTGCCTGTTTCGACACGGCGTTCCATCGCACCCAGCCGGCTGTCGCGCAGGCCCTGGCGCTGCCGCACCGGCTGACCGAGACCGGGCTGCGGCGCTACGGTTTTCACGGCCTGTCGTACGAATTCATTGCCGGTGCGCTCCCGGCTTTCTTGGGCACAAAAGCGGACAGCCGCGTTATTGTTGCGCATCTCGGCAATGGCGCCAGCCTGTGTGCGATGCGCGAACGGAAGAGCATTGCAACCACGATGGGCTTCAGCACGCTGGACGGGCTGGTCATGGGTACCCGTTGCGGCGCCCTGGATCCCGGCGTGCTGTTCTATCTGATGCACGAAAAGGGCATGACTTCTGCAGAAGTCGAGGAAATGCTGTATCGAAAATCCGGACTGCTCGGCATTTCTGAAATCAGCAACGACATGCGCACCTTGCTCGACAGTCCTGATCCGCGCGCGCGTGCGGCAATTGATCAGTTTGTTTATCGCGCCGTACTGGAGACTGGTGCGCTTGCCGCCGCACTCGAGGGTATTGATGCACTGGTCTTTACCGGCGGCATCGGTGAACACGCCGGGCTGATTCGCTCAATGATCTGCGAAAAACTGGCATGGCTGGGCATCGTTCTGGATCCGGCTGCCAATGCATGCAACGCGGCACGCATTTCGGCTGCCGCCAGCCGCGTCAGCGTGTGTATCATACCCACCGATGAGGAAATGGTGATCGCGCAGCACACCAACCGGCTGCTGCAGAGCGCGCGCTGAACTGCAAAAAAAAGCCGGGCAATGCCCGGCTTTGGTAGCGATACCCGCTCCCTAGAACGGAATATCGTCGTCCATATCATCAAAGCTGCCACCGCTTTTTTTGGCTGGCGCCTTGCCACTACCGGCACCAGCGGCCGCAGCCGCAGGTTCACGCCCACTGCCGCCCTCTCCACCACCGCCGCCACCACCACCACCACCGCGGCTGCCCAGCAACTGCATGCGGTCAGCGACGACCTCGGTTGTATAACGATCCTGCCCTTCCTTGTCCTGCCATTTGCGGGTGCGTATGCGGCCCTCGACATAGCATGGGGAACCTTTTTTCAGGTACTCGCCGGCGATTTCGGCAAGCCGCCCAAAAAACGAAATTCGGTGCCACTCAGTATGTTCCTGTTTATCGCCCGATTTTTTGTCTTTCCATGTTTCGGTAGTCGCGAGCGTGATGTTCGTCACCGCCTCGCCGCTGGGCAGATAACGCGTCTCCGGGTCTTTGCCGAGATTGCCGATCAAAATTACCTTGTTCACCGATGCCATATCAGGATTTCCTTCTGTTTGTATGCGTAATCAGCACCTTCAACGCTCCGGGCGCGCGGACGTTTACAACCTGATGCTTACACCTTGATTGATGTCGCCGCCGGGGTGCGCATGCCGAATGCGAGTATAAGCCAGATCGCCAGCAGCGCACTGTTGAACGTGATCACTGCCGTCGCACCCCAATGCTGGTAGAGAAATCCGCCAGCCACGGCACCCAGAAACGCGCCAAAAAACTGAATGGTGCTGTATAAACCGATGGCCGTACCCCTGGACTGCAGCGGCGCAAGCCGCGTAGTCAGCGTCGGCAGCATAGCCTCCAGCACATTGAACGGCACAAAAAAAACCAATAAAAACAGGGACAGCTGCCACAGGTTTCCGTCGAGCCAGGGCCATCCCAAATGGCCGGCCAGCAGCAGCGCAACGGCCACGATGAACCAGCGACGCGATTTGACACTGTCTCGGGCCTGCAGAATGGGCGGCAGCATCAGCACGAACGAGCAAAGCATCACCGGCAGATACACCTGCCAATGGTCCTTCAGATCCAGTCCGGCATCGCGCAGCGCAAAGGGCACCACAATGAATATCGCCATCAACGCAGCGTGCAACGCAAAGATGCCCCAGTTCAGACGTGCCAGTTGCGGATCCATCAGCACGTTCCGGAAATCTCTCAGTGCGCGACCCGGTGCCGGCGGCTGCCGCGGGGCATCGGGAATGTAGCGCCACATGACGATAATCGCGACTGCTGCCAGCACGCCGGTCATGGCGAAGATGCCGGGCACGCCCATCACACGGTTCAGCCACGGGCTGACAATCAGCGACAGCGCAAACGATGCACCGATGGTTGATCCGATCATTGCCATAGCCTTGGCACGCTGATCTTCACGCGTCAGGTCGGCGACCAGGGCAATGACGGCTGCCGATATTGCGCCAGCGCCCTGCAGAATGCGCCCGAAAATGACGGCATAAATGTTCGGCGCTAAGGCAGCAACCAGACTGCCCAACGCAAAAATGGCCAGACCGATATAAATCACCGGCTTGCGGCCTATGCGATCTGACCACCAGCCGAACGGGATTTGCAACAGGGCCTGGGTCAGACCATAGGCGCCGAGGGCTATGCCCACCAGTGTCAGATTATCCCCGCCGGGCAGACTCTCGGCATAAATCGCAAACACCGGCAATATGACGAACATGCCCAGCAGCCGAAGCCCGAAAATTCCGGACAATCCGATACTGGCCCGCAATTCAAGCGGGGTCATTTTGCTGCTGGAAGACATGGGGTGGTATTTGACGGCCGCGCGTGGGGCGGCAGTTGGGCGTGACGGCGTATGCGCGTATATTAACAGGTTTACTTCATTGGCCCGACATGCAAGTACGTTCAGCACCGCCCAAACTGGTTCCGTTGCCGACATCGCAGGCTCCGCGCGAGTCTTCGGCAGTCCCGGCAAACGCCGGACAGATACGCGTGCGCGGCGCACGCACGCACAATCTGAAAAACATCAATCTCGACCTGCCGCGCAACCGGCTGATCGTCATCACCGGACTCTCCGGCTCCGGAAAATCGTCCCTCGCCTTCGATACGCTGTATGCCGAAGGACAACGCCGGTATGTTGAATCGCTGTCGGCCTACGCCCGCCAGTTTCTGCAGCTAATGGAAAAACCCGATGTCGATCTGATTGAAGGATTGTCGCCAGCCATCGCCATCGAACAAAAAGCTTCCAATCACAATCCACGCTCTACGGTCGGCACCGTCACCGAGATTCACGACTACCTGCGATTGCTGTACGCCAGGATCGGCGAAGCGCGCTGCCCGGATCACGACCGACCACTGTCGGCTCAGTCAGTGGCGCAAATGGTTGACCTCGTCTTGCAGCTTCCGGAAGACACGCGCCTGATGATTCTCGCACCGGTAGTCAATGACCGGAAGGGGGAACAGTCCGCGCTGATTGACGAGCTGCGCGCACAGGGATTTGTGCGAGTGCGCATCGACGGTACCGTGCATGATATCGACGCGCTGCCAACACTAAAGAAAAATTCCAAGCACACGATTGAAGTTGTGGTTGACCGCATCAAGGTCCGACACGACATCAAGCAACGAATTGCCGAGTCGTTCGAAACCGCGTTGCGTCAGGGCGACGGACGCGCTCTGGCCATCGACATGGACGCCGGCACCGAACATGTGTTCTCTGCGCGCCTTGCCTGTCCGGTCTGCGGTTTTGCGTCACCAGAACTGGAGCCGCGGCTGTTCTCGTTCAACAATCCGGCAGGCGCTTGTCCGCGTTGTGACGGGTTGGGCAACATCACGTTCTTCGATCCCAAACGCATCGCAGCATTTCCCGAAATGTCGCTGGCCTCCGGCGCCATCAAAGGCTGGGATCGGCGTAACCAGTTCTATTTTCAGATGCTGCAAAGTCTCGCCGCGCATTACGACTTTGACATCGAGACACCCTTCAATGAACTGCCAGAAGCAGCTCGCGAGGCGGTACTGCACGGTTCAGGAAAAACGGCGATAGCCTTCACCTACTCCGGGGAGCGCGGCAAGTCTTACGTCCGCGAACACCCGTTCGAAGGTGTCATTCCGAACCTGGAGCGGCGCCACCGGGAGACGGATTCACCGGTGGTCCGCGAAGAACTGACCAAGTATCTGAACACCCAGGCCTGTCCCGATTGTCTCGGCACGCGGCTGCGCCGCGAAGCGCGCCACGTGCTGGTCGCAGATCAGCCGATCTATGCCCTGTCGGCGCTGCAGCTCGGCGAGGCCATGCATTTTTTTGAACAACTGACGCTGACCGGCGCAAAACAGGCCATTGCCGAAAAAATAGCAGGAGAGATCCGCAACCGGCTGCGCTTCCTGGTGGATGTCGGGCTTGATTACCTGTCTCTCGACCGTTCAGCCGACACGCTATCCGGCGGCGAAGCGCAGCGTATCCGGCTGGCGAGTCAGATCGGCTCCGGGTTGACGGGCGTGATGTATGTGCTCGATGAGCCGTCGATCGGCCTGCATCAGCGCGACAACACCCGACTGCTCGACATGCTCAAACGGCTACGCGACATCGGCAATACAGTCATCGTTGTGGAACATGACCACGACGCCATCATGCACGCCGATCATGTCGTCGATATGGGATTGGGTGCCGGGGAGCACGGTGGACACGTGATTGCGGAAGGCACGCCCGCCGAAGTGGCCGCGCACACGGAATCACTGACCGGCCAGTATCTTTCGGGCCGGCGTCGCATCGATGTGCCGGCGCTGCGCCATCGGGTAAATCCCGAGCGGCGACTGATCATCAGCGGCGCACGCGGCAATAATCTCAAGGACATTACTGTAGGTATCCCCGTCGGACTATTCACCTGCGTGACTGGCGTATCTGGCTCGGGGAAATCCACACTGGTCAACGATACGCTGTATCTTTCAGCAGCGCGTGACCTCTATGGCAGCAATGTCGAGCCGGCGCCCTGCACCGCAATCGACGGCATGGAATTCTTCGACAAAGTGGTAAATGTCGATCAGAGTCCCATCGGGCGCACACCGCGTTCGAACCCGGCGACGTATACAGGTCTTTTCACACCCATCCGCGAGCTATTTGCCGGCGTTCCCGAAGCCCGTGCCCGCGGTTACGGCGCTGGCCGATTTTCATTCAACGTCAAGGGTGGACGCTGCGAGTCCTGTCAGGGTGACGGCGTACTGAAGGTCGAGATGCATTTTCTGCCTGACATTTACGTGCCCTGTGATGTCTGCCACAACAAGCGTTACAACCGCGAAACGCTGGACATACGCTACAAGGGACGCACCATACACGAAATACTGGAAATGACGGTTGAACAAGCCCTTGGCTTTTTTGGCGCGGTACCCGCCCTCGCCCGCAAGCTGCAGACGCTGATGGATGTCGGCCTCGGTTACATCACGTTAGGGCAGAGCGCAACCACGCTGTCGGGCGGCGAAGCGCAGCGCGTCAAACTTGCACTGGAGTTATCCAAGCGCGATACCGGGCGTACGCTGTACATACTCGATGAGCCGACCACGGGCCTGCATTTCCACGATACCGACTTGCTGCTCCGCGTATTGCACCGCCTGCGCGACCACGGCAATACCATTGTGGTCATTGAGCACAACCTCGACGTCATCAAAACCGCCGACTGGGTAATCGACCTCGGCCCCGAAGGTGGTGGTGGCGGCGGGAATATCATTGCCGAAGGCCCGCCGGAAACCGTCGCCGCGGCGGCAAACAGCTATACCGGAACTCACTTGCACAATGTACTGACATGAACCGGGATCGCGCACGGCAATTGTTGCTGGACAGCTTTAGCGCGGCGCTGGCTGCTGCAGATCCGCTGAAGATCGTACCCCCCCATCTGCCGCAGCCGCCCAAAGGACGCACACTGGTCGTCGGCGCCGGCAAAGCTGCGGCGGCAATGGCACTTGCTGTTGAACAATCCTGGCCCGCCGGCGCGCCGCTCGATGGACTGGTGATCACCCGCTATCAACACGGCCTGCTGACCAACCGCATTACTGTGATTGAGGCAGGACACCCGGTTCCGGATGCTGCGGGCGAGTGCGCCGCTGCGGAAATACTCAAACGCGTCAAAGCGCTGACTGCGCAGGATCTGCTGCTGGTTCTGGTGTCAGGTGGCGGCTCCAGCTTGTTATCACTGCCCGTCGATGGCATCTCCATGAACGACCTGAAGCAGGTGACGCAGCAATTGCTGCTATCCGGTGCGCCAATCCAGGCCATGAATACGGTACGTAAACATCTCTCAGTCATCCAGGGCGGACGCCTGGCAGCCGCCAGTCGGGCACCGGTGCACGCGCTGGTCATCTCTGATGTTACTGGTGACGATCCCACGCACATAGCATCGGGGCCGTGCGCGCCGGACCCGACTACATTTCAGGATGCAATCGCCATCCTTGAGCGTTATGCGGTAGAACCGCCTCCCGCTGTCGCAGCGTATCTTGCCGGCGGCGCTCGCGGCGAACATGCGGAGACACCAAAATCCGGTGATCGCGTATTTTCGAAAGTCCGGAATGATGTCATTGCGACCGCACACGATGCGCTGCAATCAGCAGCAACCTATTTCCGCAGTCAAAATATCACCCCGGTGATCCTCGGCGATTCGGTGACCGGCGAAGCCCGTGAAGTTGCCAAAGTCTATGGTGCGCTGGCCCGGGAAATCAACCAACACGGAGTTCCGTGGGTACCGCCGGTGGCACTGATCTCCGGTGGTGAATGCACAGTCACCGTGCGCGGCAAAGGCCGCGGTGGACGCTGTGCCGAGTTCCTGCTGGCCTTGGCGCTTGATCTCGATGGCGCTGCCAATATGCACGCGCTGGCATGCGATACCGACGGCATCGATGGCTCGGAAAGCAACGCCGGCGCTGTACTTACACCGGATACGCTGCAGCGCGCCGCGCGGAAACATCTGGATGCAGCAGTGCAGTTGGATCAAAACGACGCTTACCGGTTTTTTGAAGCAACCGGTGACCTGGTGGTGACGGGGCCAACGCGCACCAACGTCAATGATTACCGGGTCATCCTCGTTGGTTGATGCCTGACGCGATTAAACGGTATATTTTATATAACCATTTGTTTTTATTCATTAATTTATATACGGGCGCAATAAAAAAGCCGGGCAATGCCCGGCTTTTGAAGAAGGTGCTAACTGGAGGCGATCAATCCTCGCTCTCCTCGACCTG
>JAQBGW010000123.1:0-8762 GCA_032128415.1 Betaproteobacteria bacterium | reverse complement strand
CTGATTTCCAAAATATTCACGGTCTAAAACGACGCTAATATCTGTAAGGTTCTCTGACAAAGCGGGCGCACCAGCTATCAGGGTGCGCCCGTTTCCATTTCCCCTCTTTGGCACCGCCAGCTTAGTGTTAAGCCAAGACGTTAATCCAGCGCGACTCTGTGACGAATGGATATCCGTTTAAGACCCAAAGCGGTTATCGATCTTGCAAGAAGCTATTTTCAATCGGTTGCCGGCGGCGCGGCACAAACTTGTTCGTAGCGATAGCGCTGCTTCAGCAGGCCATCGTGTTCGAAAACATCCAGCGTTTTTTCATAGGCCGCAGGCGTAATTTCCACATGCGGCGTCCAGCAGCCCAGTTGCTGATACGTGGCAATGCAATCGGCGAGAACGTTTTCATCGATATCGGGAAAATACGGTTTCTCCGCCTTGGCAATCGCGGTAGCCGGCGTCTCGTTCATGTAGATCCGGGTCTTGCGGTAAGCACGTATGAACGCCTTCGCCATATCTGTTGCAAGCCAGTCACGGGTTGCGGCAAGACTGGAAAAACCGCAGGGTCCGATCTGTTTGCCGACTTGGGCCGCAATATGTCCGATGCCATCGGCTTGCAGTTGCTGCGGGTACGGGCCCTGCTGCACCACATACTGCCCCCGGCCCTGACGGAAGGCCTGGTCGATTTCGGCGGCACCACCGGGAGTGACCAGTTTTAATGCCTTGAAATCGATGCCCGCCTTGTAGCAGGCGTATTTGAACATGGCGAGCGGCTGGCCACCCTTGAACATGACCACTTCGGCGCCTTGCAGCTTGTCCCACGTGAAGGCGGGATCCGCCGCGCGTGCAGTAATGAAGAACCCGTCCATTTCGTTGACCTGCGCGAAATGAACAGCAACCGGCGTCTCGCCTTTATCGAGCGTCGTGAAACCCTGGCTCAGCGCCGATTGCACGACGTGCGCCGAGCCATCGGTTAACGCAGCAAGGGCCGAGACGCCCGGCGGCGAAAGCGACCACTGCGGATGCAGGCCTTCAGCCTCGAGGAATCCGCCCGACATCGTCGAAATCAGCGGCGAGTAGAACGCGGAAAACAATGTGAACTGGATGTTGATGGTTTTCAAGGGGACAGTCTCCTCATGTGCATGCGCTGCCTATTGCGGCGGATTTCGAGCCCCGCCCACAGCGGCTGCGGGCCGCTCAGAAAAGCACGCCTATGGTGACGATAACACCGGCGAAGCCGAATAAATTGATTTCACCACTGACATGCTTGCCGGACAATCCGATGGCGGGAATGATCACTGGCGCGATGCCGTATGAATTCAGGGGAATCTTGTCGCGATACTCATTTTTGTAGCCATGAAGCAGCCCGCCCGTGAGCTTGAGGTGCAGCAACGGCGCGGCTTCCAGTGGCCGGAACAACTTGCCGAAATAAAAATACTGCGAGGGCTGGTGGAAAGAATTGTCGAAAACGGACGCACCAACAACCCACCGATCTGCCCGCTGGTATTCCAGCCCGAGCAGATTCTGTTTGTCGTTGTGGTCAAGGTCAGCATGAAAATGTTTGGTGTAAAGGCTCGTTTGCAGCAGCCATTGGGCATCTTCCGCGGCATATCCATCAACTGGAATTGCGAGAGAGCCGAGCAGTGCCAAAGCACAACTGATCATGCGAAACCGTACGTGGTACATGGAACCTTCAACGGGAACGGGGATAGATGCCAATTATATAGGCAACACTGCGCCATCCGCCGCCACAATTCGCAGCGGCGCAGGGCCTCGACAGCGGTCATGGCGTGACCAGCGGCGTACGTAGCACGCAGCGCGGACTTTCAAGGCCCCGCGCATTAAACTGGCACGATGCCACGACACCTTGAACAGCAGCAGCTGATAACGAAGTTCCTGATGATCGACCGCATGCGCATATTGCGCAGGGTTTTCCATGGCCCCGCCCCGTCCGGGCGCGGCTGGCGTCGCGGCGCCGGACTGGCTGTGATGGCCATGCTGCTGGTGGAATTGAGCGGTTGTGCCTGGCTGGACGCCAAGGTACGCACGATGATCTACCGACCCTCGCCCGAGCGGCAGGCCGACTTCACCGGATTACGACCCGGCGACCTGTCGTTCGCCACCCTGGTGCCCGGCGAAATGGCGGGCACGCAGGACAGCCTGCAGCTATGGTGGCTGCCGCACGCCGACCCGCACGCCCCGGCGCTGCTCTATCTGCACGGCACGTTTCGCAATCTATACCGCAACATCGGCAAGATCGATGCGTTGCGTGCAGCGGGCTACGCGGTGCTGGCGGTCGATTATCGCGGCTGGGGCGAGAGCACCCCCATCATCCCCAGCGAACAGACGATCTATGCCGACGCCGAGGTGGCCTGGGCTGAACTGGTGCGGCGCCAGCCCGACCCGCGCAAACGCGTCATCTACGGCCATTCCGTGGGCGGCGGCGTGGCCATTGAACTGGCCAGCCGCAAGCACCATGGCAGCGATTATGGCGGGCTGATTGTTGAATCGACTTTCACGCGACTGCCTGACGTGGCGGCGGCTGACGGCATCCTGGGCACCCTGCTGTCGGGCTTCTCGACCGAGAAGTTCGATTCCATCGACAAGATCGGCAGGGTCGATGCGCCGATACTGATCATTCACGGCAGCAACGACCACACCGTGCCCGTTGCGCTGGGCCGCGCATTGCGCGATGCGGCGCCCGCCAATACCCGCTGGGTGGAAATCGCCGGCGGCGGCCACAGCCGCCTCTACCGCGACGCGCCAGAAATTTATCAGCAGACCCTGCGCCGCTTTGCCGAGCTACTGCACTGACTTTCAGGTGACGGCGTCAGGCCTGCCCACGCCGCACACCGGCACCGCTCACTCGATCTTGCAGTCCGCCAGCGCCGGATAGTTCGGCTCGAAGCCCAGCCCCGGCGCATCGGGGATCGCAATGCGGTTGTTCTCCGGCTTGGGCGCGTTAATGAATATGGCCTCGCCCACCGCCTGCATGCCGAGATGGAATTCGACCCACAGGCCGTTCATCAGCCCGGCGATGGAATGCATGTTGTGCAGCGGCCAGCCGCCGCCGTTGGCGATCGACAGATTAAAGGCCTGGGCGAGGTGAGCGATCTTCTGCGTTTCGGTATAACCACCGCTGTAGCAGGGATTGGGCTGCACGATGTCGACCGCGCCGGCCGCGATCAACTCCTTGAAGCGCCAGCGGTTGCCGGTCATCTGCCCTGCGGCGATGGGGATGCGCGTCTCGCGCCGCAGATCGGCCATGCTGCGCGCATCGATCGCGTACACCGGTTCTTCAAACCACGTGATATTGCAGTCCTCGATGGCATGGCAGAGCATTTTCGCCTCAAGCGGGCTGAACATGTAGTTGGCGTCGATCATCAGGTCGCGATCGTCGCCGATCACGTCGCGCACCGCGCGCACCCGCTTCGCATCCTCACGCCAGCTCGCCGTGCCATCGCCGACCACCATCTTCAGGCGCTTGGCCCCCGCCTTGACCTGCAGCTTGGCAGCCTCGACCAGTTGCTCGATGGAATACTGCTTGAAGCCAAAGGTCACGTAGATTTCCGCGCTGTTGCTGTGGCCGCCCAGCAGTTGCGCGATGCTGCGGCCGGTGTGCTTGCCGTGGATGTCCCAACAGGCGATGTCGAATGCGGACAGCGCGGTGGTCACCACCCCGGTCATCGCACGATTGTTCAGCTTCCACCAGACGTGATCGTGGATGGCCTCGGTGTCGCGAGGGTCCATGTCGAGCACCGCGTCCTTGAGATCGCGATTGAGCGCAGTGACGATGGACGCTCCCAGATACTGCCCGCCGCACAGCCCGTGGCCGACAATGCCGGTATCGGTCTCGACGGTGCAGAACACCAACTTCCTGGAAACCGTGGGTTTATCGAACAGCGGGACATTCACGGTCAGGTGATGCAGGGAGGCTTTGATGTTCTTGATTTTCACAATAAGTTCCTCTTAACAAAGCAGCGGCTGAATTCACGGCACTACAAACGGGTGCGGTAAAGTGGCTTAATCAATACGAAGATTAACCACCTGCACGCAAAAAGCAAAGCGCTGCAGGCTCAGACGTGGCCGTACTTGGCCAGAACCTGCTCCAGCGTCGCACCAGCCTCAAGTTCTGCGCGAATATTAATCTCGGTCGCAGTCAGACGCTCGGCTTCGGTCAGCACTCTTTCCAGAAGTGTGGCAGGCACTACGATCGCGCCGTCCAAATCGGCCAGTACAAAATCGCCAGGTTTAACCTCGACGCGCTTCACGGTCGCCCCCGGCAAGTAGATCGGCGTCTGCCAAGCGGCGACTTTCCAGCGGCCTATCGACTGCACCGGCGTGCGGTAACGCGCATAGACCGGGAATTTCTGTTTTGCGATCCAATGAATATCGCGTATGCCGCCGTCAATCAGCGCACCGGTGCAGCCTCGCACTTTCATGCCCAGCGCGATGAGTTCACCAAAAAAACATACGCCCTCACCAGCACCTCCCCATACGCTGATCTCACCCGGGCGGAGTCCGTCTACCGCCCGCATCTTGTCGGGGTCACCACTACCTGCAGAGGTGCGCATCTCACCACAGATGGTGTAAGCCCAGCCCGCCATCTTGCCGGCATTGGCGGGATAGGGCGTGAACACCGGCGCCAGTCCGTAATCGGGATTACCCATGGCGTCGAGCACGTCCGCGACCGTGGCTGTATCGACTTTGAGAAAACGCTGTCGTAGCGCCTCTGCTGAGGGCGCGGAAGGATTGAATGATTCAGTCATGTCTCAGGTTCCGTAACGCACTGGCGATTGCACCAACTTGAGCGCGGCGAGCGCGCTGTAGCAGGCAAGCCACGCCGTTTTGGGATTTTCAGGGGCAGGCACGTTTTCCAGCTTGATGCTGATGTTGCCGGTCTTGCCCTTGATCTCGATGAAATGCGTGTTGTACTTGAGCGCGGGGTCGGCAACCACCCTGAGCCGGGTGCGGTCGAAGCCGATGCCGGCCATGGACAACACTGCGGCAATGTTGACGTTGGCGGGAAAGTGCGGCACGCCCTCACGCGCGCTGCCCTCGAACAGCACGCAGGCTACACGCAGGCCGGCGAGATCAATGCCGAGCTTTTCGACATAGGCGATACCCTTCCAGGCTGCCGGCGGTTTGGTGACGGCGATGGTGACCTCATCGACTCCGGCAATGCATGCCGCCTTGAGCGCGTCCAGTCCACCGATACCACCCGAGGGCACGTAGAGCAGCGCACCGCTCTTCTGCGCCGCAGCCTCCAGCTTTGCGCGCAACGCGTCATCCCCCATCGCGCCACACGAGAGGACGATGAAGGCGATGCCTTTTCCCAGCAGTGGCGCGCCGTATTCGTGCACCACCTCGTGCGCCGCGGCCTCTACCACCACGTCGGGACGCGCGTCGAGCAGACCTTCCATGCCAGTGACGAAAGCAATGCCATGTTCAATAGCCAGCGATTTGCCGCGCGACTGCGCGCTGCGCCCGACGATCACCACCACTTCTGCCTCACCCAGATCGCCGCGCTTAATGTGCTCGATGAACAGACGGGCAATGGTACCGCCACCAATGATGCCTACGCGCATGGGAAATACTCCGTATCTAGGTACTGCCGCCCAAAGCGGACTGCAGAAGAACTGGAAATCTGCGTTGCGTTAAATTAACTCTGGATGTCGTTGATGATTCCGGCATCCTCGGGGGTCGCGAGGCGGATCGAACAGCTACGCATGGCGTCGGAACGGAGAGAAAAGTGACGAATCAGGATACGGGCCGCCGCATGGGCGACTCGCCGCCCCCCCTTCAGTCAACCCCGGCTTGAGCGGGAATCAAGACGTTCCGGCGCCGCAGAATCCAGTAAGCGACGAACAGACCGACCGGAATACAGGTAAGCCACGCGATTTGCCGATCCGGGTGAAATATCACCACCAGGGCAAGGGCGGCGAGCACGAGCCGCAGCGGCACGTCGATCGCGCTGCGATCGGAGAACTGCGCCTGGATGCTGAAGCTGACGGCGATGGTCGCGGCCATGAGCAGCAGCATTGCCCCGACCTGTGCAAGTCCCGGCTCCATGACGAGTTCCGGGCGGGTGAAGATCCCGCCCATCAGGACGAACAACGAAATGCAGATCGTTATCCCACGAAACAACACTGGCAGAAAGGGCGCGTCCGCAATCTTCGCGGTCACTGCCGCCACCACGGACGTGGGCGGCGTGAGCTCGCCCCAAACTGCGAGGAAGAAGGCGAAGAAGTGCACCACCCACTGGTCGACGCCGACGCGGATCATTGCCGGCGCGATCACCAGCGCGGTGATGATGTAGGTCGGCGCCGGCGGCAGCCCCGTCCCGAGCAGTGCACCGAAGAAGAAGGCGACGACCACCATCGCGAAGAGGTTGACCCCGGCGGCCGCGACGAGGATGGCGCCGATCTTCGTCGGCACGCCGGTGATGACCAGGGCTCCCGTCATGATCGACAGCGTTGCCAGCAGCAGCGTCAGGTCTGCGGTCATGCTGGCGAAGGAGTCCACGAGGCGACCGAGAGGGGCGATCAGCGAGCGCGGGACCGACGCCCGCGCCCATACCGCGGCCGCGATATGCGCCGCAACCAACACCCCGAAGACGGCGAGAAAGGTGTACATCGCTGCGAACATTGGCGGCAGGTGCAGCACCGCCATCAGGCCGATCAGGCCACCGACGACGGCGACGAAAGCGGCGAGGTTCGTCCAGTCGGTCCAACGCATGATTTCCGCTTTGACGGCGTCGAGGCGAGTCTGATAACGCGACGAGAGCAGGTAGACCGAGACGGAGATGCCGACGAAATAAACCAGTGCCGGCGCATAGCCGCGCGAGACCACGTCGAAATAACTGACCCCGAGAAACTCCGCCATCAGGAAGGCTGAAATGCCCATGATCGGCGGCATCAGCTGCCCCCCCAGCGATGACGCCGTTTCGATGGCGGCTGCAACCACTCGCGGCATGCCAGCCCCGATCATGGCGGGAATGGTAGCCGAGCCCGTCGTGATGGCGTTCGCCGCGCTGCTGCCGCTTACGGAGGCAACGGCCAGGGACCCGAGCACGGCAGATTGGGGCAGCGCATGCGGCGAGCGCACGGCGATCAGCGTGGAGCCTTTGAGAATCGAGTCGACGCAGCCAAACGCGCGCAGCGTGGAGAGGACGAGGATAAACGAGCCGATCAGCGTCAGCGCCAGCTGCGGCAGGCTGGAGAAGACACCGGTTGATGTCTCGACGCTCATCGCGGTGACAATGCGCTCCCAGGAGAGCCCGGGGTGGTTGAACATACCGGGCACGACTGAGCCGTAGACGGCATAGAGAATCAGGAGAATGTTCAGGATGAATAGCGGCATGTAGCGCTTGCGCGCGTACTCCATGATCAGTAAGGCCATCAGCGCGCCGAAGGTGAGGTCGGTGCTGCTCCAGAATCCAGCGCGCACTGTGCCGATTTCTTCGTATTCCACGATCATGTACGCCGCAACGGCGATCGAGACAATGATGTAGACCGCGGCGATGACGTAGTTGGCGATGGCAGGGAGGCTCGGGTAGAACTCGTTTTTGCGCAGCGCCTCCAGCGTGTAGAGGACGAAGGCGACTGGAACCAGTCCGAAAGCGAGCAGGGTCGGCCCGCCTTCGCTCGTCCAGTAATAATAGAAGAGAACGACAACGAAGCAAATTGCCGTCAGATAGTAAAGCAACTCTACCGCCAGGCGCGATCGGGTGAAAGGCGCGGCTGTGTCAGTCATGGCTGGATCCGGACTTGTGCGAGCGCTAAAAAACGCGCACTGGCGTATGCCCGTGCGCGTTTCCCCGTCGGCTTCACGAGGCTTGGGTTACTGCTTCGCGATCCGGGAGTCCCACTTCGCGTCCCAGACGCCCTTCTCGCGCATGTATTTCGCGAGTCCAGGATGGATCATCACCAAATTCGCCGCGGCCGTAACGCCGCGGCGCTGGAATCCGGGCATGTCCTTGGCAATTTGTGAAAAGGCTTTGTCGGCCTTGGCCAGTGTGGCAAGGTTCTTATCGACGATCATCAGCATCTGGTAGACATCCTCTTCAGGCACTTCGAGGCCGACGTGGAAGCCGTAGTAGAACGGCAGTAGAATCACCTTGTCGGTATGAACATCCCGCCTGAAGACTTCGGGCTTTTGCTCGAGGATGGCGAAGCCGGCTTTCCTGAGAGTTGCGATTTCACTGGCACTCGGGTTGAGAGCAGCCCAGTCGGCTGCCAGAGAGGCCTCGGTGATCCAGGGCGCCACTGCTGACTCGCCAGCGGTGTAAAGACAGATCCCGTCGAGACCACCGCTCTCGAGTATCGAACCGGCGGCAGACAAGTCGACCTGGCGGTAGTTGTACTTCACGCCGAGCGCCTCAAAGGCGCGCTCAAGTTGAGCGCGCGTGTCCCACGGCGGGTTCCCGGTGAAGAGGGCTTTGCCGGCCAGATCGCTCCAGTTTTTTATCTTGTCCTTGTCTCGCACATGTATTGCGGCACCCATCTCGACGGTGAACGTCCAGAAGGACTGCACCGGCTGGCGCTTCATGTTCTTCTTGAAACCCTTGAAGCGCTTGATGTCGTTGGCAAGTTCGTAGAAGGCGATGTCAGCGCCGTAGTAGCCGTCGAACTGGCCCGTGGCGTAACCCTTGACGGTCACGATCGCGCCAGGCGTCGGCTGCACGGTGACCTGGTACTTCGGCATCTCGCGGTTCAACAATTCGGCCAGTGCCACGAGGGCGCGGTGCCCGGACGATCCTACTGCAGAGGTGC
>JAQBGW010000122.1:0-25726 GCA_032128415.1 Betaproteobacteria bacterium | reverse complement strand
ACCCAAAGGTATAAGGCCCATCCGGCACGCAATGAACGGCTGCTATCTGAAAGCCTGACCGGCAGCTATGTAATGGAACCGGTCGTGCATACTCTACTCACCCGCCACGATCCCGCCACACTCAGTTGTGGCAATTGTGGCCAAATCAAACAAACCACCGGATTGCACTATTGGCTTTGCACCAATTTCATTAACCCAGTGCAAAACGGTGTCGGATCAACGACCTGCGCCCCGGAGACGGATCGATTGTCCGGGATGCCCGCGTTATAATCCGCGCTGGCCCCGGTAGCTCAGTGGATAGAGCAGCCCCCTCCTAAGGGGCAGGTCGCACGTTCGATTCGTGTTCGGGGCGCCAAGCAACTACACACGCTGACGCTCACGGCTCGAACCATTCAACTGCTCCCGCAGCTTGACCACTTCGCCGATGATAATGATGGTCGGCGCTTTCACGGCACCTTCGCGCACGATGCGGGGTAGCGTCGCCAGGCTGCTGGTCAATACGCGTTGCTCCAGTGTCGTGCCCTGCTGGATGAGCGCCGCCGGCGTATCGGCTACCAGTCCATGCGCGATCAGTTCGGCGCAGAGTATTTCAATGCCGACCAGACCCATGTAGATCACTATGGTTTGACGCGGCTGGGCAAGCAGTCGGTCGTACACCACGACGTCGGCCCGCGGCGTGATGCGTAATCCGGGATGCGGTGAGATCAGCATCGAACACCTTGTTCAACATCGGCGCCAGTATCGTGACGTGCGCACCGGCACGCAGCAGCATGGCGCATTCGCGCGCCGCTGAATTACCTACCAGCGCGCAAAAAGAGTTCCTCGCTCCGTCTTGCTCGGCATGAGCGCCAGCGGCCAGTCACCACCCGAAATACACTTGCCGTTACGCACGTCAAAGGTCCAGCCGTGCTTTGGACATTTCAGATCGCGGCCGTCGAGCGCCTCAAGCGGAATATCGGTGCGCTGGTGCGGGCAGCGACTGTCGTTAACCTTGAGTGTAGCGCCCCCGCGATAAATGAACAGCGCCCGGTTGTCGCATTCGACGCGCGTCGTTTTACTGATCGGGAAATTACGAAGACTGCCAACGCGATGCCAGGCTGGCTTTACTGCCAGCTTGAATTCAGCCAAATCTGATTCCAGCAACACATCGACCGTCCACACGATCTTGCTCAGACCGAGGGTTGGAAACGCCATCAGCATCGCATCGAGTATTTCGGCTGGCGATGCCCCGTCTTTGAGCGCACGGCGCACGCACTGCAGCAATCCCGCTTCGGTCTGAGCGTATGCCTTCGTAATCACTGAAATCAGCGATCGGGTTTTGGGATCGAGATTTTTGCCGGTGGCTTTGAGGAACTGAAAATAATGCCCCAGCGCCTAGGGACGCGCCTGAAGGAGATAAGTCAGCGCTTTACTCATACGCCCAGTCAGATGCCCGACAACTTCGTATTGGCCGCAGCGAGTCGCTCGACGAGTATGCGCAGGTAAGTCCGGTCCAGGTACAGACGACAGAGTTCGGACGCGCGTTCCAGGGTTTTGACACTGATCTTGATCATGCGCACATCTGCAGCAGCCACCACGTTGGCAGATCGCAAGTTACCGGCCTCGCCCAGATAAGCCATTTCGCCCACGCATTCTCCGGCTGTCAGCAGGCTCAGCAACCGGTGTTTGCGCATGACCCGCGCTTCACCGGAGACGATGATCCCGAAGAAATCGCCGGGATCGCCCTCTTTCATGAGGACTTCACCCTTGACAAAATCCACCCATTCCGAAAATCGCAGTATTTCCCACAACTCGACATCGCCGAACGACTTGAAAAACGACAGCGAGCGCAGGATGTTGAATTTCTCGGTATCGAGCACGCCATGTTTGGGCAGCGGTGCACCGGAAGCGATTGCCGCCAGATCGTTGGCAAACTGCTCCCAGCTCATGTAGCGCACAGACTGGTCGCGCGCCATCGCGCGGCGCACCACCATGTCCATGGCGGTCGGCACGTCCTGACGAAATTCCGAGGCCAGCGGCGGATCGGCATTGAGTACCTCGTGCGCCAACCCGGCAAGATTGTTGGCGGTAAACGGCATGCGCCCGGTCAGCATCTGAAACATCACCACGCCCAGCGCGTAGATATCAGTTTGCAGATTGATCGGCTTGTTGAGATGCTGCTCAGGCGACATGTAGGCAGGCGTGCCGATGCCGTCAACCATGGTTCGCGTCGTCAGTTGCAGCGCCGCTGATCCGAAATCCGTGACCTTGATGTCGGTGTTGTCCTTGACCAGGATATTGGCCGGCTTGATGTCGCGATGAATCACGCCGAGCTGCGATGCGAAATCGAGCGCCCGCGCGCATTTATAGATCACTTCAATGACATCGCCCAACGCCAGCAGGTTGTCGGCGCGAGTAAACCGCTGCAACGTGCCGCCTGACACATACTCCATGACAATGTAGGTATTGTCATCATCCGAGACCGCGTCGTAAATCTGGACAATGTGCGGATGATTGAGCTTCCCTGCCAGCGACGCCTCGGTCAGAAACAGATTTTGCATCAACTTGCCACGCGACTCATCCTCCAGCGCATCCTGCGACACCAGCTTGATCGCCACTTCGCGCGAATTGAATTCGTCACGCGCCAGATACACCGTGCTCGTCGCGCCGTTGCCAAGCTGGCGTACGATTTCATATTTGCCGATTTTCTTGATAGCCAATTCCGCCATGAGTCCAGCCTTGTGTCTGCTTTTGTCTGTTTTTGTCTGATTACGTCCGCGCCGGAGCCGCCGCGGACAGGCGTGATTAGACCCTGCTGCCTATCCAGCGTCAACAGCGGAACATCACCCGCAGCCTGCTAACATCCCGTTTACAGGCAACACCTCCTTACCTACCGGATAACTGAATTGACTGCAGGCTGGGAATTCTGGATCGACCGCGGCGGCACATTCACCGACATCGTCGGCCGGCGGCCCGACGGCGGCATGGTCACGCGCAAACTATTATCCGAAAACCCGTCGCAGTACCGCGATGCCGCACTGGCAGGTATCCGCGATCTGCTGGGTATCGCACCGGACGCGGCGATACCCGTCGGCACCATTGCTGCTGTACGCATGGGCACTACCGTGGCCACCAACGCACTGCTGGAACGTAGCGGCGAACCCACCGCCCTGTTCATTACGCGCGGCTTCGGCGATGCGCTGCGCATCGCCTGGCAGAATCGTCCGCACATATTCGACCGTTACATTGTATTGCCGGAGCAGTTGCACACTGCGACCTGGGAAGTTGACGAGCGCATCGGTGCCCACGGCGAAATCATATGCGTCCCGGATCCGGCGGCACTGCGCGCTGATTTTTCCGCGGCGCGCGCGCGCGGCTTCCGCGCTGTCGCCATCGTGTTCATGCACGCTTACCGCTATCCCGCGCACGAACAACAGACCGCACTCATCGCGCGCGAATGCGGCTACACGCAAGTCTCGGTATCACATGAAACCAGCCCGCTGATGAAACTGGTGGCCCGCGGCGACACCACCGTGGCCGATGCTTACCTGACGCCGGCTCTACGCCGCTATGTGGAGCAGTTGCGCGCTGAGCTGCCCGGCACGCGCCTGCTGTTCATGCAGTCGAGCGGCGGCCTGACCGATGCTGCGCGTTTTCAGGGCAAGGACAGCATACTGTCGGGACCGGCCGGCGGCATCGTCGGCGCAATGCGCACTGCTGCCGGTGCCGGGTTCAACCGCATTATCGGTTTCGATATGGGCGGCACCTCAACCGATGTATCGCATTTCGCCGGATCCGATGTCACCGCACTGGAGCGTACCTTCGATGCGCAAGTGGCCGGGGTGCGCGTGCGCGCACCGATGTTGTCCATCCACACCGTCGCCGCGGGCGGCGGATCCATCCTGCATTTCGATGGGGCACGGCTGCGCGTGGGACCGGATTCGGCCGGCGCCAATCCGGGACCGGCGTGTTACGGCAAAGGAGGCCCGCTGACCATCACCGATTGCAACCTGGTGCTCGGCAAAATCCACCCGGAATTTTTTCCGTCGGTATTCGGCAGCGACGGCAGACAAACGCTGGATACTGCGGCCACGCAGCAGCAATTCAATACGCTGCATAATAAAATATCATTTAAAAACAACGAGTTACAAACAATTGAAGCTATTGCGGAAGGTTTTCTGCGTATTGCCGTGGAAAACATGGCGAATGCCATCAAGAAAATTTCAGTGCAGCGCGGCCATGATGTCACTACCTATACCCTGGTCTGTTTCGGCGGCGCAGCGGGACAGCATGCCTGCCTGGTCGCCGATGCACTGGGCATGGAACACATCTACATCCATCCGCTGGCCGGCGTGCTGTCTGCCTACGGTATGGGACTCGCCGATATCACAGCGCTGCACCAACATGCCGTTGAAGCACCGCTGGATGCGGTGTTGCCGGCGCAACTGGCTGCAATCATTGCTGCGCTGAGCGCGCGTGCACATGCCGAGGTGCTGGCACAGGGCGTGCCGGCAAAAGCCATCACCCTCAGCATTCACGCGCACTTGAAATATGCCGGCACGGATACTGCGTTAAGCGTGAACTGGGGCGTCGTCGCCGCCATGCAGCAGGCATTCGAGAGCCTGTACCTGGAACGCTACAGTTTCCTGATGCCGGATCATGCGCTGATTGTCGAAGCAGTCTCGGTGGAAGCCGTGGGCGCAAGCGGCGCCGCAGATACCGCTGTCGTGTTGCAGGATGCCGTCGCCAGCAGCGGCACGATGGTTACACGCCTATACAGCGGTGGACGCTGGCATCCGGTCACGGTGCATACGCGCAGCAACCTGCTGCCCGGTCAACATCTCGATGGTCCGGCCATCATTGCCGAAACCCATGCCACCACCGTCGTCGAATCCGGATGGCAGGCGGTAGTCACCACGCACAATCATCTGCTACTCAGCCGTAGTGCGCCGCGCTTTCGCGATACCGCCGCTACGCATGCCGATCCCGTGATGCTCGAAGTCTTCAACAATCTTTTCATGTCGATTGCCGAACAGATGGGCGCGACGCTGGCCAATACTGCCTGCTCAGTCAACATCAAGGAACGGCTGGATTTCTCCTGCGCGCTGTTCGATGCCGATGGCAATCTGATCGCCAACGCCCCGCACATGCCCGTGCATCTGGGTTCGATGGGGGCCAGCGTCAAAGCCGTCATTACAGCCGCACGCGGACGCATGGCGCCGGGTGACGCCTGGATGCTCAACGATCCATACGCCGGCGGCACACACCTGCCCGACATCACCGTCATCACGCCGGTATTCGATATGGAGACGGGGGGCCGCGACATCCTGTTCTATACCGGATCACGCGGTCACCATGCTGATGTCGGTGGCATCACGCCGGGCTCCATGCCGCCAGGCAGCCGGCACATAGACGAGGAAGGCGTGCTGATCTCGAACTTCCTGCTGGTACAGGGCGGCCGCCTGCGCGAAACCGAAACCCGCGCTCTGTTTGCAGCGGGCCGCCATCCGGCGCGTAACATCGACCAGAACATTGCCGACCTGCGCGCCATGGTTGCCGCCAATCGCAAAGGCGTCGTGGAGCTCGAACGCATGACTGCCCATTACAGTCTGGCAGTTGTGCATGCCTATATGCAGCATGTGCAGGACTATGCCGAAGCCTGCGTTCGCCGCGTCATCGGACGGCTGCACAACGGCGCCTTCCGTTACGCCATGGATCACGGCGCGGTGATTGCAGTGACTGTGGAAACTGATCCGGCTACGCAAAGCGCCACCATTGATTTCACCGGCACGTCAGCGCAGGGCGACGACAATTTCAATGCGCCGCTGGCTGTCACCATGGCCGCGGTGCTCTATGTCTTCCGCACGCTGGTCGACGAAGACATACCGTTGAACGCCGGTTGCCTGAAGCCGCTGCGTGTCATCGTGCCGGAAGGCACGCTGCTTAATCCACGCCATCCGGCCGCGGTGGTCGCCGGCAATGTCGAGACTTCGCAATGTGTGACCGATGCACTTTATGGTGCACTCGGCGTGATGGGTGCGTCACAGGGCACAATGAATAATTTCACCTTCGGCAACGACCGTTTCCAGTATTACGAAACCATCGCCGGCGGCTCAGGCGCCGGAATATTGACCGATCACAACGGCACAGCGCAGGGTTTTCCCGGCACGGCCTGCGTGCAGACGCACATGACCAACTCGCGTCTGACTGATCCCGAAGTACTGGAATGGCGTTATCCGGTACGCATTGAAAGCTTTTCGATACGCCACGGCAGCGGTGGCATCGGGCGCTGGCGCGGCGGCGATGGTGCCGTGCGACGCATCCGCTTCCTCGAACCGATGGCGGCGGGCATACTCTCCGGACACCGTCGCGTGCCGCCGTACGGCATGGCCGGCGGCGAACCCGGCGCGGTGGGTCGCAATGCAGTGGAGCGGGCTGACGGCAGGATCGAGGAGCTCGACGCCTGCGCCACCGTAGCCATGAACGCCGGTGACGTATTCATCGTCGAGACGCCGGGCGGCGGCGGGTATGGAACTGTAAAATAGCCAGATTCATTCAGAATTAATCAACAAATTCAACAAGTTAATAATAGGTTACCCATGGCCCGTGTCCCACTGATCGGCGCAGAACGCAGTGACCTCGCCCCTTTCATCGCCCGCGTCATCGCCGAGCGCGGCAAGCTGATCAATCTGTATCGCGTGTTGATGAACAGTCCTGCCATCGCCAAAAGCTGGCTGGATTTCAACAGCGCGATCCGCTACGGCACCAGCCTCGATGCCGCGCTGCGCGAAATGATCATCCTGCGCGTGTCGTTGCTCAATGGTGCGGAATATCAGGCGCGCATCCACGGCGCATCACACGCGCTGAAAGCAGGACTGACCACGGAGCAGATCGCTGCGCTCGCCGACCGACAACCCGGCACGTTATTTACCCCCGCACAAATCGCCGCACTGGCGTGGACGGATGCCATGACCCGCGAGATTGAAGTGCCTGACGCACTGCATGACGAACTCAAGCGTCATTTCAACGATCAGGCCATCGTCGAAATCACCGTGCTTGCCGGCGCCTACAACATGCACACCCGGGTCGCCCGCGCGTTGCGCATCGAATCCGAAGCTTCGGGAAAACCGCAAACATGAGCACAGCGATACTGGTTATCGAAGACGATCCGTTTTTGCGGCTGATCGGTGTCGTGCTCGATCCCGCCACCACCACTGAGAGGATCGCCGCCTTTGCCGATTTTTTTGCGCATGACCTGCCGGATTTTGACGGCTGGCTGCAGCAATTGCGCAAACGTCTGCCGCACCTCTACCCCGCCACCGTCACACTGGTTGATAACGCGGAATCATTGCGTGCCGCGCTGGGCAGCGCCGATCTTGCTGTGATTGAATCGCTGCCGTTCGGTACCGCAGAGCTGGCCGCTGCGCCTCGCCTCAAGGCAGTGCAGAAATACGGCGCCATCGCCGGCAACATTGATACTGCAGCCTGCGCTGCGCGCGGCGTTGCCGTGTTGACGCTGCGCCGCCGTGCCAACATCGCCTGCGCCGAACACACACTCGCACTGATGCTCGGGCTGTCGCGCCGCCTGCATCGTGTCATCAACCGCATCAGCATGAACTCGCTGCAGGCAGCGGGATTCGCCCCGCGCCCTTATGACGCACGACATACCGCTAATTCCAACTGGGCGCGTGTATCGGGCATCAGCCTGTTGCACGGCACGACGCTGGGCATCGTCGGCATGGGCGAAATCGGCCGTGAGGTTGCCATCCGCGCCGCGGCCTTCGGCATGAACATCCTCTACCACCAGCGCACCCCGCTGACCACCACCGACGCCGCACGCTACCCGGCGCATTACGCCGATTTCGACACACTGCTCGAAACCAGCGACTGGGTGGCCATCTGTCTGCCAGGCAACGCCAGCACCCGGCATTTGTTTGACGCCAGACGCATCGCGCGGATGAAGCCCGGTGCGCGCCTGATCAACGTCTCGCGCGCCGAAATCGTCGAGCGGGCAGCGGCACTCGCTGCTTTGCGTTCTGGCCAACTCGGCGGTTATGCTCTCGACCCGCTCTATGAAGCACCAGGCCGTGATGACGACGAGCTGCTGCAGTGCGAGAATGTGCTGCTGACACCACATCTAGCCGCTCAACCGCGTTTCAACGCGCTGGACGACATCGCAGAATTGATTATTGGACTCGAGGAGAAATTAAAATGAAAAAAAGCTTCATGATTGCCGTACTTGGCGTCGCTGCGCTGTGCGGATCTGCAGCGACTCACGCCGCTGACGCCTGGCCCAACCGGCCGATCCGATTGATCGCGCCCTTCCCGGCGGGCAGCTCCGTCGACGCCGCGTTCCGCGTTATCACACCACAGGTTGCCGAAAGTCTGGGACAGAATATCGTGATCGACAATCGCGCCGGCGCTGGTGGCACTATCGGCGCGGAAATTGGAGCACGTGCCACCCCCGACGGTTACAATCTGGCGGCAGGAACGACCAGCACGCATGCACTGGCCAAAATACTGAGAGCCCGGCTGCAGTACGATCCCCAGCGGGATTTCATACCCATCACGCTGATCGGCCACCTGCCCTACATCCTGGCAGTCAATCCGTCGGTACCGGCCAATACACTGGCCGAACTGATCGCGCTGGCCAAGTCCAAACCCGGCCAGATTCGATATACCACCGTCGGCAACGCCAGCATGGCACGCCTCGGTGGAGAACTGCTGTCGACCTTGACCGGCATCCAGATGACGCCGATCGCTTACAAGAGTTCTGCGCAATCGGTGGTCGATACCATCGGCGGTCGCATCGAACTGCAATTCGGCACCATGGCTCCCGTGCTGCCGCATGTGCGCGCCGGCCGGCTGCGCCCGCTGGCGGTCACCAGCGCGGCACGCGCGCCGGCGTTGCCCGACGTGCCTACCGTGCAGGAAGCGGGCGTACCCAACTTTGTGGTCACGTTATGGCTTGCAGTATTCGCCCCGGCGACTACCCCGCGTCCCATTGTCGACCGTCTGAACCGGGAATTCGTCAGTGCCATCGCTACAGTACCGGTACGCACGGCCCTGCTCAGACAGGGCCTGCAGCCCCAGACGACCAGTTCTGCCGATTTATCCAAACTGATCGCCACCGAAATCAGCAAGTGGCGAAAAGTGGCCATCCAGGCCCATCTGAAGCCCCAATGAACGCACATATCAATCAGGATAGAATTCCCCCACTTAACCCACTCAGGAGTTGATCATGGCAGAAGAAGGCAAGACCCACAGTTACGACGAGTTCAAGCATTCGACGGTGGCAATACTGCGTGAAATTGCCAAGGGCATTGAACATGAGGCGCTCAAGGGCTACACCCAGCTCAACAAGGATCATCTGATCACGGCCCTGTGTGCAGCACTCAATCTCCCCACCCATGTGCATCATGAAGCGCGCGGCATCGACAAGGCGAAATTCAAGGCACAACTGAAAGTGCTGAAAAAAGAGCGTGATGCAGCACTTGCGGCGCATGATCATGTCAAGCTGAAAGTCATCCGCCGCACCCGGCGCAGTCTGAATCACCGCATACGCAGCGCGATGGTTTAACAAAACTGTGGCTACGGTTTGCGCCTGGAGTCGCGGTCGACATCCATACCCATCAGCCGCAACGACCACGCCGACAAGAATCCGATCGCCAGCGGCCACCATTCGTGCAACATCAACGCCAGCACTGCTGCGATCAGATACGTTGCGGCCAGCAACAACCCGCCCGTATACCTGTCACGCCACCAGGTGAACAGCAGTGCCGCCGCCAGCAAAATAAATATTGCCGAGATGATGTAAATCACAATACCCATCAGAAATAATATATAACTAATTGATTTAAAACAATATTTTATAAATGACTGCAACACAACCACGACGCGCACTCGCCACCTGCTGTGCCGCTCATGTGCTGCACGACGGCCTGTCCGATCTGACCTACGTATTGCTGCCGTTGCTGGCGCAAACTTTTGGTTTGTCGCTGGCGCAGGTCGGCATGATACGCGCTGCGCACCGCACGGCAATGGCGGCTTTCCAGATTCCGGCCGGTCTGATTGCGGAACGTTTTGGCGAGCGCAACCTGCTGGCGCTGGGTACGCTGATCGCCGGCGCGGCGTTTGCCGGCCTCGGTTATGTTTCCGGCTTCTGGATGATACTCACCGCGCTGTTTTTTGCCGGACTCGGTTCCGCCGTGCAACACCCCTTGAGCTCGACAATAATCTCGCGCGCCTATCCCGATACCGGTCGTCGTGCAGCACTGGGCACTTACAACCTGTTTGGCGACGTCGGCAAGTTCATCTTTGGTGGCCTGCTCAGCCTGTTGCTGCTCGCCGGTTTTTCCTGGCAGGGGCCGGTCATAGCCTACGGTGTTTTCGGCATACTGATCTCCGGTGCGATATTCCTGTGGTTGATCGGTGATATCAGAACAACACCCGCGGCGCGCCAAGCGGCGCCAGTACGTCAGCGCGGGTGGGGCATCCGCAACCGGCGCGGATTCGTGGCGCTGTGCATTATTGAAATCATCGACAGCAGCACGCGCGTCGGCTTCCTCACTCTGATCGCCTTCCTGTTGATCGACAAGGGTCTGCCCACCGGGTGGGCTGCGATGTCGGTACCACTGATCCTCGTCGGTGGCATGGCCGGCAAACTCGCCTGCGGCCTGCTCGCCGAACGCGTCGGCATTATCCGCACCATCATCATCACTGAAGTAGCTACCGGCATCGGCATTCTCGTTATTGTCGCCGTGCCGGGCCTTGCCGCCATGCTGCTGCTGCCGCTGGTGGGTGTGGTGCTGCAAGGTACCTCCTCAGTGCTGTATGCCACCATCGGCGATCTGGTCGAAGCCGACCGGTTGCCACGCGCCTTCGGCCTGATCTACACGCTGGGTTCCGTCTGCGGCATCGCCGCCCCGCTCGGCTACGGCCTGTTTGGCGACCACTTCGGCGTACACAACGCGATAGCCGTGATGGGGGTAGCGATATTGCTGAC
The DNA here is from genome assembly GCA_032128415.1 of Betaproteobacteria bacterium. Lineage (GTDB taxonomy): Bacteria > Pseudomonadota > Gammaproteobacteria > Burkholderiales > SG8-41. Next base: position 14,742 of record JAQBGW010000122.1, on the reverse strand, counting down.
GCTGCCACTGTGCGTCGTGCTGCGGCCTACGATCAGCGCGGAACCGGTCAGAATCTGAACTCGACTCAGTGACCAGACATCACGCATAATATTCACACACTCATCCGCACCTGCTTACGCGAGTAATTTCTCATGGCCAAACAACGTATCAGCTACGTCCCGCTGGAAAAAATGTCACCGGAAATGCTCGCCGAAATGAAGCGTTGCGCACGTGAAGGCACGCCGCGTCCGGAAAGCACGGCAGTGCGCGCACACGTGCCGGCCTGCTTCTGGTTTTTTGCCGAGTCATGGCACAACATATTCCGTACCGGCATTCTCGAACACGCCATCAAGGAGGTCTGCCGGATTTACGTCTCGCGCTCGGTGGTTTGCGAGTTTTGCGGCAACCAGCGCTCCATTACGGGCCAGCAATCCGGCGTCCTTGAAGACCAGGTCGATGACGTGATGAATTTCGAAAAATCAGTAAAATACAACGACCGCCAGAAAGCGGCTCTCGCCTATGCCGAAGCCATTGTCTGGCGCATTGATACCGATGACACGTTCTGGGAACGCATGTACCGGCACTTCAGCGAACCGGAACTGGTGGAACTGGGCTGCGCCATCGGCCTGACGCTGGGCCAGCAAAGTTGGCTGCGCTTGCTGAATATCGACCACCATCAGGTCATGGCCGGCACCAATGCGTCGATGGCGCCAGGATTTGAAACTGCCGAGGCGCTCGCCAGAACCAAGGCTGCGCCGGACTACTGGGCACGCAAAGCACCAGCCACAAAAAAGAACGTAGCCTGAGCGGTCAGTCAGCCGACGATTCACCTTCATCGTACCGCCAGCGCCCAACCGGGCGCTTTTCATTGGCCAAAGGAAATCAGCATGCTTGATCTAAAAGGCAAGGTCGCCTTCGTTACCGGCGCCGGCAGTGTGGGCCCGGGTTGGGGCAACGGCAAAGCCACTGCGGTGCTGCTGGCGCGCCAGGGCGCGCAGGTGTTCGGCACTGACATCAATGCGCAAGCTGCAGAGGAAACGCGTGCCATCATTACCAAGGAAGGCGGCATCTGCGTCACGCAGGTCTGCGACATGACCGCGTCGGATTCAGTGAAATCCGCCGTTGATGCCTGCATGGCGCGCTACGGCCGCATCGACATCCTGATCAACAACGTCGGCGGTTCGGCGCCCGGCGATCCGGTGAGCATGAGTGAGGAAGTCTGGGACAGCCAGATCGACCATAACCTCAAGAGCGCTTTTCTCGGCTGCAAGCACGTGCTGCCGGTGATGGAAAAACAGGGCAGCGGCGCCATCGTCAACGTCTCATCGGTGGCAGGCTTCAGCCATCAGGTCGATGGCCGGGTGCACATCGCTTACAGCGCAACCAAGTCCGGACTGCTGGGGTTCACTCGCGCCACTGCCATCGCCTATGTCAAAAAAGGCATCCGCTGCAACATGGTGGTACTCGGTACCATGCATACGCCGCTGGTCGAAGAGCGCCTGATGAAACAGCTGGGCCCAGAAGCTGCCGCCAATCTGGTGGCCAAGCGCCACGCTGCGGTGCCGATCGGCCGCATGGGCGACGCCTGGGATAGCGCGCACGCCGTGCTGTTCCTCGTCTCCGATGAGGCACGTTATATCACTGCGACGCAGTTGGTGGTGGATGGCGGACTGACTGCGGCGCGGCCGGGGTGAGTACACCATCGTTGATATTTTATTCAGGGTTACGGGTGCCGGGGGGCAACCAATCCCGGCACCTTTGAAGCGCGCACCAGCACCTGCCCTTCGAACATCCGGCGCTGCGTACGGTAAAACGCGCCCTGCTCTGCAATCCATTTACCGTTCTGTTGCATCACTGTAGCAGCCACGGTGAGCACGCCCGACGGCATGCCGATGCGGATCGGCGCCTCTGCATTGCCCCCTTTGCGCAATACCTCGTTGACCACCGAGCCTTCAATGCGCGCAGCGACACCCATGCACAGCGTCACTGTCAGCGGCAGCGCGCGATGCGGCTGACCGTTGGAAATCACTCGTCCGGTGAGATCAACGTCAGATTCGACGATGGTTTCGCCTGACAGCAGCTTGGCATCCTGCGGCGCCGACACGAAACCAATGAACGGTACGGATTTATTTTTTGCTGCGGCTTCGGCATCCGGCGTGATGCCCATCGCCACCGATGCCGCGATGCGGATCGCCGACAGTTTCTGCATGACTGCAGCATTCGCTTCCAGCGGTTCCGGCAACTCGATACCGATCAGACCGATATCACGCGCGTTCACCCATACGGTAGCATTCGCTGCGTCGACCATCGATACCTTGATCTTGCCCACGCCCGGCACATCGAGCGTATCGATGACATTGCCGGTCGGCAGCAACTTGCCGGTGGTGGCACCGCCGGGATCACGAAACTCCAGTTTCACCGGCGACCCGGTGCCGGAGACACCGGGTATGGCCAGATCGCCATCCACCGCCGCCAGACCATCATCCATGCTGAACAGCGCGTGGATTATTTTTTTGGTGTTGGTATTGTGGATACGCACCAGCGCTTCGCGGCCCGACACCTTGACCATGCCCTCATCCACCGCAAACGGGCCCATCGCCGAGGACATATTGCCGCAGTTCGCGCCGTATTCGACCTTTGCTTCCTTCACTTGAACCTGCGCGAAGGTGTAGTCGATGTCGGCGTCCGGTCGCGTCGGCGGCCCCACTACACAGACTTTGGACAACGAAGATACCCCACCGCCCATACCGTCGAGCTGGCGGCCATTGGGATCAGGGCTGCCGATGGCCGCGAGAAAAATTTCGTCCCACAGCGCGCGATCCTGCGGCAGATCCTGCTGCCTGAACACCACGGCGTTGCTGGTGCCGCCACGCATGAATACTGCCGGAAGTCTGCGTTGCTTCATGACATTCTCCTGTTACTCATGCCGATTATAGTGAGTCAGGCATTTTCAGATAGCGCCGATTCAGCGCAGCCACGCTGTTGCAGCCGATCAGCGCCATCACCCGGTCGGTTTCCGTGCGCAGCAATTCCAGCGCCCGACTGACGCCGGCCTCGCCACCGACACTGGCGCCGTACAACGTCGCCCGTCCGCAAAAAACGAAGTCCGCACCCAGCGCCAGCGCCTTGACGATGTCCGAACCGCGGCGCACGCCACTGTCGAACAGCACGGCAAGTTTGCCGCCGACGGCATCGACAATTTCCGGTAACACATCAATCGCAGCGACAGCGCCGTCAAGCTGACGCCCGCCGTGATTCGACACCACCACGCCGTCCGCGCCGTGCTGCGCTGAAAGGCGCGCGTCCTCAGCCGTCAGCACGCCTTTGATCAACAGCTTGTGCGGCCAGATAGTGCGCAGCCAATCAATATCGCTCCAGTCCAGCGCATCGCGCCGCGCGCGGAACGCTGACAGGTCTTTCGATATGATGCGTCCGCCAACCTGGGCATCGACGTTCTGGAATCGTGGCACGCCGCTGGTCAATAACGTACGCAGAAACACCTGCGCCAGCCAGCGCGGATGCAGCAGACCATCCACCACATTGCGGGCGTTGATACGAAACGGAATCGTGAATCCGTTACGCAAATTGTATTCGCGGTTGGCGCCCACCGGCACATCGGTCGTCACCACCAGCGCCTCGAAGCCCGCGTCCAGCGCACGTCGCACCAAACCCTCCGCACCTGCCTGATCCTTGGACATATAGAGCTGAAACCACTTGCTGCCCCCTGCTTCGCGGGCTACACGCTCCATCGCAACAAATGAGGCAGTGGACAGCACAAACGGCACATCGGCTGCTGCTGCAGCCCGTGCCAGTGCCACGTCGGCATCAAACCAGTACAGCCCCGCAGCGCCGGTAGGCGCAATACCAAACGGCGCGGCATAACGCCTGCCGAACAATTCATGCTGCAACGAACGCCCCGAAACATCGACCAGCGTTTGCGGCCGGAAATAAATTCGTTCGAAGCCCGACCGGTTCGCGGCCATGGTCACATCGTCCTCGGCGCCGCGTTCGAGATAATCCCAGGCCACGCGCGGCAGGCGTTGCTGCGCCAGGGCCCGCAGATCGTTTATGTTGTAGACATGAGCAAGCGACATAATTAATTCATATTGTGGATAGCCGAACCGCCACCTGACTCATGGTGGGTAATTGCCTGGTTCATCGGCGGCCGAGTGCGGTATTCTAATAGTACATAGAGATAAGGGACTGCTCTCAATGGAATCGCTGCAACCCGCGCCAGCCTTCGCACAGGAATCCAGAATATGAAACGACGCGCCTCTTCTGCCACTGCCAAACATCGCCCCGCGACCGCCCGCAAACGTCCGCTGCCCGCGACGCGCCAGATCAACGCCGCTGAATGGCAGGCACGCGTCGAACTGGCTGCTGCTTATCGGCTGACAGCGATGATGGGCTGGACCGACATGCTGGGCACACATATTTCGTGCCGCGTGCCGGGCACGACTGATCAGTTTCTCATCAACCCGTACGGTCTGCTGTTTGAAGAGATGACGGCGTCCGATCTCATCAAGTGCGATATCGAGGGCCGCAAGTTGACCAAGTCGCAGTACGAGGTGAACTCCGCCGGTTTTACCATTCATAGCGCGATACACATGAACAACCACAGTGCCGAAGCCGTCATGCACTGCCATACGCAATTCGGGGTCGCGGTTGCCTCGCAGAAACAGGGCCTGCTGCCGCTCAACCAAATGGCGCTGACGGCACTGTCGCAGGTGCGCTATCACGACTTTGAAGGCGTCGCCGAAAATCACGAGGAACGCGAGCGCCTGGTGAAAGACCTTGGTGACGGCAGCATGTTGATCCTGCGCAATCACGGTACCCTGACCATCGGTGGCACGATAGGTGAAATGTTTGCGCGCATGTATCGCCTGGAACGCGCCTGCAAATTCCAGATCACGGCCATGACCGGCGGTGCGGAGTTGAACCGCATCCCCGAAGAAATCGTCAATCACACGATCGAACAAGGCAACATGATCTACGGCAAAGGTGGCCGGGGCGCGGGAGGCCACCTGATGTGGGCGGCGCTGTTGCGCAAGCTCGACCGGGAAGCGCCGGACTACGCCCGCTGAAGCCAGGCAGGTCAGATCACGCGAAACACTGCGGCCGTTTCCGGCAGGCCGCCTGTTGAAAACATCCCGTTGAAACCAATCACCGTAGTTACGCTGTTGACCCTTGCCATACAAGGCGGCCACATGGGCAGCCGCGTGGTGGCTGCCCTGCTCGCCCTGGATCTCGGTGCCGGCCCTCTGCTGATCGGCGTACTGATCGCAGCCTATTCCATTTTCCAACTGGCCTTCGCGCTCGTGGTCGGGCGTATTTCCGATCGCTACGGTTCGCGGTGGCCGATGCTGGGCGGCACCATCACCTTCGGCGCGGGATTACTGATACCCGCTGCCTATCCCTCTCTGCCAGCACTGTTTATGTCGGCACCGCTGATCGGCATCGGCTTCGTATTTTTCAACGTCGCCGCGCAAAGCCTCGCCGGCACACTGGGCAATGCTACGGAACGCACACGAAATTTCTCGACGCTGAGCCTCGGTTATTCCAGCGGCCACATGATTGGCCCGGTCATCGCCGGATTCATGATCGACCGTCTGGGGTTTTCAGCGGCCTACATTGCCTTTGCTGTACTGGCACTGGGTCCGATCCTCACTTTGGCATTGTCGCCAACCCTGGGCGCACACGGCACGCGCAGCGAACCGCCCACCAGCAGTGCGTTTGGTCTGCTGCGACTGCCAGCGTTGCGGCGGATGATCATCGTCAGCGGGCTGGTCACCACCGGTTGGGATCTGTACACGTTCTACGTCCCGATCTACGGCCATTCCATCGGTCTGTCGGCCTCAACCATCGGCAGCATCCTCGGCGCCTTCGCTGCCGCCAGCTTCATTGTGCGGGTTGCCCTGCCGGTCATCATCCGCCGCGTTTCGATCGAGAACGTTCTTGGCGGCGCCATGGGTTTGGCCGCCCTGCTGTTCATCCCGTTTACCTACGTGACTCATGTGCCGTCATTGATGGCCCTGTCCTTCGGCATCGGCCTGACGCTGGGCGTCAGTCAGCCACTGACGCTCAATCTGACCTACAACCGCTCGCCGCCCGGCCGCTCCGGCGAGGTGACCGGGCTGCGGCTGACCATCAACAACATTACCCACATCGTCGTACCGCTGGCTGCAGGATCGGTCGGCGCCTTGCTGGGCGTTGCCCCTGTGTTCTGGGCCAGTGCCGCCATCCTGCTGGCCAGCGGCTGGATGTCGCATACCGACCGGCACGACAAGTAAAAACACCGCTTCCGAACTGCCTCTCCGTTACGCGGCGTTTGGCAGTGATTGCAGCATGGCTGCCCGCGTGCGCCGTATTCCGGCAGCCTTATTGCCCTTGTTGCGCACCCTCAAAAAAAACACGCGGCGAATGCCGCGTGTCAATTCCATCGTTGGCCGAACGTCAGCCTTTATTGCCGTGCCTCAAGCGCCGGGAGGCTCCTGATAAGCAATATCCCGCTTCTTGCGGATATTGGGCATGATCATGAATATCAGCAACAGGATGGTCGCGATCAGGAAAGTAGCGCTGATCGGCCGGGTGAAGAACACCGTCGGGTCGCCGCGTGAAATCAACAAGGCACGGCGCAGGTTTTCCTCCATCAGCGGACCAAGCACAAACGCCAGAATCAGCGGCGCCGGCTCGCACTTCACCTTGACGAAGATATAACCCATCAGGCCGAAGAATACCGTCATGTAAATATCGAGATCGAGGTTGTTCACGCTGTAAACACCAATCCCCATGAACACCAGAATTGCCGGGAACAACATGCGATAGGGAACCTGCAGCAACTTGACCCAGAGTCCGATCAGCGGCAGGTTCAATATCACCAGGAACGCGTTACCGATCCACATGCTTGCGATCAGACCCCAGAACAGGTCCGGACGCTGGGTCATGACCTGCGGTCCCGGCGCGATGCCCTGGATGGTCAGTGCGCCCAGCATCAGCGCCATGGTGCCGCTGCCCGGGATGCCCAGAGTCAGCGTCGGGATGAACGCACATTGGGCTGCAGCGTTATTGGCCGATTCAGGGCCGGCAACGCCCTGAATAGCACCCTTGCCAAATTCCTCCGGGTGTTTCGCCATCTTTTTCTCCATCGCATAGCTGGAGAATGCGCTGATGGTCGGACCGGCGCCCGGCAATGTACCGAAAAAAGCACCGATGGCCGTACCACGCAGGATCGGTCCAGCACTCAACTTCAGGTCATTCCATGTTGGGTACAGGTGCGCGATTTTTTTGGTCAGCAGCTCGCGGCTGGCCTTGTCCTGGCCTTTTTCCAGATTGGCCAGAATCTCGGCAAAGCCGAACAAGCCCATCGCCACCACCACGAAACTCAAACCATCAGCCATCCCGGACATGCCAAACGTAAAGCGGGACATGCCCGAATTGACGTCGGTGCCGATGATACCGAACAGCAGGCCGAGGAAAATCATCGCGATGGCCTTCAGCATCGAACCGCTGGCCAATACCGCGGAAGCGATCAGGCCCATGCACATCAGCGAGAAATATTCGGGTGCACCGAACTTCAGCGCCATTTCGGCCAGCGGTGGCCCGGCCACCGCAATCAGAATCGTACCCACCGTGCCGGCAAAGAACGAACCAATCGCGGCAATCGCCAATGCGGGCCCGGCGCGACCGCTCTTGGCCATCTGGTAACCGTCGATACAAGTCACCACTGACGCCGATTCGCCCGGCAGATTCACCAGTATGGCCGTCGTTGAGCCGCCATATTGCGTGCCGTAATAAATACCGGCCAGCATGATCAGCGCACCCACCGGTGGCAGATTGAAGGTTGCGGGCAGCAGCATTGCGATTGCTGCCAGCGGGCCGATGCCCGGCAGCACACCAACCAGCGTGCCGACAAATACGCCGATGAAACAATAAGTCAGATTCTGCACTGAGACGGCGGTCTGGAATCCCAGTGCGAGATGGCCTAAAAATTCTGTAAAAATATCCATTGCTTATCTCCACCAGAACAGCGGGTAAGGTAGTTCCAGGGCGTAGATGAACAATGCCCAGCTACCGACAATCAGCACGACGGTCATGATGAGCACTTCCTTTAGCTTGAATTCGGTTCCGGAGGCGGCACCCAGAATGATCAGCGCGGCGGTGGCGATGACGAAACCGAGGTGATCAAGCGACCAGCCAAAAATGATGAAACCGAGACTCATCAGAATCATCGGCTTGAAGGCCCATTTACCAAGCTTTGCGCCGTCTACTCTTAATCCCTGCAGGACGAGGGCGCCACCCAATAGTGACATGATGATGCCCAGCCAGGTAGGGAAATAGCCGGGGCCCATACGGCTGGTCGTGCCAAACGGATAGTCCGTGGCCATGTAAATTGCGAGAAGTCCGAAACCGACAAACATTATGCCGGCCCAGAAATCTTCCTCATTCTTGATTTTCAACGGTACACCCTCCAGATTTCAGAAACAGATACCGGGGCGCACCACACCCCGATCCAATGCACTGCGTTCTTTTACTCGAACCTGCAGATCCTCGGCAAATCATCGACGGCAGTTATTGCGATATGCCTGCTATTATTGCCCATATTCCGGAACGGGACTTTACACGAAGCACAGGGCCAAACTCAGTGTTTTAGACTCTCGCGTTGTGCGCCGCACAACTCTACCCACACGCGCTGCAGCCTCGATACCGTGACATAACATTTCATTGCACAACCCGCAACCCAGGCGGCAGTTTATGGTGCAGCGCTTACGCGCGGCTTACGTGTTCAGCGCACACGTAGTGCGCAATCGCAGCCGCTCGTCATGGCATCCTACCGGCTTAGTTATCGAGACATAACAAACAGTTAGGGCCCATGCGCTGGCGAATTACAGCTTGTAACTCCGGTAATCCATCAACCACCGATACGCCTGCGCTTGACCAGCATGCCGGGTATTGATTCATGGCGCTCCCGTCACTGCGACAGAATTCGTGCACCAAAATCAGACGCGCTGCAATGCCTCTGGATTAATCATGTTCGCCGGCTTGCCGGCGATAAATGCCAGTATCTGATCGAATATACCGCCGAACAACCATTCATAACCATCGTGTTCGACATAGCCGATGTGCGGCGTACATAAGGCGTTGTCGAGCTGCAGCAGCGGATGCGCAGCATTCAATACCGGCTCTTCTTCGAATACATCAATTGCTGCCAGGCCGGGATGCCCGCCCCGCAGTGCCTGCTCAAGTGCGCCTGGTGCGATCAGGCCGGCGCGACTGGTGTTGACCAGCAGCGCAGTAGCTTTCATCCGCGCCAGGTCGGCACCGCTGACGATGCCGCGCGTGGCATCCACCAGCCGCATGTGCAGGGAAATCACATCACACTGCCCGAAAAAATCGTCCTTGCTGCGCGCCACGGCATAGCCATCCTCACGCGCACGGACGAGCGAAGATTCACGCGCCCACACCAGCACCTTCATGCCGAACGCCTTGCCATAACCGGCGACCACCGTGCCGATCCGGCCATAGCCGTAAATGCCCAGCGTTTTGCCGCGCAGCCCGCGACCCACTGTCGATTGCCAGCGCCCTGCTTTCAATGCCGCAACTTCCTGCGGTATTTTGCGCATGGCCGCGATGATCAGGCCCCACGTCAATTCCGCTGTCGCATACGATGGTTTACCGGGATGCAAATTGGCGCACAGCAGGATGCCCTGCCGGGTGCAGGCATCCACATCGATATGCGGGTAAACGCTGTGGTGACTGATGAGCTTGAGTTTTGGCAAACGTTCAAGCAACGGCGCGCGCAACGGCGTGCGCTCGCGAATGGGCACCAGCACTTCGACATCCCGCAGACGATCAACGAGCGTATCAAGATCCTTGGTGTGATCGTTCCAGATCTTGACCTGGTGCCCCTGTAACTTGCTGAAACAAGCCAGTGTGCGGGCAAAGTCCTGATAGTCATCGAGGATGGCGATATTCATTGCAATATGGCTCCATGGTTTAATGAATTGTTTTTATTAGTCGCCCGGCGGCGCAGCAACGGTCATGCGCACTGGCCGCGTCGGATCGCTTTGCGTCTGCACAACTCCAGGAATTTATTATCGCACCGCATGGCGGCGCCTCGACGCGCAGTCCGAATACTGGTCGCCGTGTAAACTCTGCCTATATTTTCCCCGGACCGTTTCATGACTGCACCCCGCTCAAAAATCGTCAGTCTCAATGAACTCGCGCAACGCATCCCCGACGGCGCTGCACTGGGTCTCGGCGGCGTGTTTCTGCATCGCGGGCCGTTCGCACTGGTGCGTGAACTGGTGCGCCAGCAACGACGCGATCTTGAAATCATCAAACCCTCGCCCGGTTACGATCTCGATCTGCTGTGCCGCGCCGGTGCTGTCGCCAAAGTGCGCGCCGGCATCGTCGCCATGGAAGGCAACTTCGGTCTGGCACGCTGGTACCGCAAAGCCATCGAACGCAAGGAAGCGCATCTCGAAGAACATGCCTGAATGACGCTGGTCGCGGGGCTGCGTGCAGCCTCCTACGGCATCCCCTTCCAGCCGGTCGCGGGCGTGCATGGCAGCGAACTCGCGCACATCAATCACTGGCAAACCCTGCGCGACCCCTACGGTTCCGGCAAAGACGTATATGTCATACCCGCCGTCCATCCGGAAATTGCAGTCATCCATGCCGCGGAAATCGATAACGAAGGCAATGCGCGCGTCTATGGTTCGCCATTCTGGGACCATCCGCTCACTCGTGCGGCAAAGCGCGTGTTGATCACTGCCGAAAAACTGGTGCCCACCGACCGGTTGCGCGAACAGCCGGAACTGACGCTGGTGCCGGGCTTTATGGTTGAAGCTGCGGCCGTGGTCCCCGGTGGCGCATGGCCCGGCTCGATGCATCCGTACTACGAAATCGACTATCCGGCCGTAACGCAATATATGGAAGATGCGGATGGCGTACTCGCTGCGCACCTGGCACGGGCGCCGGAAAATGCATTAAAAAATAATTAATTAAAACAAATAGTTACAATACATCTGATGGCTGTGCTGCTGGCAATTCTGAGTGCGCTGTGTTTTGGTTTGGGCATGGTGACCGGTCGCATCGGCCTGCGCACGCTGGATCCGCGCGCGGGTGCCGCCATCAGCATCCCTACGGCTGCCGTGTTATTTCTGATTGCAGCACCGTTTGCCGTCGAATGGTCGGCGATCAACATCACTGCAGTAACCATCTTTGCGCTGGTCGGTCTGGTTTATCCCGCCGTCGTTACACTGCTGACCTTTCGCGCCAACGACGAACTCGGGCCGACAGTGACCAGCGCCATCTCCGGCACTGCGCCCTTGTTCGCGCTGCTCGCAGCCGGATTGTTTCTGAATGAGCGGGTGCCGCCGCAGGCGGCGGTCGCTGCGACCGGCGTGGCACTGGGCGTGGCACTGCTGTCGTGGACACCGGGTGCGATTCGAGTCGGCTACACCGGTAAAGCCCTGTGGTGGCCGATTGCCGGCGCCGTACTGCGCGGCCTCGCGCAGGCCGGTGCCAAGGCCGGACTGCTGCTGTGGCCCAATCCTTTTGCGGCCGGCGTCATCGGCTATGTCATCTCGTCGGTCACGGTTGTCAGCGCTGACCGCTTGCGCCATGCGCCGCGCGCCATTCCTTCGCGGCGCAGCGTGCTGTGGTTTGGTGCGACCGGCATACTCAACGGCGGCGCCATGCTGCTGATGTACTCGGCGCTGGCCATCGCACCGGTATCAACGGTCGCCCCCATCATCGCGGCCTATCCGCTGGTCACCGTATGTATCAGCGCGCTGTTCCTGCGCAGCGAAACACTGACGCGGCGTATGGTCGGCGGCGCAATGATCACCGTCGCTGCCATCATTTACCTGTCGTTCTCCCGCATCTGATCCACAACACCATGAACTGGACGCCCTTTTCCTTCATCGTCGTCAATCTGGCACGGCAAATACGCGCCAGTGAAATCACCTTCAGCGGCGTCAACTCGACATTACCGATGCTGGCCTGCCTGTTGGCAAAGCGCGCTTATGATTTTGATTTCACCTACATCAATGTTGCCGGCGGTGTCGAACCGCAACCGGTGACCATACCGCTCTCCAGCAGCGATCCGGCAATTGTTCACGGGTCGCCGGCGATATTCGCCAACCAGGATTTCTATGACCTGTGCGCACGCGGCGGACTCGATCTGGTTTTTCTCGGCTGCGCGCAGATCGACGCCGTAGGCCGCACCAACGTGTCGGTAATCGGCTCCTGGGAAAATCCGACTGTACGTCTGCCCGGCGGCGGCGGCGCGGCGGTCATGCTGCCCACCGCCAAGCGCGTGGTCACCTGGCGCACCGATCACACCGCACGCGCGCTGGTCGATAAACTTGATTTCGTCACCGCAGCGGGCAACATGAGTGCGCTGGTGACGCCACTGGCGGTGTACACGCGCGAACTGAAACCGGGTGCGCGATTCAGGCTGGAGGCATACAACCCGGCAACCACCATCACGCACATTGCTGCCCACACCGGATTTCAATTTGATGCAGCGCACGCGCAGCCGGTCGCGCCAATCACGCCTGACGAACAGCGCGTTTTAGTCGATCTGGACGCAGAACAAAAGTTCTCGGCCGCAATCAACGGCTAAATCCGGATTTCCTGCTACCGTGCTAGCATTCAACTCTATGTAACAGAGTGGAATCTCCCCGCATTCCACATTTTTTCCTGCGATTTTCCAGGCGCCATTAAATCCTCATGCTGCCGCTACAAGGTGTCCGCGTCATCGAGTTCTGCCAGGTGCTGGCGGGACCTTTCGCGGCCTGCCTGCTCGCCGACATGGGCGCCGACGTCATCAAGGTCGAATCTCCTGAAGGCGACCTGATGCGTCAGTGGCCGCCCATCCTCGACGGCTACAGCCAGTACTTTGCCTCGGTCAATCGCAACAAACGCTCGGTGGTACTTGATCTCAAGACTGATACCGGTCGCGCCTCGGCGCGTGAACTGGCCTACTCTGCTGATATTGTTCTGGAAAATTTCCGCCCTGGGGTAATGGCCAAATTCGGACTCGATTACGCAACACTGTCCAAAGACCATCCCGCTCTCGTCTATTGTTCGGTATCAGCGTTCGGTCAGACCGGGCCACGCGCCACTGAGGGGGGCTTCGACATGACCGTGCAGGCGATGAGCGGCGTGATGAGCGTCACCGGCGACCGCAACGGCCGCCCCGCGAAATGCGGTATCCCGATTGCGGATTTCTCCGCCGGCCTCTATGCAGCATTCAGCGCCACCGCGGCTCTGCATAAGGCACGCACCACCGGACAAGGCGACCAGGTCGATGTGTCCATGCTCGGCAGCATGTTGGGAATTGCCAACTTGCAGACCAGCGAACTCTTTGGCCTGGGACGCGATCCCGTCCGCCTGGGTTCCGCACATCCCATGAACGCACCCTACGCGGCGTTTTGCTGTCGCGATGGCTACTTCGCACTGGCGGCCGGGACCAACAAGCTCTATGCGGCGGCATGCGAAGTGATCGAACGCCCTGATCTGACGCAGGATGCGCGGTTTACCTCGCCGGAACTGCGTGGACAACACCAGGATGCGCTCTGTGAACTGCTGGAAACGGAGTTCATCAAGTACCCTGCCGGCGATCTGCTGGCACGCCTGAACGCGCGCGGCGTACCCTGTGCACCACTCTATTCCTATTCGCAAGTGCTCGCTGATCCGCAAGTCCAGCACATGCAGTGGGTCGAAGACATCACGCTGCCTAACGGCGTCGCCAGCAAGACCGTCATCTCGCCGCAACGCGTATCAGGTCAGCGTCTCGGCGTGCGCCAGGGGCCGCCAGCGCTGGGTGCGCATACACAACAGGTCCTTGCCGAGCTGAAAGCCGCGACAGCCAAAGTTGGCCCATGAAAAATACTGCCCGCTTCCGTCATTTCATTGCAGAATTCACCCGCCTTGCCGAAAAAAACAGTGGCAATGAAAAAGTAATGCTGGATGCCGGCAGCGTGTTGTTGGGCGAATTGATCAAGCACGATGACTGGCTGCCCGACGAATGCGCACAGCCGCATCCGCAGTATTACCAGCAATACCTGCTGCATTGCGATCCGCTGGAACGGTTTTCAGTAGTCAGTTTTGTCTGGGGACCGGGGCAGAAAACTCCGGTGCATGACCACACGGTGTGGGGCATGGTCGGCATGATGCGCGGCGCGGAATCGTGCCGTCGCTACGCTCGCTCTGCGGCCGGCAAGCCGATGCCCGTCGGTGAAACCGCGCGCCTGTTGCCGGGCGAAATCGATCGCGTGTCGCCGACGGTCGGCGACATTCATGAAGTGGCCAACGCCCATGACGACCGCGTATCTATCAGTATTCATGTCTATGGCGCCAACATCGGCGCTGTCAAACGCCACGTCTTCGATCCGGCCACCGGCATCGACAAACCCTTTGTGTCCGGGTATTCGAGCCCGCAACTGCCCAACGTCTGGGATCGCTCTGCAGAAGTTCGCGCCTCCATGACCACAACCACCTGATCGCATGAGCGACGAACTGCTACGCAAACACGAGAATTACGTCACGCGACTGACGCTGCATCGGCCGCAGAAGGCGAATGCGCTTTCCGCTGCACTGGTTGAAGCGCTGCTCGATGCTGTCGAATATGCCGCGACTGATGGCACGCGCCTGCTGATCATTGAGGGTGCAGGCACCCACTTTTGCGCAGGATTCGACTTCACCGATCTGCAGACGCACAGTGAAAGCGATCTCGCGCTGCGCTTTGTCCG
>JAQBGW010000121.1:0-19318 GCA_032128415.1 Betaproteobacteria bacterium | reverse complement strand
GCCTCTTCCATCGCAATGCGCAGATCCTTGCGCATCAGGTTAACCATGAAACCGAAATCGAATTTGCCGTCGATCATGGTCTTGCCGCGATTCTCCATCTGCCACGACGTTGCCGCGCCTTTGGAGATGACGTCCACTGCGCGCTGGGCATCGAGTCCGGCGTGCACGGCAAAGGCGAGGCCTTCGGCCAGTCCCTGGATCACACCGGCGACGCAGATCTGGTTGACCATCTTGGTTTTCTGGCCGGCGCCAGACGACCCCATCAACATTACTGCGCGGGCAAAATGACGAATCACCGGTTCGGCGCGGGCAAACGGCGCTGCGTCGCCACCCACCATGACGGTCAGTATTCCCTGCTCGGCGCCGGATTGGCCGCCCGACACCGGTGCATCGAGAAAATGCAGACCCTTAGCCTTTGCCGCGGCGTGCAATTCCTTCGCCACCGCAGCCGATGCCGTGGTGTGATCAACGAAGATTGCATCGCGCTGCATGCCGCCGAATGCGCCGTCCTTGCCGATGGTCACTTCGCGCACATCGGCGTCGTTGCCGACGCAACTGAATACGATATCCGCGGCGGTGGCTGCTGCTGCCGGCGTGTCAGCCGCCGTGCCCTGATACTGCGCCGCCCAAGCCTGCACCTTCGCCCGCGAACGGTTGTACACCGTGACGCTATGCCCCGCCTTGGCCAGATGTCCTGCCATGGGGCCGCCCATGATGCCGATGCCGATGAATGCCACTTTCATGACTGCCGTCTCCACAATTGCTGAAAAGTCCGACTATATCGGCAAATGGACGCGAACCGAAATCCAGCCGCACCAGCCCGCAAGCGTTGCTCAAGCTGTCGTCAGGCAGCGCCGTTTCAGCGTACTATCCCGACGGACGATTGCATCTACATCGCACTGAATAATCATGACAACGACCACTCGCCGCTGCATGCTGCTGGCCCTGCTGCTGACGGCATGCACACCGCACCCGGTATCGGCTCCGTCCGATCCTGATGCCGCCGCGCATCCACTGTCCGGACGCACCTGGGACACCCGCGCCCAACGCTGGGTGTCGACACCGGAACTGGAACAACGAATTAAAGGCGTGCGCTTTGTGCTGCTCGGTGAAGTGCACGACAACGCGGCACACCACCGACTGCGTCGCGACCTGATCGCCGCATTGATCCGCGACGGCCGCCGTCCAGCCATCGTCATGGAGCAGTTTGACCGGGAAACCCAGGCTGCACTGCAACTCGCACAACGCGATTCCACAACCACGCCGGAGTCGTTGAAGACCGCGGGGCGTTTTGATGCACGTGGCTGGAACTGGTCGTTTTACGAACCCATCATCCGCCTGGCGCTGGATCACCGGTTGACGGTGTACGCTGCCAATCTGTCGCGCGCCGACGCCTTCCGCGTATCCACCCAGGGCGCCGCAACGGTACTGGGTGCAGCAGCGGTCAGTGCACTGCAACTGGACCGGCCCCTGCCGGACGTTGCCCGCCACAAGCTCGAACAGATCATCGAGGAAGGGCATTGCGGCAAGGCACCGCCCGCTATCCTGCCAGGCATCGTCTCCGCCCAGCGCACACGTGACGCGATCATGGCGCAGACCCTGCAGTCACAGTCCCCTGCCGTATTGATTGCCGGCAACGGCCATGTGCGACGCGATTTCGGTGTGCCGCATTACCTCGCGCAATATCCGCAGGGCGCGGATGCGCTGGTGGTGGGTTTCCTCGAAGTGAATGCCGCGCGTGTGTCCCCGGCAGAATATTTCACCACCGCTGCACCGGAATACGATGTCATCGTATTCACGCCACGGACTCCGCGACCGGATCCCTGCAAGGACATCCGCTTCAAGCCGCGGTAAATACGCTACGGCAACCGCTGCAGCGCGCGCAGTATGGATTCGGGCGTCACCGGCAGGCTGAATACCGCACCGCCCAGCGGGCGCAGCGCATCGTTAATGGCATTGAGTACTGCGGCAGAGGCACCTGCGGTACCCGCCTCTCCCGCGCCCTTGGCGCCAAGTTCGGAAGTCCGGGTTGGCGTACAGGTATGGCCGACGACGATATCCGGCATTTCGCCCGCCATCGGCACCAGGTAATCCATCAGGCTGCCGTTGAGTAACTGGCCCTCGGCGCTGTACAAACATTGTTCAAACAACGCCGCACCGATGCCCTGCACGCAGGCGCCGCGGATCTGTTCATCGACCAGCAGCGGATTGATGATAGTGCCGCAATCATCGATGACCCAGTGTGCAAGCAGTTTGACAAAACCGGTGTCGGTGTCGACCTCGAGGTATGAGGCCTGAATGCCGTTGGTATAGGCACCGTTGTACGTTTTCTGTGCATAGCTGCGGGTCACCGTCAGTTCGGGCTGATAGTCCTTCGGCACCTGATCAGTGCGGAAATAGGCGGTGCGCGCCACCGCCTCCAGTGTCATCACTGCCGTGCCGCTTTTGGCATCGACCACATTTCCATCAACAATATCGAATAGAGACGTTTCACTTTCCTTGATGCGCGCGACGAAAGCGAGGATGTTGGCACGCAGGGCTTTGCCCGCCTGCAACGCCGCTTCACCGCAGATCCCAGTACCGCGCGAACCCCACACGCCGCCGCCCATCGGCGTCGTTTCGGTATCACCCAGCACCACCTTGACGCGCTCAAACGGCACGCCGCAGACGCCGGCCACGACCTGCTGGATCACCGCGTAACCGCCCTGTCCGCATTCGGTGATGCTCGACGCCGCCACGATGCCGCCGGTCGCCGTCAGTTTCAGCGTGCAGGAATCCTGCGAGGCAATGGACACACCGCCCTGTCCGTAAGTCGCCGCAGACGGATTGGAATTTTCAATAAAACTCGCCAGCCCGATGCCGCGATGCACGCCCTGCTGCCGCAGACGCGTCTGCTCTGCACGCAGCCCCGAGTAATTCATCAAGTCCAGTAATTTCTCCAGCGCTTCATGCTGCGACAACTGCTCCAGCACCGGGCCGCCGGCCAGCTGCAGTGGATAACTCTCCGGTGCGATGTAATTGCGACGGCGGAATTCCGCCGGATCGATACCGAGCTGCACCGCGCCCAGATCCATCAACCCCTCACTGACCAGGCAGGCGACCGGATGACCGACGGCACGGTACTGGCCGTACATCGCCTTGTTCTGGAATACCGCGCGACTGACGGCGTGATACGCGCCGCGCCGGTAGGCCGCGCAAACCAGATTGGAAACCTGCAGGCCTTCGTTCGCACTGCCGCGCGGATAACCCGAGTACGCGCCGATACCGTAGAGATCATCGACTTCGACGCCGAGTATGTCGCCTTTCTTGGACAACGCCATACGCGCGCGCACGCGGTGCCCGCGCGCATGAAAATCACCGACAAAGGATTCCAGACGATCCGCAACGAACTTCACCGGACGACCGAGCAGCAGCGACGCGGCCACCGCCGCCATTTCATCGCCGTAGATGTGGATTTTCATGCCGAAACTGCCGCCGACGTCCGGCGCAATCACCCGCACCTGCGTTTCCGGCAGGCGGAAGTGGTGCGCGATGATCCACTGCATCATGTACGGCACCTGCGTCGAATGCCACACCGTCAGCTGACCGTCAGCGGCATTGAAATCGGCAAGGATGGTGCGCGGCTCCAGGGTGACTGCCGTATGGCGGCTGGTGTTGAATTCTGCTGTGATGACATGCGCCGCCTGTGCAAAGGCGGATGCCACGTCACCTGCTGCAACCACCCGCTCGAAACACAGATTGCTGCCGAGTTGCGGATGAATCACCGGTGTTTCGTCATTCAGCGCGGTCTCGGCATCGGTCACGGCAGGCAGTTCTTCCCAGTCGATGTCCATCAGCGCCAGTGCATCTTCAGCTTCAGCCCGGGTTGCTGCCACCACCAGCGCCACCGGTTCACCCTGCCAGCATGCCCGTTCAATCGCCAGCGGCCACTGCGGCGCCGACTGCATGCCCGGCACGTGCTGGAGCACGCCGACATAGGGATCGCACACTGCGGCCACATCGCGCCCGGTCAGTATGCGTGCCACGCCGGGCGCCGCTGCCGCCGCCGTGACATCCAGGCGGCGAATGCGCGCGTGCGCATACGGACTGCGCAGCACCGCGGCGTGCAACAGCCGCGGTGGATTCAGATCATCGACGTACTGGCCGCGCCCCGACAACAAACGCAACGCATTGGTGCGCGGCAGCGCGGCGCCGATCGGGCTCTTTGCCCTGGCTGCCCCGCTGCTCATGAGTTCGTACTCGCGCGGCACACCGCTGCGACCGCATCGACGATGGACTGATAGCCCGTGCAACGACAATAGTTGCCGGACAGATGGGCGCGAATTTCATCACGAGTCGCCTGCGGGTGCCGCACAACCAGTTCTGCTGCGGTCAGCAACATCGCCGGCGTGCAAAACCCGCATTGCAAGGCATTGCGCTGGTGAAATTCGCGGCGCAGGTCGGCGATGACATTGCCATATGCGCCATCGTCGGCCGCCCCTTCGATGGTGACCACTGTGGCGCCGTCAGCCTGCACGGCCAGCATCAAACAGGCGCGGACGATGGCGCCATCGACGCGCACCGTGCACGCGCCGCAGACGCCGTGTTCGCAGCCGACATGGGTGCCGGTCAGCCCCAGGGTGTCGCGCAGGAAATCAGCGAGGTTCTGCCGTACGGGCACGCGACGCGCGACGCGCTCGCCATTTACCGTCAAGGTGATCTCCAGCGTGGTGGCGGGTTGCGGTGTGCTCATGCCTGCACGCCTCCTGCGTCAGTCCGGGTCAGGTCATGGATGACGCGGCCCAGCAACACCCGCGCCAGATGCATGCGCATGGCGCCGCTGCAGTAGACGTCCCCCTGCGCCGAAAAATCGCGCACCAGCGCCTGCTGTGCCGCTGCGATACGCTCCGCGGTCGCGATGCCTTCCTCCAACTGAGCTGCGGCATACGCCGCCAGCACCGGCCTGTCACCTACCCCGAAAAATGCCAGATGCACGTCATGCAGCACGCCGCCATCGACGATGGAGAGCGCAACAGCACCCACCATCGCGTAGTCGCCCTGACGCCGCGCCAGTTCACGAAATGCACAGCGCTCTCCGGGCCGCGCAATGGCAAACTCGACAGCGACCAGTATTTCGCCGGGCTGCAGCGCTGTTTCATAAAGACCGTGAAAAAAATCCCGCGCCCGCACGCGACGCTCTCCGCTGCGACCGCTGATGATCATTACGGCATCCAGCGCCACGCAGCATGCCGGCAGTTCAGCCGCCGGATCCGCAAAGGCCAGGCTGCCGCCGATGGTGCCGCGGTTGCGCACTGCCGGATGCGCGACATGCGGCATCGCCAGCGCCAATAAGGGAACGTGCTGCGCGATCAGCGGCGAGCGCTCGATTTCGGCATGACGCGTCAGGGCGCCGATGACCAGCCTGTCTTGCTGCAACGTGATGCCGGTCAGTTCGGTCAGGCCATTAATATCGATCAGTACCGACGGCGCTGCGAGGCGCATGTTGAGTGCCGAGAGCAGGCTTTGGCCACCGGCGAGCAGACGCGCATCTGTGCCATAAATATTAATTAAATCAAGTGCTTGCGATAATTCTGCGGGCCGCAGATAGGCAAAGGGCGGCGCTTTCATGACGGCGGCCGGCGCTCACGCCTGGGCAGATCCGGATCGGAGCCGTGGGCTCAATCGACTGCGCAACCTGCGGTGGTAGCTTTGGGCGGCTCTACAAATGTAGTGACATCGACGCCGTTACGGATCGCCGTCATCTCCGCAAGGATAGCCACGGCAATTTCAGGCGGCGTCTTGCTGCCGATCTTCAGGCCGACCGGGCCGTGCAGTCGGGAAATTTCCGCCTGTGACAGGTCAAACTCCGCGAGCCGCTGGCGGCGCGCATCGTTGTTTTTTCTGGAACCAATGGCACCGACGTAAAACGCCGGCGATTTCAGCGCCTCCAGCAGCGCCATGTCATCGAGCTTGGGATCATGCGTCAGCGTCACCACCGCGCTATGCCCGTCGAGATTCATTTCGGTAACCACATCATCAGGCATGCCACGTTTCAGGTCGACACCGGACAAGGTCCAGGTCTCCGTGTATTCCTCGCGCGGATCGCAGACGGTGACCTGATAGTCCAGCGCCTGCGCCATTTGCGCAAGATAGGTCGAGAGCTGCCCCGCGCCGATGATCAGCAGCCGCCAGCGCGGACCGTAAACCGTCATCAGCGTTGCACCGTCGAACGCCAACTGATCCGACCATTTCGCCGGGCCGATGCCCGCGCGTCCGGATTTCATGTCCAGCGTGCGCATCACCAGTTCATGGCGCTCGATGCGTGCCAGCAAATCATCGAGGCCGCTCGCCGCCGTCAGCGGCTCCAGTACCAGTTCCAGCGTACCGCCGCAGGGCAGGCCAAAGCGTTGCGCTTCTTCCGCAGAGACGCCGTATTTGGTCGTCGTCGGCGTGTTCTCCGCCAGCGTGCCGTTTTTCACGCGCAGGATCATGTCGTCTTCGACACAACCTCCGGATACCGAACCGACCACCATGCCGTCATCGCGGATCGCCGACAGCGCGCCGATCGGGCGCGGCGCCGAACCCCAGGTCTTGACGACGGTCGCCAGTACCACGCGCCGCCCGCTGCCGACCCACTCCTGCGCCGTCCTGATCACCTGCAAGTCAACGCTGTCCATAAAATAATCCTTAATCTGTCTTTACCGATCCGTTATTGTAACGCGCCGCATGGGGTAACATCAGGCAGCAAAATCACAGGAGAATAATCGTAATGGAAATGACCGGCGAGCAATTGATCGCCCTCCCCCAACAGGCCACCTGGGACGCGCTGAACGATACCGCGGTACTGATGGCCTGCATCCCCGGCTGTGATTCCATGGAAAAACAGTCGGATAACGAATACCTCCTGACCATGACGGCCAAAGTCGGTCCGGTCAGCGCCAAGTTCAAGGGGAAAATGACGCTGCTCGACGTGCAGGCTCCCGACTCCTACACATTGCATTTCGAAGGCCAGGGCGGCGTCGCCGGATTCGCCAAGGGCGAGGCACAGGTCAAACTGGTCGCGGATGGCGCAGCCACCCGTCTCATCTACGGCGTAAAGGCCAGCATCGGCGGCAAACTGGCACAGGTCGGCGCGCGGCTGATCGACGGTGTTGCGCGCAAGATGGCCGAGCAGTTTTTTACAGCGTTCAACAAGCACGCCAGTGGCGGCGGCAACTAAAACACCCGGCCTTACCGTCATAAAAAAGCCGGCGCTTGCGCCGGCTTTTTTGCGAGCAAACTCTATCAGCCGACGTGCTTGCGAAAAAACGCCAGCGTGCGCTCGCGCGCGAGCTTGGCGCTGGCGGCATCGAATGAACCGCGCTGGTCGCAATTGAAACCGTGGCCTGCAGAATAAAAATGGTGCTCAGCTTTGGGCTGTGCAGCCTGCACTTTTTTGGCCGTCTCCAGTGGTATCGAATGGTCCTTTTCACCCCAGTGAAACATCACCGGACATTTCGCCTGCAAGTCGATGAACTTGGGAATGGCGCCACCATAATGCGGCGCCGAACACGCCAGTCCCGTCACTTCGGCTGCCGACTTCCACGCGACCGCTCCACCCCAGCAATAGCCGACGATGCCGACCTTGCCGCCGGCCTGCGCTGCCTTGACCGCCGCCGCAACATCCTTGACGGCATCGTCGAAGCTGGCTTTCTGCATCAAACCCCGGCTCACTTCGATTTCCGGCTCGGTATAACCGCACTCATAGTTGCGCTGTACACGGTCAAACATCGCCGGCGCAATGACCAGATAACCATCGGCCGCATAGCCATCAGCCACCGAACGGATATGGCTGTTGACGCCGAATATTTCCATGACCACCACGAGGCCGCCGCGCGGCTTGCCTGCAGGTTCCGCTTGGTACGCGCCAAATTTGTGACCGTCGGATGCGGTCAGTTCAATCATGCTGCCCATGTAAACCTCCTGTGTGCAATGGATAAATGCCCGCGGATTATAGCTTGTTGCCGTCGTGTGCCGGGCATCCTGATAAACTAACACCAACACAACAAATCCATGGTGGAGAAATTTTAAATGCTGAAAATCTGGGGCCGCGCCAATTCTATCAACGTACAGAAAGTGCTGTGGTGCTGCGCCGAAACGAACGTGCCTTTCGAGCGCATCGATGCCGGTATGCAGTTCGGCGTCAACAACACACCCGAATACAAGGCCATGAATCCCAACGGACTGGTGCCGTTGATCAATGACGACGGTTTCCTGCTGTGGGAGTCGCACGCTATCGTGCGCTACCTCGCGCGCAAGCATGGCCTGGGCACGCTGTGCCCTGCCGATCCGCAAATCGCCGCCGATGCCGACCGCTGGATGGAATGGTACAGCACCGTACTGTGGAACCACATGAAGCCGATATTCTGGAGTCTGGTGCGCACGCCACCGGAGAAACGCAATATGGCCGAGGTCGAAGACAACCGGCAGAAGCTCGCCGGCTATCTGGCAATGGCCGATGCGCAGTTGGCGAAGAATACTTACCTTGCCGGTAGCGCATTCACCATGGGTGACATTCCACTCGCCGTGCTCTGCCAGCGCTGGTTCAACCTGCCGATTGAGCGCACTGCACTGCCGCATCTTGAGCGCTGGTTCAAGGCAGTATCTGCGCGCCCCGGCTTCCAGAAATACTGTGCCGCCCCGCTGAACTGACTGGCGCCGCCTCACTCATCCGCATCGGTTACCAGTGACCACCGAGCGCAACTACCGCTATTACGAATTCGTGATGGCGGCGTTCGTCACGATACTGATCTGTTCCAACCTGATCGGGCCGGCGAAAATTGCGCAACTCGATCTGCCGTGGCTCGGCGCAGTTACCTTCGGCGCCGGCGTGCTGTTTTTCCCGATTTCCTATGTCTTCGGCGACATCCTCACCGAAGTTTATGGTTACGCCCGCGCGCGGCGCGTGATCTGGGCCGGATTTGCCGGACTGGGTTTTGCGTCTTTTATGGCGACCGTGGTGGTCGCCCTGCCGCCTGCGCCATTCTGGTCGCATCAGGGCGCCTATGAGGTTGCTTTCGGCAACACGCCGCGCATTGTTGCGGCATCGATGTTCGCCTACTTCTGCGGCGAATTCGTCAATTCCTATGTGCTGGCCAAACTGAAAATCGCCACCGCCGGACGCTGGTTGTGGACGCGCACCATCGGCTCGACCATCGCCGGTGAAGCCGTTGATTCGGCATTGTTTTACCCGCTGGCATTCTACGGCGCCGGCATCATTCCCGACGACAAATTGCTGGTGGTGATGCTCGCCCAGTTCGTAACCAAGGTGGGCGTGGAAATATTATTCACACCAGTGACCTACCGGATCGTGAACTTCCTGAAACGCGCGGAGAGCGAGGATTATTACGACCGCGACACCAACTTCAGCCCGTTTGCACTGAAGTAAGAGCGGGTATTCAGCGCAGGTAGCGCACCAGCGCAAACGCAGCGCCGCCAAACAGCATGCCGAATGCCACCAATTGCATGGCGTAGGAAAGCCAGGCAAACGCGGCTGTTTCGCCCTGCATCTCGAGATTGTGGCAATAAATCTGGAATGGCGACGGCCGGTCGATCAGCAGCATTTTCTCGAAAAGAATATCGAGGATGGCTTTGGCGGCCAGCGCGACAAACATCATCATCACGACCCACGGCCAGTCCAGCGGTACAAAACCCAGCGCGGCGCCCAGCAGCAATGCAAATAGCATGATCGGATGCGGGAAATACCAAAAAAGAAATCGTTTAGACAAATTTGCTGGTCGGGGTGGCAGGATTCGAACCTGCGACCTTGGCGTCCCAAACGCCCTGCGCTACCGGACTGCGCCACACCCCGAGGTGATCTAACTGGAAGAAGTTAAATCCGCAACCCAGAATTACCGAACATAAGAACCCACGACCTCCTGCACCCAAGGCAGGCGCGCTACCACTGCGCTACACCCTGATTCGGCAAGGGTCGCATTGTACCGGAAAATGTGGACTACGGCCTTTTGCAACCCGGCATTCTGCCTAAAATACGGGATTCTGCGATTGGGTCGAAGTGAATAAACAAAACTGGCGTACCCCTGCCGTCGTGCTGTTCTGCGGTGGCATGATCCTCACTCTGGCACTCGGTACGCGCCATAACTTCGGCCTTTACCTGCAGCCGATCACCATGGATCTCGGCATCGGTCGCGAGACCTTTGCTTTCGCCATCGCCATCCAGAATCTGCTCTACGGCATCTCGCAGCCCATTACCGGCATGATCGCCGATCGCTTCGGCACGGCACGGGTGCTGATCGTGGGTGCACTGTGTTACGCGCTGGGACTCTATTTGATGTCGGTATCAAGCACCGGCCTGGAACTCACGCTGAGCGCCGGACTATTGATCGGCGCATCACTGGGCTGCAGCGGCTTCTCCATCGTGTTCGGCGTCATCGGCCGCACGTTTCCCGCCGAAAAACGCAGTGTCGCGCTGGGCATCGCCGGTGCCGCAGGCTCGTTCGGGCAATTCACCATGCTGCCGTACGGCCAGTGGCTGATCAACCAGTTAGGCTGGGCGCAGGCATTGACGATGCTCGCGGTGACGATACTGCTCATCATCCCGCTGTCCAGCGCCATGGTCGAGGACAAAAAGTTGCAGGCTGCATTGCTGCACAAGCAGTCGGTCAGGGAAGCCTTGCGCGAAGCCGCAGGCCACCGCGGTTACCTGCTGCTGTGTACGGCATACACGGTGTGCGGCTTTCAGCTGTTGTTTATCGCAGTGCATTTCCCCGCCTACCTTGTTGATCAGCGGATGGCGCCGGAGACCGGCATGATCGGCCTTGCGCTGATCGGCTTCTTCAACATGATCGGCAGTTATATGTGGGGTTGGTGGGGCGGCAAGCACACCAAGAAATACCTGCTGTCACTGCTGTATTTGATTCGCTCAGTGGCGATTGCCATTTTCATCGCGCTGCCGGTGACGCCGCTCACGGTGTATGTATTTTCCGCAGCCATCGGTTTTCTGTGGCTGGGCACGGTGCCGCTGACCGGTGGACTGATTGCACAGGTATTCGGCGTGAAATACCTGGCCACGCTGACAGGATTTGCCTTTCTGTTCCATCAAATCGGCAGCTTTGCCGGCGTGTGGATCGGCGGCTACGTATTTGACGCCACCGGCTCTTACACCGTCATGTGGCTGCTGACCATCGGCATGGGCATCGTCGCGGCATTGCTTCATCTGCCGATCGATGATCGCCAGATCGCCAGATCTGTGATCAAACCCGCCTGATAATCAAGCGCTGTCTTTGGCGGCTTCGTCTATGAGCCAGTTGCGGAACGCCGCCACCGCGGGGCGCGTCTTGGCGTGCTCTTCACAGACCATGTAATACGCCGAGACCAACGGCACTTTCAAATCGAAGGGCATGATCAGCCGGCCGGCGGCCAGATCTTCGGCGGCCAGTGCCGGCATTGATGCCACCACGCCCACCGCATCCATCGCCGCCTCAAAAGCGAGTACCGCGTGACTGAAGCGGGCGCCATGTTTGGTATCGATCCCCTTCACTGCCGCAGCCTTCAGCCACACCTCCCAAAACGACTCGCCATCATACGATTCTCCGGTGTCGTCGTGCAGCAGCATATGGTGCTTGAGATCTGCAGGAGTGCGCAGCGGGTGCGCTCCCGTCATGACCTGCGGACTGCAGATCGGCGTCACTGTCAGCGCGAGCAGCTTGTATACATCCAGTCCAGGGTAGTGGCCGTGACCATAGAGAATCGCCACGTCTGAATCATCGAGCCAGCTCTCGATGGTGGCTCGCTCGGCGACATCCATTTTGCCGTCGATGCTGGCGCGGCGCATGCGCGCTGATATGCGCACATCAATTTCGTGATGGGCGGCGATAAAGCGATGTAGCCGCGGCATCAGCCATCGCGCAGCAAACGAAGGCGCCGCGCTGACCGTCAACATGCCACCGCTGGTATGCGTACGCAGGCGCTCGACGGCTTGCGCGAGACAATCAAAACCTTCACGCAGCTTGGGCAGACAGGCCCGTGCAGAATCCGTCAATTCGAGCGACCGGTTGTAGCGGTGAAAAAGCTGGATATCCAGATATTCCTCGAGCGAGCGAATCTGGTGGCTGACCGCCGCCGGGGTCACATTGAGTTCGACCGCGGCTTTTTTCACGCTCAAATGGCGCGCAGCGGCCTCAAAGGCCTTCAATGCATTGAGTGAGGGCAGGCGTTGGGTCATATCTGTAGTTCAGCTTAGCATAACTCATCTGATCGAGGACAAACTATCAGCTGCTGCAATGCAACAATAATGACTGGGGCCGGTCTATAATCCTGTCCGAACTCATTGATTTAATGGATATGAGTTTTCAACGCCGGGACGGCGAACTACTGGAAAGGTCAGGATAAACACTATGAACAATGATTTTAAAGTCAAATTTGGCTCAGTCATTTTTGACAGGCTCAATACCGTGCACCTGAGTGAACAAGAGCGTCTGGCGGCTATGAACGCCATGCTTGATGCCGATGCGATCGTTGAGCGCTGCACCTGGATTGTGAACAAGATTGAGCAATTGGGTGCCTTCCTGTTCATGAGGCCCGGCATCAAGCACTGATCCGCTCAAAAGGCGGTATTGCTCTCGCGGGATACCTCCTCCTCCCGCAGGGCACCAGCGTCACCTCCACGGTGTCACTGGCTGGACGCGGCGGTCATCCCGCCGCGTTCTTTTTGTACTGCAGGACCGTGCCCTGCTCCGGCATCCACGTCGTACCAGGGTGACTGAATAAACATCAATAAAACAATACGTTACGCGCTATGTGGCCCAGGCTGTCTCCGCTGACCGACGCACGACACTCGGACAATAATCATAACTTGTTGTTTCAATGTGTTTTTATTAACTGGCGTGATTGTTGCTGCTGGTTGCGTGGAAGCAAGTGTTCAACGCGCCCTATACGGTGCACCCATCCAGGAGAGACCCATGTTGAATCGAGATACCTTGTTCGGCAAACGCGAAGCCCCGACGCCCCGCGAAATCCGCAACGTCAATGTCACGCCAGCGCTGGGCGCGCATGGCCATGACACCGGCACGACGCGGGTCGATACCACACCGCCCTTGCCGGAACGACCCAAGACCGTGGCCACACCACCGTCCGCGAGCCGGCTGATCGTCGGACCGGCAATCAAGCTTAAAGGCGTGGAAATCACCGATTGCGACACGCTGGTCGTCGAAGGCACCGTCGAAGCCTCGATGGACAGCAGGGTGGTGCAGATTGCCGAACACGGCGTATTCACCGGCAAGGTCAGCATCGACATCGCCGAGATCCACGGCCGCTTCGACGGCGAGCTGACTGCGCGCGATCAGCTGATCATCCACGCTACCGGACGCGTGTCGGGAAAAATCCGCTATGGAAAAATAAAAATCGAGGAAGGCGCTGAAATCAGCGGCGACGTGGCGCGTCTGGAGACGCGCCCGTTGCGCAGCGCCGCTCCAGTATTAAAGACAGCCGGGGCTACCGATCAATCTATTGCGGAGGTGACGCGCCGATGATGGTGCGTTTCATCACTCAGCCCTGCTCCAGCAGCTTAAATCAGGGAGTAATCAGCAATTCCGCCGGAATCAGGTCGTTGAGATCCCGCAGTATCGGCGCCACCCGCGCCTGCACATAACGCGGCGCCACTGCCCGGGGACAGCAGCAGTGTGCTAGACACCTTGCCTGTAGCGCTGAGTATTGAACATGAAGGGAACGCCCGGTGAGGGCGGGATTACGACAGAGATGTCTATGAGACCGCCGGACGACACAAGCTGTCCAGGCAAAAGGGTTGAGGGGCGGCAGTCAAAAAAAATGCAAGTAGATAAAACTATATAAGCACTTGTTTTTATTTATATTTTTCTATATTTACCTGTAGTTTCAACCTGCCGCTCGTGGTGACATTTCCTGTGAGCTATCGGATTGTTCCTACGAAGCCACTCTTTGTTTTTTAAAATCCGCCACCGACCGCGCGAGTTTTCCGTCCGCAGTCCGCAGCGCGCGCGTCACCGCCTTGGTTGCGCCGAAAGTCGGCACAACGGCTGAGTGTTTGCCGGCGCCGCCGACAACCGCAATCAGCAGATCCTCGGCCTTCTGCACGGCATACACCGGTGCATCGAGCCCGGCGTTGGCATAACGATCTTTGTAGGTGACTTTCAGCCGACGCTCGATATTCTCTCTGGAAAATTTGCTCATCGGCAGCGTTGCGTGTTGTTGCAGAAAAAGTTTGGCTTCAGCTTTGGTAAATCCGCCGGCAACAGTGCGCGCATGCTCAGGAGCCATGATCACCAGCGGCTGTGCCGCATAAAAAATATCGTTAGCGCCGGTGGTCGCCATCGTCCCGGCAATAGTCATCAGGATGCCTTCTGCAGTCAGACTTTCATGATCGTTGACGTTGTGCAGGCATTCCGCGCCGATCACCGTCACTGCACTCGCTTCCCGCGGCAAGCCGCGCTCGACGTGCAACGGCTCCCACGGACTTTCCGCTTCGTTCTCCGCCACCAGATAAGTATATTTGGCCGGCGATCCGAAGGTGGACATGTCGCCCAGCGCCGGAATCGCACCGCCGATATTGACCAGCGCCAGACGAATCGCACGGCCGATGGTGGCATTGGCCTGGTGACCGGGACCGAACGCATTGTGTCCGGCGTTGATGTCGAGTTCACGCGCGACCGGACCATTGACGATGACCAGCGGCGCACACAGGTGAGTAGTGGCCTGTACTCCGTAGAGATTCAGCGGCTCTTCGCACATCGCCTCGATGGCAAGCATCAGCAGCGGAAAATATTCGGGCCGACAACCCGCCATGACTGCATTGGCGGCCAACCGCAACGGCGTCGCTTCACCCCAGCGTGGCGCGATTTTCGCAATTGGCGCATCCCACGGACGATCACAGTAAGCCAGCATCGCCGCAACGCGCTGCTCGGTGGGTGGCACCATCGGCAAACCGTCGCTCCAGCCTTTGTCACGCAGCAGCGCATTAACGGCATCGAAATCGTCATCGGTATCGAAACTCGCGCCGGGCATGGCCAGCAGTTGGGCAAGATTGCTCATGGCGCATCCCTTCTCAGCAGTTTCACAAACTCCGCCACAGCCACATCAGCGCGCGCCTTGACCTGATCCAGCGCCTGCCCGCCCAGCGGATGTTGAATCACCAACAGCGGCAAGTCCGGCACGCCGAACACGCGCGCCTGCGCCTGCCCCAGCTTGAGGAACGGACCCGAACAGATCACCGCAGTCGTCAGTCCACGTTTCCGCAGATCAGCCATGTCGTGGACACTCCACGACGTGCACGACCCTCAATCCGCCATCGCTGTGACGACGTAATCAGAGCCCTTGGCGAGCTGTTCGAGGATTTCCTTCGGCGCCGGCAGGCTGACGCTGTCTTTGCGCAACGCCAACACCGAGGCCACCGGCACCAGCGCCTTGACGCCCTCGACGATAAAGCGCAGCAGATGATCGGCATTGCCCTTGCTGTTGTCGAGTATGCCCAGGCGTATGCCGCCTTTCGCCACCGCACGTATATCCGGCGCAGCAACAGCTTGCGGTGCCGGCGCTTCGGGATTAACTAGACGTATTTTCTGGCTCATAAATGCTCCTGCATGAATGGACGACAGGCTTCGCCGCTCTGTGACGAAGAAAGTTCGAATCTAACGCAACTGCGGTATCGCGGCAATGCAAGGCCACATCGACTGGAGTTCAGACAGCAAGTACGCAAAATACTTTGGCAAGCGGTCTTTTTCACAAATGCCGCGCTCATTTCCAAACTGGCCCGACTTTACGAGGAAGCTTCACACCGCCTCTGGTGATACCCCCCCCGGTTCGTTCTTTCTGCTATCCTTTGCGCGTTACAAAAATTCGATAAGAATAAAAAAGCGTTTATATTTATAAGAGCTTTCGCGTCACAAGAACTGTCATGTCAAGTCGGCACGCGGAATCGCAAAGACTTTATACATTTTTGTTGAGGAGAAAATCATGAAGCTAACACTCTGTAAGATATCTTTTTTGGCGGCCGGAATCGCTATGGCCGTATCGTTTACCACACCAATCAACGCAGCTGAAGTGATCATCCGCGCGCAAACCGCATTGCCGACCAAGCACGACTTGGCACAAGCCTTCATCACGCTTTTCGCCGACAAACTGAATGCAGCCGGCAAAGGTGTCGTGCAGATCAAATACCTGGGTGGACCGGAAGTGACTCCTGTAAATAAAGCTGCTGACGCCGTAAAACGCGGCGTAATCGATATGCTGCATACACCAGCCGCCTACCATGCCGGGATCACGCCGCAGAGCCAGGCCTTGATGGCAACGAATATGACGCCGGCGGAGGTTCGAGCGAACGGCGGATTTGACATCATTGAAAAGGTTTGGAAAGAAAAGTTGAACGCCAAAATTCTGGCCTGGTCCGAAACGGCTGCACAGTTCTACCTGTATACGTCCAAGAAACCAGTCATTAAAAACGGCAACGTTGATTTGACCGGCTTTAAAATGCGCGCCACCGGAGCTTACCGCCCGCTCTTGAAAGCGCTCAATGCCACTGCCGTTCAGATGCCGGCCGGCGAAGTCTATACGGCGCTGCAACGCGGACTGGTGGACGGCTATGGCTGGCCGACAGTCGGAGTGGGGGCCATGGGCTTGGCAGAAGTCACCAAATACCGTATCGAGCCTGCCTTCTATCATTTGGCAAACTTGATATTAATTAACCAGGACTTCTGGAACAAAATGCCGAAGCAAGCGCAGGATATTCTGATTCGCGTTGCGAGTGAGTACGAACAGGCGTCGATCAAAAATATGAATGACGCCGCAGCCAAGGACACCGCAGTGGTGAAGGAAAAAGGCGTTGAAATCTTTGAGCTGGAAGGTGAAGTCCGTAAAAATTACCTGAAAGCGGCCTACGACAGCATGTGGGATCGCGTAGGCACGAAGCTGAGCAAGGAAGAAGTAGCCGTACTGCGCTCGAAATTGTATCGGGAATAGCAATTCCGTTTCCATAGCCTTCGGATTACTTTTTGAAACACGTCTTTGCTGCCTACGACTACCTGCTGATGGCGCTGGTGTGGTTTGCCGGCGCCATCGTCGTAGGTGCTTTCGCGTTGATCATCATTGACGTGACGATCCGCAGCTTCAACTACTCACCGCCGTCTTACACGCTGGCTGTAATCGAGTATGGCCTGTTGTACATTGCCATGCTGATGGCACCCTATCTGGTCCGCCAGAAAAAACACGTCTATATTGACGCTCTGGTTTCTCAATTGCCAGGCAGACTGAGAGTTGCCGTCGAAAAAATGGTTTATCTTGTTTGCATCGTTACCTCTCTTGTTTTTGCCTATTTTTCCTATCAGCTCGTCTCACAGGCCATCGAAAGCGGCATTTTTGAAGAACGTGGCGTCGATATGCCACTGTGGTTGCTCTATGGGCCACTGC
This sequence comes from Betaproteobacteria bacterium, assembly GCA_032128415.1. GTDB lineage: Bacteria > Pseudomonadota > Gammaproteobacteria > Burkholderiales > SG8-41. Next base: position 1,906 of record JAQBGW010000121.1, on the reverse strand, counting down.
CGCTTTGCCTGACGATGGTTGCCGTGGAATTTTCCCGCTTCCTGATTGGCAGCGATTCCCTGTACGGCGACCGGGTCGAGGCCAAGGAAAGTATGTAAGGCATGGAGTGGTGCTGGGCCATCGCGCTATTGCTGGGACCGGTCATCGTCATGATGGCCTTAGGGGTTCCCGTCGCCTTGACCTTTATGGCGACGAACCTCATCGGCTCGCTGGTGCTGGGCGCCAGATTTTCCGATCTGATACAGGTGGTCGATAATTCAACCTCCTTGTTGACCCGTTTTGCCCTGGCCCCGGTACCGTTGTTCATTCTGCTGGGGGCATTGTTTTTCCATTCGGGGCTGGCTATCCGGGTGTTTGACACCCTGGATAAGATCCTCGGTCGTATTCCGGGCCGGCTTTGCTATTTGACGGTTCTCGGCGGGGCCTCATTCTCAACGCTGACTGGATCCAGCATGGCCAACACCGCGATGCTGGGTTCGCTGATGGTTCCGGAAATGCAGCGCCGCGGGTACAACCGGCAAATGACCATGGGTCCGATCCTCGGTACCGGTGGTCTGGCGATGATCATCCCCCCCTCGTCACTCGGCATCCTGCTGGCCAGCATTGCCGGTATCGACGTCGGCAGACTTCTGGTCGCCGGATTATTCCCAGGCCTTGTTCTGGCAGTTCTTTATTGCTTCATGATTTTTATTCAGATCGCAATCAATCCGTCCAGCGCCCCGAGCTATGAAATTGCCCCCACGCCTTTACGGGAAAAGCTCCGGTCTATCTGCATCAATATTGTGCCCATGGGCATCGTGGTGTTCATGGTGATCGGTTTTATCATTCTAGGTATCGCGACACCGTCCGAAGCTGCCGCCTTTGGCGTCCTTGGAGTCGTAATTCTCGCGTCGGCGTTTCGCCTGCTGACCTGGAAAGTTATAAAGACGTCTCTTCTGTCTACTGTTTCGGTCACCGGGATGGTGTTTTTTATCATCATGAATTCGGCAGTGTTCAGCCAGCTTCTTGCCTTTTCCGGGGCCAGCAAGGGGCTGCTGAACTGGGCAACGGGTTTCGACATCCCGTCATTGGTGATGGTACTCATCATGTTCCTGACGTTGCTCATGCTGGGCATGTTCATGGACCCGGTATCCATGATGCTGATATCCGTACCCATATTCTTTCCGCTGATGCAGATCCTGGGATATGACCCGGTATGGTTCGGAATCTTTGTGTTGCTCTCCCTCGAGATGAGCGGCACGACACCACCCTTCGGCCTGTTACTATTTATCATGCTGGGGGTGGCACCCAAAGGGACCACGTTGATTCAGGTTGCCAAAGCGGCTTTCCCGTTCTTGATTTGCGATGCCATACTTGTGATCATGCTGATAGCCTTCCCGGCGATCGTCCTCTATCTGCCCGGCCTGATGTAAGAACCACGCCACAGCAGGACCCAGACAGACAGTCAGAGAGTCCGGCGACCACGCTGAGAACGTGACTGACCCGCATTTTCCCAAGATAATCCGCCATGAACTGGAAAAACACCGCGTCGCTGCGTGGTGCGCGTCAGCGTACTATCGGGGCACACCGACCAGCGAATTTTTCCGCAACGCTTTCTAGATGGCGCCTGGACACCCAAGAAAAATGGCCCTGGGTTTGAAACCTAACACTTTGATTTTATTGGCGTCCCCACTGGGAATTGCAATACCGCTTCCCAGCCGCGATGGGTTGCGGCTACAGCAGGCGATCGTACCCGTATAGAATTACGGTTGCTGCACCACCAAACGCCAGCCGGCGACCTACGCAGGCGACCGCCCGAAGTTGAAATTCATAACGCTGTATAAACTTTCCAGACCCAAGGAGGAAATCATGTTGATTCGCTTAGCCGTATTTTCCGCCGTATCGTTCGCGCTGCTCGGCGGCGCGC
>JAQBGW010000120.1:0-7724 GCA_032128415.1 Betaproteobacteria bacterium | reverse complement strand
CCCCCAGCTCTGCGAGTGCGCGGCCCAGATCAGCAGCGGAATCTGGATGATCGATATCCACACCTGCAGCGGCTTGAACGCGACGCGATCAATCAGCCGGCCGACGACGATCTGTGCGAACGAGGCGATGGTGTAGATCACCGCCAGCATGATGCCGATGACGGCCGGGTCATCGAGCACGCCGGTGAAGCCCGCAGCGAGCAGATGGGCGTTGCCATTGGTGGTGAAGTTGAACAGGATGGTGCTCACCGCAGCGGCGGCGGTCATCACGGCGAAAGCACGCACCAGCATCTGCGGGGACAGTGTGACCTTGGCTTTGCCGCCTTTGCGTTTGGAGGGCGCCTCAGTTTCCTTAGGGCAGACCATCGCGAAGACGATGCCGCAGCCGATGGCGATTAATCCCGGCACGATGAAAGCGGTGCGCCAGCCGATCCATTGCACCAGAAATCCAGTGACCAGTGCGGCGACTGCGATGCCGAGGTTGCCGGCGAGTCCGTTCAGGCCGATTACTGCGCCGGGGTTCGGCGCGCCCTGCACCAGCATCGGAATGCCCACCGGGTGGTAGATCGCGGCAAATACGCCGAGCAGCGTCAGCGCGGCGGCAAGTTGCCAGGCGTTTTGCGTTGCGGCCACCAGCAGCGCGGTAACACCCATGCCGATAAAGAAAATGATCATCATGATGCGGCGGCCCCACAGGTCGCCCAGACGGCCGGCGGGCAGCGCGCCCAGGCCGAACAGCGCGAAGGCGCCAACGCCGTACGGCATCAGCTCGGTCCAGTTATTGAAGCCGAATTCGATGGCGATGGTAGAGACCGCCGTGGCGACTATCAGCAGGAACATGTGATCGACGGCGTGGCCGATGTTCAGCAGCAGGGTGACGGGGCGGGAATGGCCGTCGGGGGGGGGTGCGGTTTCGGTCGATGTGGTCATAGTCGCGCATTGTGCTGTAAATGAGCCGGCTTGTGGGTGAACCGCGTCCCCGCGTTTGAAGACTGGATTCGGGTGCCTCGAAACAGTGCTGTGTATCTCGTAACAAAAAAGCCGCGCAGGGCGCGGCGTTTTTTGCAGACAGATAGTGATTGGTGCGGTTACTTGACTTTCGCGCCTGAAGTCCTGACCAGATCACGGATGCGCTTGTCTTCGCTGCTGCGCCATGCATCCAGCGCTTTGCGGTCACCGGCAACGATTTCGATGCCGTTGTTTTTCAGCCGTGCGGCCAATGCGGGATCCTTTGCGGCCTTGACGACTTCAGTGCTGGCCTGCTCCAGGATTCTCTCCGGCGTGCCGGTGGGTGCAACGATACTGTACCAACCATACATTGCGAAGCCGGGCACGGATTCCGAAATCGATGGCACGTCAGGGAAAAGCGGCGAACGCTTCGGTGGGGTTACCCCTAACGCACGCAGCCGCCCGGTCTCCACATGCGCCCTCGCGGCGGGAGCCACTGCGTAGGTGATCTGTACTTCGTTGGCAATCACGTCTATGATGGACTGTGCCACGCCCTTGTAGGGCACGTGCAGCATCTTCGTCCCCGTCAGCTGCGTGAGCAACACGCCGGAAAGATGTTCCGAGGAGCCGATGCCTGCCGAACCGTAGCTAATTTTTCCCGGCGATTTTTTCGCCAGGGCAACCAATTCCATTACCGACTTCGCCGGCAGTGTCGGATTGGAAAGTAATACAAAGGGCACGGTGCCGATCAGCGCGATCGACTGAAAGTCCTTTGCAAGGTCAAATTTGATGCCGGGCAGCACTTGCGATGCGACAAACAGTTGCGACGTCAGCATCATCCAGGTATAGCCGTCGGGTATGGCCTGTAAAGCCAGATCAGCACTGATTTTTCCCGACGCGCCGGGGCGCGAGTCGACGACTACGCGCTGATTCCACGCCTGGAAAAGACTATCCGACGTCATGCGCGAAATGATGTCGGGGCCAGAGCCCGGGGCACTGCCGATGATCAGCCGGATCGGTTTTTCCGGAAATTTGGGTTGTGCTGCTTGGGCTGCGGGTGCCGCCAGCAGGACCGGGGCGATGATCGCCGCCAACAGTTTTTTTGTGAATCGCATGCTGATATTCTCCTTGTATTGGTTGTGCATTGAAATCAGGTTTTACATCCGTTCAAAAATTGCTGCGATGCCTTGGCCACCGCCGATGCACATGGTCACCAACGCGTATTTGCCGCCGGTACGTTGCAGTTCGTAGAGCGCCTTGACGGTGAGTACCGTGCCGGTGGCGCCGATGGGGTGACCGAGACCAACGGCACCGCCGTTGGGATTGGTTTTATTGGGGTCAAATTTAAGGTCGCAGGAAACCGCAAGTGCCTGTACTGCAAACGCCTCGTTGGATTCGATGACATCCATGTCCTCGACCTTGAGACCGGCACGTTTCAGCGCATTCTGTACCGCCGGCACCGGACCGATGCCCATGATTTTCGGATCGACGCCGGAAATGCCGTAGGACACCAGACGTGCCATCGGTTTCAGGCCCGCTTTTTTGGCGGCTTCTTTTTCCATCAGCACGACCGCGGCTGCGCCATCGTTAATCCCCGAAGCGTTGCCGGCCGTCACCGAACCGCCTTCCTTCTTGAATACCGTGCGCAGTTTGGCGAGGCCTTCAAGCGTGATATCAGCACGCGGATGTTCATCCTTGTCGAAGAGCGTCGTGCCTTTGCGGGTTTTCAGTTCCACCGGCAGGATCTGGTCCTTGAAGTAGCCTTTTTCGATGGCGTTGATCGCGCGGCGATGACTCTCGACTGAAAATTCATCCTGTTGTTCGCGGTTGATTTTCCATTGCGCGGCGATGTTCTCAGCGGTGATGCCCATGTGCACGGTATCGAAGGGGTCGGTCAATGCGCCGACCATCATGTCGATGACGTTGCCGTCGCTCATGCGCTGCCCCCAGCGCAGGCTGGGCATCAGATATCCGCCGCGGCTCATCGATTCTGCACCGCCGCCGATTGCGGCATCGCAATCGCCAAGCATGATGCCCTGTGCCGCAGAGACGATGGCCTGCATGCCGCTGCCGCAGAGGCGGTTGACGGTCAGCGCGGTAGTCTCCTGCGGCAGTCCGCCCTTGATGCAGGCGACACGTGAGAAATACATGTCCTTCGCTTCGCCGTGGATCACGTTGCCGAAGACCAGTTGTCCGACCTGTTTGGGATCAATCTTTGCGCGGTTGATGGCTTCCTTGACGACCTGGCCGGCAAGTTCGGTGGGCGCGATGTCTTTCAGCGCCCCGCCGTAATCGCCTATGGCAGTGCGTACACCACTCAACACGACTACTTCGCGTCCGATATTCATGGAGATCTCCATACCTTATTGATTTAATTGATTAATTGCAATTAATGGCCGTGCAGAGGGGAGGCGAGCAACAGAAGAGGCAAATTTTACGCCCGACACTGTTGAGTGTCGAGGAGATGATGCGCTACAAACAAGACAATTCTAGTGGCGTGTTTTCTTGGCGGGCGCAGTGATTGTTGCGGCAAAAACGGCCTCACTGTCGACGGCGTCAAACGCATAGCGCCGGTTGCAGAACTCACAGTGCACTTCCACTTCGCCGCGCTCGGCGATCACGCTGCGCACTTCATCTATGCCCAGCATGCGCAGCATGTCGGTCACGCGTTCGCGTGAGCACGAGCAGCGGAAAAAAACCGGGTGCGGCTCGAACACACGCAGATCCTCCTCATGAAACAGCCGCTGCAGCAGCGTGCGCGGTGCGAGGGTCAGCAATTCCTGCGCCTGCACGGTGGCAGCAAGATGCTCAACACGCGGCCACGCATCGGCATCGGCCGCATCACGCCCCGGTAATTTCTGGATCAGCAGGCCGGCAGCATGCGTGTCGTCACTGGCGAGCCACAAGCGCGTGGCGATCTGTTCCGAGGTTGTCATGTAGTGCTCCAGCGCGGCGGCGATGCTGTCCGCATTGAGATCGACGACGCCCTGATAACTCTTTTTTCCCGATTCGGCGACCAGATTGATGACAAAGTGGCCGCTGCCGAGCAGCGCGCGTAAATCGCCCGTAGTTTGATCGTTCTCTGGCAGGGGACCTTCCCATTTGGCGGTGGCGCGCATGGCATGGCCCGGTGCGCATTCAACGACGATCAGCTTGACCGGGCCGCTGCCGTGCAATTGCAGGATCAGCGTGCCCTCAAATTTGAGAGTGGCGGCGAGCAGTGCGCCGGCGGCCATCAGTTCACCGAGGATTTTTCGCAGCGACGCGGGATAGGCGTGGCGTTCGGTGACGGCCTGCCAGGTAGCGGTGAGTTGTACCAGCTCGCCGCGAATCGGTGCGTGTTCAAAGACGAAGCGCTGCAGGGTATCGTTCACCGCAATTATTTTTTAACAACCCGCTGGTAGAGGCGATAGCGTTCATCTTTATCACCGGGTCGGTGGCCTTCCCAGATTTTTTTCCAGTCCTGCGTCATGACCTGCTTGTCGAGCGAGCGGTACTGGGTCAGCAGCAGTTCGCATTCGCTGGATCGGGAGACGACTTCTACACGCTGGACGCGAATGCCGCCGAAGTAATGCAGCAGGGAACGCTGCGATTCGCCGAGATCCCGGCTCGCGACGCAACGGTATTGTGCGGGCAGGGCGCGAACCATATCGGTGACCATTGAGCGGTAGCTCTTGGCAGTGTCGAGCCAGCCGATGAACAACGTCGCCAGCAGCGCCCATGCGACTGCGATGCCGCCGACCCACACCATCACCGGGCGCTCGGCGTTGCGTGGCGATTTTGCAAGCAGCGTAAACCAGCCTGCGGTATAGGCAATTCCGAACAGAAACGGCAGCCAGCGGAAGCCGAAGTCGTAACCGGGGCGGAGGGTGTGCAGATGACTGTGCAGGCGCGCCGGCAAGCCGAGTTCCAGCGCGCTCCAGTAGAACCAGAACACGATAATAAAAAAAGTGAAAACCATGATGCTGAACCAGTACCAGCCGTTGGCTGCGCCGCGGCGTAGTGGCTCAATGGCGGGCACTGCGAGTAGTGCCAGCGGGATCAGCATCGGCAGTGCATAGAGTTCGCGCGATTCGGCTGCCCCGCAGAGCATGAGCAGCGTCACGCCGAAGCCCAGCACCGGCAACAAGACACCGGTGGTGGTGAGTTGCTGCATGCGTCGTGCGCGCCACAGCGCCCACAACGCGAGCGGCCATACCGGGAACGCGTACCAGGGCAGGATGCGCAGGTAGTATCCGAACCCGCGCGGCAGGTTAACCGGATTAAAAAAGCGCGCAAGGTTTTCGGCGGTGAGCCAGGTATCGAACAGCACCGGGTCGCGCTGGAAAAACAGCAGCGGCCACAGTGTCAGCCACGGCAGCGCGGCGACAAGAGCAACACCCAGCGTTACGGCGAACTGCGGCGTGCGCCAGCGGTCATTGATCAGCGGCAGCGCCGCAGCAATTACTGCGATCATAGTCGCCTCGGGGATGCCTTGTGCCATGAACACCAGGCCGCAGGCGGTGCCCAGCCAGAAGCCACCGGGCACTGCGCGTCGCGCAGCCAGCGCCGCGCCATAGTAGGCCATCGCAAATCCCGCCAGCGCGGCGATATCGGTGATCAGTTGATGGCCGCGTACCACCAGGCCCAGACAGCCGAGCAACAGCAGTGCAGCGGTCAGGCCGTGACGTTCGCCATGCAGCTCGCGTGAAGCGAGCGCAATGAATACCAGAGCCAGTCCGATGTAGAAGCCGACGACCAGCCGCGCGGCATCGTGCAGCGGGAGTATCGGTGAAAAAAGCCACGCACTGGCAGCAGCACTCAGGTAGAACAGCGGTGGTTTGTCGAGGAAGGGTTCACCGGCAATTTGCGGAATCAACCAACCGCCGCCCTGCAAAATTTCATACACTGCGCCGAAGGTGTAGGCCTCATCGGGTTTCCACGGATCATGCCCGACCAGGCCCGGCAGCAGCCAGGCAAGGCACAGTAAAGCGATCAGTAGTGGGCGCGGCGCGATGCTCACGGGTGTTTTTCGGGAGAGCCCTGTTGTTATTGTGCGGATTATCGCATCCGCAACGCGTTGGGCGTAATGCCTGTTCGCCTATTCGACGATTTTCAGCGACTGCCCCGCAGCCGGTTCGCCGCGTGGATACAGGTTGTTGAGTACCCGCAGATGATTTTCGGCAAAACGACCGAGCGGTGAGGTTTTTGCGAGTTCGGCGAAAGTCATGCCGGCGCCCGCGGTGACCACGCGCATGCGCAGCGGTTTGGCCAGCGCCCGTTCCTCGGCAGTGAGCGGGTGGAAACTCTTCGTTGTGGCATCCAACGCCGCCGCGTGCTGGCGGAACGCGCCGGCGGAATTGGCTTGCTGACCGATGGCGAATGCAGATTTGCCGAGGAACACAACCGTAACGCGTGTGGGTTTTCCGGACAGGGTGGTCTCAGCGACAGCCGCCGGTAGACTGCCGAGGGTTGTCGGCGTGACCTCGCTGCCGGTGCCGAGCTTCAGTATCTTGCGCAGCACGTTGGCGGGTGTGCCTTCGGCGCGCCCGGCGCCGCGCAGATCGATCAGCGCGGTGCGATCGGGACTTTGTGCGGCAACGTTTTGTGTGCTGTTCTGTACTTTCCAGCCGGCGGGAAAGCGCAGGGTCAGCCCGAACTCGCTGTGATAGAAGGTGTTGTTGCGCACGATGCCTTGTTCGGGGCTGTCCGCATACACCATGCGATCGATGTGCCGCAGGAATTCTTCGCGGTTGACGCGGTTCTCTGTACTTTTGAATTTGACCGCTTCGCGCACCACTTCCTGCAGTCGGGTGTCGTTGTCAGGATGCGAGGCAAACAGGCCGTGATAGGCTCGCGGCTCGCGCCCCTCGGCCTTGGCGACTTCGGCGTCAAACAATTCCTGATTCTTCAGCACGCCGACGACCTTGATCATTGCCTGCGGGTCGTAGCCGGTACGCGCCAGATATTCGGCGCCGAGGCGGTCGGCCTCAAGCTCGTGTTCGCGGCCGTAGCCCGAGAGCAGCGCGCCGCCGACGGTATTAACCAGCAGGTCGCCCGCACTGTTGCGGATCTGCGGCACCAAGATCTGCAGAATGGAGGCGCCGACATTGGCGGCGGTAGTGGCCGATATCTGCTGCACCGAGTGCCGCGCAGTGACGTGGCCGATTTCATGACCGAGTACGGCGGCCAGTTCGGCTTCGGAGTTCAGATAGCCAAGGATGCCGCGGGTGATATAGATATAGCCGCCGGGCAGCGCAAAGGCGTTGATCTCCTGTGAATCGACGACGAGAAACTGGTAATTCAGTCCGGCGCGGTGACTGGCCTTGGCGAGACGCTGGCCGATGTCATTGACGTAGCGTTGCAGCGCCGCGTCTTCATAGATGCCGTACTGCTCGCGGACTTTTTTGTCTTCGGTGCGTCCGACATTGACTTCCTGTGACTCGGACATGGTCACGAAGTTGGGATTGCCGGTGACCGGATTTACTGCGCAGCCGGCGAGCGCAAGTGCACACAGTGCTGCGGCTGCTCTGGTCATCAGTGGTACTTGCATATCCCTATTTTAGCTTGCGCCCATTTGCGGAGCAGTCCGGCAGCGGCGTGCACGCAATCAGTGCGGTCACGCACTGTTGTGTGGCGCTGGTGAACAATGATATGTGCCGCAGACGTTTTTTTCAGCGGATGCTTGCCGCAACCCCTAATAATATTTGTTTAAAAAAACAACGAGTTACAAATATATCACGGCATTAAGCGTGGGTTGGCACGCTTGCTGCAATGGAAAACGCAATAACAGTTTT
>JAQBGW010000119.1:0-10521 GCA_032128415.1 Betaproteobacteria bacterium | reverse complement strand
GGTGAGGCGGCGGCAAAATTTTTTCCTGCCGTGCCGGACGCCACGCCCACTGATGCTGCCGCGCCCGCGGTGCCGGACGCCACGCCCACTGATGCTGCCGCGCCCGCAACGCCGGCCACGACTGCCGCCGCGCCCGACTGGCGCGCCGTGGCGCATGCGCTGGAGGACGCGCAACGTGCGTGGCGCAAGCTGGGGCCGATCGAGCACACGGTGCCGCGCAAGATGCTCAAAGGCGACAACGCGCTTCCCCTGCGTTACGCGGCGGCGCTCCTAGCGTTGGATGGGCCGCTGAACATTGCCTATGCCGAAGCACGCCGCCAGCGCGAGGCCCTGGTGGCGGAAGCGAAAACACTGGCGACCCCGGATGCGGCCGCGCGTGACATCGTGAACAAAGTACGCAAGCTGCAAACCGAGTGGCAGGCGGTGGCCAAAGCCCAGCCCCTGCCACGACGCGACGAGAACGCGCTATGGAGTGCGTTCAAGACCGCCACGGATTCCATTTTCAAAGCGCGCGATGCCGCCCGCGCCGCCACGCAAGCCGTATCTACGGCCGCGCAGCAGGCGCGCGAGGAGGTTATCGCGCAACTCGCCGCACTGGCCGGGGGCACGTCCGCTGCCGACATCAAACGCGCCATGGCTGAAGTCGAGGTTGCGTGGCGTGCCTGTGCGGAAGCGCCGAGGGGTCTGGTCGCCAAGCTCGACGCACGGTATCGCGATGCGCGCAATGCCGTGACGCGGCGGCTCGGCGAACTGGCCGTGGTCGCATCGCAAGCCCGCTACGATGCCCTCATCGCGAAAATGGCGTTGTGCGATGAGCGCGAAAAAATGCTGGATGCCGAGGATTCCAATGGCACATTGGATGAGGACGTGGCGGTCAGCCTGGAAGCGCGATGGAACGCCGTTGCGCATTTCCCCGAGGCCTGGAACAGCAAACTGGATGTGCGTTTCGCGGGTGTGGGCCCGTCAGCCGCAGCGCCTGCCGCCAAGTCGGGCAAAAATACCGGCGAGGGTTTGCCCGACATCCTGCTGAATCTGGAGGTGGCGTGTGGACTTGAAAGCCCCGCGGAATTTCAAGCTGCCCGGCAACACCTGAAATTGCGCGCACTGAAAGACGCCATGGAAGGCCGGCAGAATGCCGCAACCACCGCTGCGGACATCGAGCGCTGGCTGCTCGACGCCGCAGCCTATGCGCGGCCGGACGAGACCGCGCGCGCACGGCTGGAAAAAATCATCGCGGCGGTGCGTGTGCGCCGGCCGGGTTAAGAGGACCAAGGAGACATTCATGAAATTCGGCCGCTTCCAACACCAGTCCCGTACTTTTTTCGGTCTCGTCGAAGGCGACCGTGTCGATGAACTCGACGGCTCGCCGTTCGCCAACTGGAAGACCAACGGCAAGACCCACGCGCTGTCCGCCCTCAAAGTCCTCATCCCCTGCGAGCCGCGCAACTTCTACTGCGCGGGGCTGAACTACGCGGCGCACATCGAGTGGGCGGCCAAGCGCAAGGGTCTGGCGGTGAAGATGCCGGAGAAGGCCGACGTCGGTTATCGCTCGGCCAATGCGCTGGTGGCGACGGGTGAAGCGATTGTGATTCCCGCCGATTCCACCGGCCCGGTGCAGTTCGAGGGCGAGCTGGTGGCGGTGGTCGGCAAGACGGCGAAGAATCTGTCGGAAGCCGATGCATTGTCGTGCATTCTCGGCTACACGCTGGGCAACGATGTCAGCGAACGCAGCTGGCAAAAATCGGATCGTACGTTGTGGCGCGCGAAGAACTGCGACACCTGGAAACCGATGGGCCCGTTTATCACCACCGGCATTGATCCAATGAACCTCGATGTGGAGATACACATCAACGGCAAACGTGTCGCCGGCTACAACACCAGCAAGATGCTGCATTCAGCGCAGCACTACATCGCCGAGATCACCAAGTACATGACGCTGCATCCCGGTGACGTGCTCTGGCTGGGCACTGACGATGCGACTGAACCCGATCTGCAGGACGGCGACGTCTGCGAAATCATCCAGAAAGACATCGGTGTGCTGCGCAGCCCGGTACAGCGCGCCAAGGCGTAGAAAACACTTAAGTCTTTGTTTTAAAACGATATTTAGTTGTTTTACGCGGGCGGGCCGATCATCTGGCCGCCCGCCGCACCCGCAGCAGCGGGCGCAGCGCCAGCAGCCCGAGCGCCGGACCCGGTGCGAGCAGCAGGAACAGGTATTCGACGGGCAGCGTCGCGGCGACGGTGTTGAGCAGCTGGATGCTGACGATGGTGATCGCGAAGCCGATGCAGTTGGCGATGGTCAGCGCGGAGCCCACCGATGCCCGCGGCGCGTAGGCGGCATTCAGCGCTGAGAACTGCGGCGAGTCGCCGACCACAGCGATTCCCCAGAAGATCAGAAATGCAATGACCACAGCCGGCGGCGCGAGCAGCAGCAACGGCGAGGCGAGGCAACACGCGCCCGACGCGGCGAGCTGTACCTGCGCAATGCGTGCGCTGCCGGCACGCAGCGACAGCAGTCCGCCGCCGATGCAGCCCAGCGCACCGATCCCGATCACGATGAACGACCAGAGCGGCACATTGAATGCCGGCGCGCGCGCGGCAATGACGACGGGGACAAAGGCCCAGAACGCATAGAGTTCCCACATGTGGCCGAAATAGCCGAAAGCCGAAGCGCGGAAATCCTTCACGGCAAAAATCGCTGCAAGTGCGCGCGGATCGAACTTCGCGCCCTTGGCGAGATTCGGTCCGTCGGGGACCAGCACATACATCAGCAGTCCGCCGGATGCGGCAATCAGCGAGACGCCGATGAGCACCGACTGCCACGGCCATGCCTGGCCCAGTCCCTTCAGCAGATGCGGGAACGCGGTGCCGAGCACCAGCGCGCCGACCAGAAATCCCAGTGCGTTACCGAGCCCCGTGCGGTACCAGCCGGCGGCGATCTTCATGCCCACCGGATAAATGCCGGCGAGGAAGAATCCGGTCGCGAAGCGGCAGATCAAGAGCGGTGCAAGGCCGCCGTCAGCGGCAAGCACGCCGAGATTCGCGATGCCGCCGGCCAGCGCGCACAGTAAAAACACCAGCCGCGGCGAGTAGCGGTCGGCAACGGCGAGAAACGCAAACACCAGCGTGCCGCTGATGAAGCCCAGCTGCACGGCCGAGGTCACGTAGCCCAGCGCCTCGGGCGCGAGCCCCCATGCGCGCTGCAGGTCGCCGAGCACGGCGTTGCCGGCGAACCAGAGGGAAGTCCCGGCGAACTGCGACACGACGATGACCGGCAGGATGTGCCGGGGGCGCCGGTCCGCCGGCCTGTTCAGATCATTGTCCATTGCATCCGGATTCCGCTCACGGTGACGATCCTGCCCCACTGAAAAATGCACGCGGCGCAGCCGATACGCCGTTCAGATTCGTGACGATAGCATGTCACTTTCACCCCGGTCAGCTTGTATACTGTCCAGGTAAATCCATTAGAACAACGACCTGTCGGAGGAAATGATGAATCGATTGACTGCAAGAGCCTGCAAGGCCGTACTGATGTTGTTGGCGGGGAGCATGGTCGCGGGCGTCGCGCACGGGCAAAACTATCCCACCAAGCCGATCCGCATGATCATCGCGCTGGCACCGGGCGGCGGCGTCGATACCACCGGCCGCTTCATTGCCGCGAAGCTGGGCGAGGCATGGCGTCAGAACGTCGTTGCAGACAACCGTCCGGGCGCCGGCGGCACGATCGCCGCAGACCTCGTGGCGCATGCGCCACCCGATGGTTACACCCTGCTCATGACCTCGGCGGGGATCAGCATCACGCCCAGTCTGATGAAGCTGGGCTACGATGCGCGCAAGGATCTGCTGCCGGTGACGATGGCGGTGGTGTCACCCGGCGTGCTGGTGGTGCATCCGTCGCTGCCGGTGAAAAGCGTCAAGGAGTTGATCGCGTTTGCCAAGGCGCGGCCGAACGAACTGTTCTTCTCGTCATCGGGCCTGGGTTCGGCGCAGCACCTGACCGTGGAACTGTTCTCGCAGATGGCGGGGCTGAAGATGACCCATGTGCCGTACAAGGGCACTGCCCCGAGCATTACCGACACGGTCGCCGGGCGCATCTCGCTGACGGTCGCCAGCGTGATCTCGACCCGGCCGTTTTTCACGAAAGGCAGACTGCGCGTGCTGGCGGTTGTGGGCCCCAAGCGCACGCCGGCGCTGCCCGAATATCCGACCATCGCCGAATCGGGCGTGCCCGGTTTCGGTGTTGAAAACTGGTACGCGTTGTTTCTCCCCGGCAAAACCGACAAGGCGATTGCGGTCAAGCTGCAGCAAGCCGTCACTCGAATCCTGACCGACCCGAAAACCGACAAACTGCTGAACAATCAGGGCCTCGACGTGATCGCCAATTCGCAGGAAGAATTCGCCAAGCGGTTCGGTGAAGAAATTGACACCTGGGCGAAGGTCGTGAAATCGGTGGGGCTGAAACTGAAATAACTGCCGGGTAGTACACCGGCAAGTTTCTGTTCCCGGCGCAGCCCTGTGCTGCGAACGGGAACCCTGCGGCTCCGCGTACGGGAGCCGGCGCAGATAATTGTTAAACTCCAGCCCATGAGCAAGGAAAAAATCGACATCGCGCTATTGCCGGGCGACGGCATCGGCATTGAGGTGGTCGCTGCGGCGACTGCGGTGATGGAAGCGGTGCAGAAACGCGTCGGCAAGTTTCATCTGCAGCTCACACAGCATCCCGCGGGGGCGATATCGTTTCAGGAAACCGGTTCGGCACTGCCCGATGCCACGCTGCGCGCTGCCAAGCGTGCCGATGCAATTCTGCTCGGGGCAATGGGGTTGCCGCACATCCGTTATCCCGATGGCACGGAGATTTCGCCGCAGCTTGATCTGCGCGAGAAGCTGGAACTCTACGCCGGCGTGCGCCCGATCCGGCCGCTGCCCGGTCTGCCGCTGAAGCTCGCCGATCCGCGCGCCGCCGATATCGATCTGTTGCTGATCCGCGAGCAGACCGAAGGGCTGTTCTACGAGCGCGGCAAGACGGTGATGCGCGGTGACGAGGAAGCGCGCGATGCGCTGGTCATCACGCGCAAAGGTTCGGCGCGGGTGTTTGATTTTGCGTTGCGTCTCGCTGAGCGGCGCAAGGCGCGCGGCAAGCCGGGCCGGGTGACCTGTGTTGATAAAGCCAATGTGCTCGGCTCCATGGCGTTTTTCCGCAAAGTGTTCGCGGAGCGCGCGCAGCAGTTTCCCGCCGTGGATACGGAATACGCCTACGTTGATGCGATGGCGCTCAATCTGGTGATGAAGCCGTGGGCCTACGACGTGCTGGTGACCGAGAATATGTTCGGCGACATCCTTTCCGACTTGAGCGCGGGGCTGGTCGGTGGCATGGGCATGGCGCCCTCCGCCGATATCGGCGACGAGCACGCCTTGTTCCAGCCCGCACATGGTTCGGCGCCCGACATCGCCGGCAGCGGCAAGGCCAATCCCACGGCGACGTTGCTGTCCGTGGTGATGATGTATGAATGGCTCGAAGTGCGCACCGGCATTGCCGCGTTCGGCGATGCCGCCACAGTATTGCAGAGTGCGGTGGAGCAGGCGTTCGCGCGCGGACAGGTGATGCCGATGGAATTCGGCGGGCGCAGCGGCACGCGCGAGATTACCGATGTGGTGATCGGGCTGGTGCAGGCGCCGGGCCGGTAAGCGTCTCGACTGAATTTTATAACTTATTATTTTTATTGATACTTTATGACATTACCTGCTGGAGAACTGGCTATGCATGAATTGCTGCCACACGCGACGCACGCCGTGGCGCTGCTGATCGCGCGCAAGCAGAGCATCGCGGTGGCTGAATCATCGGCCGGTGGGTTGATCACGGCGGCGTTGCTCGCGGTGCCCGGCGCATCAGCTTGCGTGCGCGGCGGCATCGTCGTTTACACCTATGAAATGCGCCGCACGATTCTCGGCATCAGCGATGAGGACATGCGCGGCATCACGCCATCCACTGAAGACTATGCGCTGCTCAAAGCGCGTCGCACCCGCGAGCGCGTAACAACCGACTGGGCGCTCACCGAGACTGGTGCTGCAGGGCCGACCGGCAGCCGCTATGGTTATGCGCCGGGACACGCGTGTTTTGCGGTGGCGGGCCCGGCGGTGGAACGGTCGATCACGCTGGAGACCGGTAGTGACGATCGCGTCGCCAACATGCACGCTTTCGCCGCCGCTGCTCTAGCGCTGCTGATCGAAGTGGTTGCTGCTGCGCCGGCTTGACCGAGCAGCAGCAGCGAACCCGTCCTTACGATTTTTTCGGGTCGCGGTCGGGGTGGTCGGCACTCATCAGTGCGCGGAATGTCAGCACGGGGATTGATGCGCGGTGTAACACCCGGCTGGCCTCGCTACCCATGATCAATGCCGCCAATCCCTTGCGGAAGCGGGAAGTCATCACGATGAGGTCGCAACCCCGCTCATTGGCGCAATCCACGATCGCGTCGAAGGGCTGCTGACCTTTCGCGATCACGGTGTTGCAGGGCACCCCGGCGTCGTCGGCCGCCTTTTGCACAAAAGCCAGGAAGCGTGTGGCCTGTTCGCGGGCTTCTTCGTTGGCACTTTCTTCCGAACCCGTGGGCATCATTTCGAGACCTGCAATCAGAATCTGGTAATCCGGCATGACGTGTATGCCGGTGAGCTTGGCGCCGCAGAGTTTCGCCAGTTCGATGCCGCGTTCGACGGCTCTTTCGGAATGCGCGGAGCCATCGGTCGGCATGAGGATGTGATTGAACATAAGCCCTCCATCGGAACGATATTTGATTTGCGCCGTGTCGCTTGCGCAGTGCTTTTCTAGGGACTCAGCACAGGGGAAACCTTATCACGTCTATGCGCAGCGCGCGACGACGTCATTTCAGGTGTGGGTATTGTGGCGACGCGCTTCAAGCGTCGGCGACGACGTAACCCGACGGTGTGCCCATCACCGTGCTGCGTTCAAGATGGCGGATCTGCGTTTCGTCAAAATCACCCAGCGCCTGGTGCATGGTGCAGCGGTTGTCCCACACCACGATGTCGTGCTCGCGCCACTGATGGCGATAGACGAATTCGGGCCGCGTGGCGTGCTGGTTGAGGTAATCGATCAGCGGGCGGCTTTCTTCCTCGGTCATGCCGTCGAAGCGTTTGACCTTTTCCCCGAGATAGAGCGCCTTGCGCCCGGTCTCGGGATGCATGCGCACGACGGGTTGTGCGATCGGCGGATTGAGCTTCATCACTTCCGCGCGGCGCGCGGCCCCGGCATCTTCCTTGTTGATCTTGCGCGTGCCAGAGAGGTGGATGCCGTGCAGATTGGCGATGAGATTTTTCATGCCGTCGGAGAGCGCGTCGTAGGCCATGGTCATGTTGGCAAACAGCGTGTCGCCGCCGACCTCGGGCAGCGTGTAGCAGCGCAGCAGCGAGCCCAGCGCCGGTGTCGTGGTGTAGGACAGGTCGGTATGCCACAGGCGGCCGGTGTAGCGCGACTCCGACGGTGTGCCGTCGGGATTGGGTTGGTTGGTGACCAGCAGCAGTTCCGGGTAATCCGGATGGCGGTCGCGCGGCAATGAATCGTGCTTGTCCAGTTCGCCGAAGCGGCGGCTGAATTCGATATGCTGCTCACGCGAGATGTTCTGGTTACGCAGCAGCAGGATGCCGTGGTCGAGAAAGATGCGGTGGATTTCGCCGAACGTGCTCTCGCTCATCGGCTTGGTGATGTCGATGTTGCAGACTTCAGCGCCCAGCGCATTGGACAGCCGGCGCAGATTCAGTGCCATGGCATTCTCCCGGATTCGGGGACAAGATTACACGCGGCGGCATGTTTCACAAAGCAACTTGCTATTATCTGCCCGTAATGCTCAGGAGACAGTCATGCAGAACCCGCAAATCATTCCGAGCGGCAAAGGCTGTGGCGCTGAAGTATCGGGTGTGGATCTGGTCGCGCTGGATGCGGTGACGGTAGCGACGCTGCGACGCGCTCTCCTCGATCATCAGGTGGTGGTGGTGCGCGGCCAGCCGATTACGGACGCGCAGTTGATCGCGCTCGGAAAATCCTTCGACGAACTCGAGCCGCCGGGCATGAGCGTCATCGGCAAACCCTATATCGACGCGTATCCGGATATTCTGGTGATCTCCAACCTCACGGCCAACGGCCAGCCGCTGGGCAATCTTGGCGCAGGCGATGCCATCTGGCATACCGACATGTCGTACCGCGCCAGGCCCTGCTCGTTTGCGATCCTGCACGCATTGGAAGTGCCGCCCGCCGGCGGCAACACGTATTTCGCGAACCAGTACATGGCGTACGACACGCTGCCCGCGGAACTCAAAACGCGCCTTGAAGGCAGGATGCTGATTCACGACGAGACCTACAACAGCGGCGGACAGTTGCGCAAAGGATTCGAAGAAGTGACTGATCCGCGCGAAGCGCCGGGCGCGCAGCACAAGATTTTTCGCACCCATCCGGAGACGGGGCGCAAGGCGTTGTATCTGGGACGCCGCCGCAATGGCTACATCATCGGCTTGCCGCTGGAGGAGAGCGAACAACTGCTCGATCAGTTGTGGGCCCACGCATCGCGGCCGGAGTTTATCTGGCATAACGAGTGGCAGGTGGGCGATACGCTGATCTGGGACAACCGTTGCCTGATTCATCGCCGCGATGCTTTCGACCCCAGTCACCGGCGCATGATGCATCGCGTGCAGATCAGGGGCCAACTCACACGCTGAGCGAGATAGACAAATAAATATTTAATTAAAACAATAGATTACAAAATAACCCGGTTGTTTTATTGTAATCCAGTTATTTCGCCATTTTTGGCGAAATAACTGGATTTAATGCTTATAATTCGACATAATTAGCGAGTTATGAGGATATCAAAACAACTCGTGGATGAAGGCGTTTTGCAGGAGCTGGGCGCCCGTATTGGGCAAGCCCGGTTGCAACGAAACTTGACGCAGATTGAGTTGGCGAATCAGTCCGGCATTTCCAAGCGCACGCTGGAGCGCATGGAAGCGGGTGGCTCGGTACAGTTGTCCAGCTTGATCCGCGTTTGTCGTGCGCTCGGCCTGCTGGAGCGCTTCGATGCGCTGATTCCCGAGGCCGCGGTCAGTCCCATGGCCCAGCTCAAGCTGCGCGGCAAGGAACGCAAACGCGCTTCGTTGGCAAAAGAGCCCGCAGCGGCTTACGGCAAGTGGAAATGGGGCGATGGGGGCGATGACACATGAGCGCGCTGGCCGAGGTTCGGCTCTGGGGCCGCACCATAGGCGCGGTGACACTGGAAGACGGTCGCGACTATGTAGCGTTTCAGTATGAGCCGGCATTTGCGGGGAGCGGCATTGAAGTGTCACCGATTACCATGCCGCTCGGCAATCAGGTGTACGAGTTTCCCGCGCTGCCGCGCAATACCTTTAACGGTTTGCCGGGCTTGCTGGCCGATTCATTGCCGGACCGTTTCGGCAATGCGCTGATCGATGCCTGGCTTGCCACGCAGGGCCGCACACCCGACAGCTTCAATGCGGTGGAGCGGTTGTGCTACATCGGCACGCGCGGCATGGGCGCACTGGAGTTCTCGCCGCTGCTCGGGCCGCGGCCGCGCACCGCGACGAAGATCGACATCGATGCGTTGGTGCGCATGGCCGGCGAGGTGCTCACCCACCGCAACAATCTGCGCGGCCATTTTGAGAAGGGCCGAAAGGAAAAGGCACTGCGCGATATCCTGCGCGTCGGCACGTCGGCCGGCGGCGCGCGCGCCAAGGCAGTGATCGCATGGAACCCCGACACCAACGAAGTCCGTTCGGGCCAGATCGCGGCGGGCGACGGCTTCGACTACTGGCTGCTCAAGTTCGACGGCGTAGCCGGCAACAAAGACAAGGAACTGGACGATCCGAAGGGCTACGGCACCATCGAGTTCGCCTACTATCTGATGGCGAAGGCGGCGGGCGTCACGATGAACGACTGTCGCCTGCTCGAAGAAAGCGGCCGCCGCCACTTCATGACCCGACGTTTCGACCGCTTGGCAGGCGGCGAAAAGCTGCACATGCAAGCGCTCGGCGCGCTCGCGCATTTCGATTTCAACCAGGCCGGTGCCTACTCCTACGAGCAGGCACTGCTCGCGATGCGCCGACTCGAGCTGCCGATGGCGGCGGTCGAGCAGCAGTTCCGCCGCATGGCCTTCAACATCATCGCGCGCAATCAGGACGACCACGTCAAAAACATTGCTTTCTTGATGAACAAACAGGGCGAATGGTCGCTCGCGCCGGCCTTCGACGTGACCTACAGCTACGCCCCATCCGGTGCTTGGACAGCGACGCACCAGATGACGCTGAACGGAAAGCGCGACGACTTCACGTTCGAGGATTTCCAGGCCTGCGCGAAGGTCGGCGTGATGAAGCGCGGGCGGGCGGCGACGATTATCGAAGAAGTGCGGGCAGCGGTAAAGCGCTGGCCGGAGTTTGCGGCGGAGGCGGGGCTACGTGGTGAGTGGATCCGGACGATTCAGAACGCTCAGCGGTTGGGGGTGCGCGGGG
>JAQBGW010000118.1:0-17834 GCA_032128415.1 Betaproteobacteria bacterium | reverse complement strand
ACCCTTTTTGATCAGGTGTCACCGGGCACCGCTATTAAAATATCAATATAAACAATAGCTTAAATAATAATAAGCAGGTTGGATGCAATGCATCAACCACTCTCGTTATGCTGCGCAGTATTTTAAATAATCTTTAGATATCAATTGGTTATATTCATTACTTGGTTTTATTGTGCATTGCGCCAATATCAGCTAAATTGTGCACCGCAACTAACTGTTAACAGGTAGCCCCTCCAGGAAAGGCTAGGTATGCGTCTCAAAAACAAGGTAGCCATCATTACCGGTGCAGGCCGTGGCATCGGCCAGGCCACTGCGCTCAAGTTTGTCCGTGAAGGCGCCAAAGTCGTGGTGTGCGACATCAAGCAGGAATGGATCGATGAAACGGTCAAGTTGTGCCAGGAAGCAGGCGGAGAAGCGCTCGGCCAAGCGATCGATGTGCGCAACATGGCGTCGCTGGAAGCCATGGTCAAGGCTACTGTCGCGCTATGGGGTCGCGTGGATTGCCTGGTCAACAACGCCGGTATCGTTGCTGATGCGCAACTGAAAAACATGACCGAGGATCAGTTCGACAGCGTCATCGACATCAATCTGAAGGGCGTCTATAACTGTACCCGCGCTGTCGTTAACAAGATGATTGAGCAGCAGTCCGGTGTGATCCTCAACTCATCATCGATCGTTGGCCTGTACGGCAATTTCGGACAGACCAATTACGCCGCCAGCAAATTCGGCGTCATCGGCATGGTCAAGACCTGGGCGCGTGAACTCGGCCGTAAGGGTATCCGCGCCAACGCGGTGTGTCCCGGATTCATCGCGACGAGCATTCTGGGATCGATCCCGGAGAAAGTCATCAACACGCTGGAAGAACGCGTGCCGATGGGCCGCCTCGGCAAGCCCGAGGAAGTCGCCGATCTCTTTGCCTTCCTCGCGTCGGATGAAGCGAGTTACATCAACGGCGCCGTGATTGAAGTCAGTGGCGGGTTGACGATCTGACAACCCGGGCGCAGCCACCTCGCCCGATTCTCTGCAATATCCACCCCGGAGTGCCGCGCTGACTATAATCAGCGCGTGCACACACCTCGGAAATTCACGGTCCGCGCCGCATCATGGCACGACGATCTTGCCGCGTTGCAGAGCTTGCGCCGCGCAGTATTTATCGTCGAGCAGCAAGTGCCTGAAGCACTCGAATGGGATGCGGACGATGCGATTTCAACGCACGCCCTGGCACTTGATGCAGCCGGGCTACCGATAGGCACCGGACGGTTGTTGCCGAACAGTTACATCGGACGTATGGCCGTCAGTGCCGCATGGCGTCGACGCGGCGTCGGACAGGCCGTGCTGCATTGGTTAGTCGCTTGCGCTCGCACGCGGGGCGATGCTGTCGTACATCTGCATGCCCAGACGCACGCAATCGGGTTCTATGCGCGTGCAGGTTTTATTGCCCATGGCGAGGAATTCGCGGAAGCCGGCATTCCACACCGGGCGATGACGCTCAGCCTGTAGCGGACCCGACGCCGGCAGCGAGGGAAAACCGCGCCGCGTTTTCATCCAGCGCCAGACCGTTCGGGCCATAGCGTTTTTCATGAAACAACACCTCTCCGGTGTCATGTACCAGCATAACCGTGGAGGTGCGCGTGCCATAAATTTCACCGCAGATAAAAGCCGGAGACAGTTCGCGCTCGCGTTGCCGGGGTATGCCGGTGTCGGGTAGATGGGGAGAATCTGCTGCTGTCCGGTCGCCCAGCACATCAAACAATGCGGCTGTCAGCGCTGATTCATCATTGATGTTGAGTGCTGCACGCAGCGCAGCAGTGCCGCGACGGATTTTTGGCCACGGTGTATCGAGCAAGTGATTGCTCAGGCCATGGATGCCCGGTGCAACCGTCGTAATGGACGCACCCCGGTTGGAACAAAACACCAGCGACTCCAGATCGCCGGCCAGCAAGCCGAATCCGCCATACTGATCCTGCGCGGGAGTAATTGACCCGACAAAATCCTCTGCCGCCTGGTCTTCAGTCAGAAATCCGCTGACCAGTGCGCCACGTGAGCGGGGCGCTGCCGGAACGGGCAGGCCGTCACGGTAATTGGTAATCGCGGCAAAACGTCCCGCACGCGTGATGCCCATCCAGGTTCCACCCTTTTCCAGATCGCGCCCGCCATAGATCTGGGGGTGATCCTCCCAGAATGCAGCGGCGGCAGCGGGGCGGAGATGATTTTCGTCACGATTGGCGGCAACGATCAACGGAAAACGCGCATGTGCCCGGAAAGCAAGCAGAATCAGGCACATGAATTTATTCCGCGAAACACTCGATATGGCGCGCGCTGCCCGTTTGCAATGTAGCCGCTATGCCGGAACCGGCGACAGCTTCCGCGAGTTCCCATTCGAATTTCGCCTCGTCGCTGATGTTTTCGTAGATTTCCATCCACAGCAGCGCTTCGTTGCGCTTTTTCAGCAATCGACCGTTGATGCCGGTATTCCGTTTCACTGTGTCCAGTAATTGGCGTGCGGCCGCGGCTGCCGTAGCCTGATGCGTGGCATCGACACGATAGTAGATGTAGTAAGACCAGGCCATAGTCAATCCACAGCGTAGGGCAGCGTGGCGATCTGCAGCAGCGGACCATCCGGCGCGCCCAGATGATAAGGCGACGTGCGGGCGTGCGCTGTCTGCAATACCGCCAGCGCATCCCAATGATCAGCGGAGCGTATAGTCGAGAGCATCATGCCGCTGGCCTGCTCCCCGAGTGCGTCGCAATACAGTTTTTGTCCGGCAGCGACGGTCTCTGTTTTTACCATTACCCGGTACATGCGCTGCTTCAAGCGACCGAGATAATGCATGCGGGCAACGATTTCCTGACCCGGATAACAACCTTTGCTGTAACTCAGCCCATCGATCAAATCGAGATTGACCATTTGCGGCACAAATTCTTCCTGCGTTGACGGTGTGATGACCGGGATGCCGGTCGCGATATCTGCCGCGGCCCACGCACCGCTGTCGGCCGCGACGTCTGCTGCCTGATCGCGCGGCAGGATGGTCAGCAGGCGATTGCCGGGTAGAGTTAACGCAGACGTGGCGTGTGCCCCCGGTGCACTGCAGGCGACATGCGTCGCGGAGATATCTTCGAGCTTCACTTTGGAGCGCAGGATGTACATCGTCAACCGTTTGCGGATGGGATCGGCCAGTGCTGCCGGCAGCATCATGACGAAATCAGCGGCGTCGGCAATCAGCAGAAAAGTCGCCAGCAGACGACCTTTGGGATTGCAATAACCCCCATAGGTGCTGGTTCCGGGTTTCAGTGCCAGCACGTCGCAGGTCAGTTGTCCCTGCAGAAACGCCGGCGCATCAGGCCCGGAAAAACGCAGCAGGGCGTAATCGTTCAATACAGTCGCAGTCACGGAATTCGCTTCATCAAATGTTGTTATGACAGGTGCGGCATCATAGCGCCAGCTGGCTGGGTTATTAAAATAATTAATAAAAACAATGGCTTATATAAACTCAGTGATCATTTGCAATCTGCGACTGATTCCGTTGCAATGACGCGGTGGAAAAAGTCCGCCTCGATCAGATTCAGCTGCAGCCTTCGCGACGGCTGGCAATCACCCTGATCATCGTTCATATCGCCGCATTGTGCATGCTGCTGACGCTGGCCATAGACTCGTGGTTGATAGCGGGTGCCGCGTTATTGCTGATGTTCAGTGCGTACACCACCATTTCGCGCCATGCGTTGTTGCGTCAGCCCGGATCCATCGTATGTCTTGAGCTGACTGATCGTGATCATATCCATTTGCAGTCGCATGCCGGTGTCTGGCATTCCGGACGCATCCTCGGCAGCAGTACTGTAGCGCCGTGGTTGACTGTCCTGAACATCCGTCGCAACGATCGGCGCTGGCCGGTACATGTGGTGTTGATGGGCGATAGCCTGGACCCTGCAGCATATCGCCGCTTGCGTGTGTGGTTGCGCTGGGGGCCACGGGCGCCGGCTGATGCGGCGGCAAATTTCTGAGCGGATTTTTTTGCGTCTCAGCATTGCTTTTGTTTATTTTTTATTGGCATTGCCTGCATATGCCGGTGCGCCGCTGGCACCGGCGACTTCACTGACGCTGGTCAATCCTTATCCGGCGACGGGCGCTGCGGATATCGCCGGCACCAGCGCGATGACTCGCGCGCTGCGCGCCATGCAAAGCTTCGCCACGCCATCGACGACCGATGCGTTGCTGCGGAATTTGCAACGCCTGCTGGTAGCTACGTTGGCCGCAGAGGTGACGGTGATCCGCAATCCGCGCGGCGGCGGTACGGCCGCCGCACAGTCGGTCAACGGAGTAGACAGCGCCATGCTGCTGTTCGGCGGCTCGGGACTGACGGCGGGAACTACGCCTCCGGCCATGCGCCGGCTGCAGCCGGTGGCCCTGGTGGCGCGTATACCGTTGGTGCTGGTCATCCACGCCAATGGTTTAGCGGGCAACCTTGCGCAGTTACTGGAACAATCAGCAAGACGTACACGACCGTTGCAGATCGGCATTCCGGGAGAACGTACCGCGGGGCAGTTGCTGGTACTGCAGTTGCAGCGTGAGGGGATGGGTAGAATAGTTGCAGTGACCTATAACGGCGGCAACGGTGCGTTGCGTGGTGTGCTGTCAGGGCAGGTGGCTACAGCAATTTCGCCTTTGCCGGCGGTATTGCCCTATGCCGCTGGCCAGCGCATACGCATACTCGCGATTGCCGCCAACGCGCGCCATGCCGTGCTGCCGGCAGTGCCGACGTTTGCCGAATCCGGGCTGCCTGCAGTAACGGCTGCGGGATGGCACGGCCTGTTTGCATCGCCGTCGATGGCAGCGGCCGATCTCCGCCAACTGCAGAATGCACTGATGAAGGCGCTACAGACGCAAGATGCGCGCGACGCCTTGGCCGGATTGGGGTACGTCGCGGAATTCGGCGATGGCAGCGTGCTGCGACAAGCGTTGCTTGAGGAACTGGACAGGACTGCCGACAACAACGCTGCGACGCGCTTTAATGTTCCGATTCTTCCGGCGGTTTTACCGCGCGAAACATTTTGAGCAAGGTCAGGTCGTAGACGATTTTCAGTGCACCACAAATCACCAGCGGCCAGCCGAAGCTGCTGATGGTCAACAGCGCGCCGGCAAATGCCGGACTGATTGCACTGGCGAGGCTGCGTGGCACCGCCGTCACACTCGCCGCAGCAGGCCGTTCGCCCGGAGACACCACGGCCATGACATAGGAGGTGCGCGCCGGTACATCCATAGACGACAGCGCGCTGCGCAGGAACAGGAACAACAGCGCGAGTTCCAGCGTCGGCATGAACGGCACCAGTATCAGGAATACATTGGCCGGGAGATGCGTGAACACCATGGTGTTGATCAATCCGAAGCGTGCTGCGACGCGAGCTGCCGCAAGATGCGAGAACGCGGTGAGTATGCCGGTCCAGAAAAAAATCGTTCCGGCCGCCGTGACAGACAGATCAAAACGCTGAAACAGCCACAGCGCCAGCAGCGATTGCACGGCAAAACCGCCGGCAAAGGCATCGACGCTAAACAGCGCAGCCAGCGTGTAAACCATGCGCCGTGACTTACCCAGCGGCACCGGCTGCTCGTGATGCTTAGGCTCCAGTGCCGGTGAAATACGCCGGTAAATCAGGAAGCTGGCGATGCCGAACAGCGCGTAGAGCACAAACATGATCTGGATGACGCGTAGTACGCCGCCTGCCATCGCTGCGGTCAGATCGGGGATACCGGCAGCTTGCGCGCCCAGGGCGCCGACCAGGGCTCCGATCAGACTGTAACGTGCGAACAGCGCTGTGCGTGACTGCGCCGGCGCCGCCCGCGTCAACAATGTCTGCTCGAGCGGCGAGAACAGCGTGACGTCGCTGGCCGAAGGATTCAACGTACCCACCACTGCGATGATCAGCAACGGCCAGAACGCTGTGGTGACCGACAGCGCAATTCCAGTGACTGTCATCAGGATGCTGGCGGCGAGCAACAGTTTGCGGCTGGAATAACGATGTGCCACATGACCGATCGCCAGCGTCAACACGCCTGATCCGAGGAGTGTGGCAGTGACCAGCAGTCCCACTTGCAGTGCGCTATAGCCCAGCAGCGTCAGGTAATAGGGCAGCAGCAGACTGACAAATCCATCGCCGAACGCACGCAAGCCACGTGCTGTCAACAGCAGACGGGCATCGGGGAGAGTGCCGCTGGGCAGTAGAAAATTTCGCAGGGAACTCATGATTGTTCGGGGCAGGGTATCAGGAAGCGGATGGAGGCTGCGTTATACTGCGGACTCCATTGAATCTGCTTTCCACAACTATTTCTACGCGGAGATTTCATGATCGAGCTGTATAGCTGGGCCACACCAAACGGTCATAAAGTCCACATCATGCTGGAGGAGACCGGCTTACCGTACCGGGTACACGGCGTGAACATCCGTACCGGCGACCAGTTCAAGCCGGATTTCCTGAAGATCAGCCCAAACAACCGTATTCCGGCCATGGTTGATCCCGACGGTCCGGGCGGCAAGCCGTTGTCGCTGATGGAATCAGGTGCGATTCTTTTGTATCTCGCATCCAAGACCGGGAAATTCCTGCCTGCGGATCTGGCGCAGCGCTGGAGTTGCACGCAATGGCTGATGTGGCAGATGGGCGGCGTTGGCCCGATGTTCGGTCAGGCCAATCATTTCCGCCGATATGCCAAGGACAAGATTGAATACGCCGTCGAGCGTTATACCAACGAAGCCAACCGCCTGACCCACGTGCTCGACAAACAGCTTGCACTGTTTAAATACGTGTCCTGCAATGAATACACTATTGCCGACATGGCGATTTTCCCGTGGATGCGCAACGCCGAGAGTCGCGGCATCGACATGAATGAATATCCCCATGCCAAACGCTGGTTTGATGCGATCAATGCACGTCCAGCAGTGCAACGTGCGCTGAAAGTGCTGTCCAACGAATCGAGTTCCAACCCGGTCGACGACAAAGCGCGCGAAGTAATGTTCGGCAAAACCCAATTCCAGAAACGCTGATCACCCGTCGGGGCACAATCTAATTGACTGCTGAAAAGAAAAACGTTGCGCTGCTGTGCGCGACGCAGGCGCTGCTGTTTACCAATAACACGATCTTGATCGCCATCAAC
Organism: Betaproteobacteria bacterium; assembly: GCA_032128415.1. Taxonomy (GTDB): domain Bacteria; phylum Pseudomonadota; class Gammaproteobacteria; order Burkholderiales; family SG8-41. The sequence goes on along the minus strand of JAQBGW010000118.1, from coordinate 10,693 downwards.
GGTTTGGCCGGTTATGCGCTGGCCGCCGACAAGTCGCTGGCGACGTTACCGATCACCTTCTACGTGATCGGTGCCGCATTGACCACGCTGCCGATATCGCATCTGATGCGGCGCATCGGGCGGGTCAACGGTTTCAGCATCGGCACACTGATCGGCATACTCGGCGCGATGATTTGTGGCTTTGCTGTTTATAGCCACAGTTTCTGGACGCTTTGCGCAGGCACGCTGGTGATGGGTGTTTACAATGCTTCGGGCCAGTATTACCGCTTCGCCGCCGCCGACGTCGCCGGCACCGATTTCAAGAGCAAGGCGATTTCACTGGTGATGGCAGGAGGGTTGGTCGGGGGTGTATTGGGTCCGCAGACCAGTAAGTACACCAAAGATATTTTGCCGGCAGAGTTTCTTGGCAGCTATCTGGCATTGATCGGTTTTTGCGTGATCGCCCTGGCACTGCAACGCATGATGAGTATTCCACGACTGACCGAGGCCGAGCAGAAGGATCACGGCCGGCCGCTGGCCGAAATCGCGCGTCAACCGGCGTTTCTGGTCGCGGTATTGTCCGCCACGGTCGGCTACGGCGTGATGAACCTGCTGATGACGGCCACGCCGCTGGCCATGAAGTCCTGGCATCATGCGTTCAGCGACACTGCCTTTGTCATTCAGTGGCATGTCATCGCGATGTTTGCGCCGTCGTTTTTCACCGGCTCGTTGATCAAACGCTTTGGCGTGCGTCCCATCCTGTTCACCGGAGTAGTGCTGAGCCTGGGCTGCGTCGCCATTGCGCTGCAGGGTATCGAGGTGATGCATTTCTGGGCGGCACTGATCCTGGTCGGCGTGGGCTGGAATTTCCTGTATGTCGGTGGCACCACGCTGCTCACTGAAACCCACGCGCCGTCTGAAAGGGCAAAAGTGCAGGGCGCCAATGACATGGCCGTATTCATCACCATGGCCATCAGTTCAGCGTCTTCAGGCTGGCTGTTTTCGGCGCGCGGTTGGGAAGTCATGAACTACGGCGCGGTTCCGTTCCTGGTGATCACCGGTGCGGCGATCCTCTTCTACGGCAGACCTGCGCGCACTGCAACTGCCTGATCGCGCAGTCATTTTTATTATAAGAGCTTCTGTATTCCGCGATGCGGTAGGGCATGTCCGGGGAGGGCGGCAATGTCTGAAATCCGGTAAAATTCACCCCAATTCGGCAAAGCGGGATCTTCAAGTTTCGCTTTGCCTTTGTTTTTAGAAAAATTCAACGGTTTCGTGCGAGGAGTCCCTGATGAACCAGCCCGCCACCAAGGCGCAAGTTGCTCCGGCATACGACGCGCCCGCATATGTCAATCATGCAAAACTGAAAGCGTGGGTTGCTGACGTCGCGCAATTGACCAAACCCGACCGCATCCTATGGTGCGACGGCTCGCAGGAAGAATACGACCGCCTGTGCAATGAAATGGTCGCTGCCGGCACCCTGATCCGTCTGAATCAGGCCAAGCGCCCCGGTTGCTTCCTGGCCCGTTCCGATCCCGATGATGTGGCGCGGATGGAAGACCGCACCTTCGTCTGCAGCAAAAACAAGGAAGATGCCGGCCCCAACAATAACTGGACCGCCCCGGAAGAGATGAAGGCGACCATGAGCAAGCTCTACGACGGTTGCATGCGCGGGCGCACCATGTACGTGATCCCGTTCAGCATGGGGCCGCTGGGCTCGCATATCTCCCACATCGGCGTCGAGCTGACCGATTCGGCTTACGTCGTGGTCAGCATGCGCATCATGACCCGCATAGGCAGCAAAGTGCTCGACGTGCTGGGCAAGGACGGCAGCTTTGTGCCGTGCCTGCATTCGGTCGGTATGCCACTCAAGCCGGGTGAACGTGATATTCCGTGGCCGAGCAACAAAGAACACAAATTCATCACCCATTTCCCGGAAGAAAAATTGATCTGGTCGTTCGGCAGCGGCTACGGCGGCAACGCGCTGCTCGGCAAGAAATGCTTCGCGTTGCGCATCGCTTCAATTATGGCGAAGGAGCAGGGCTGGCTCGCCGAACACATGCTGATCCTCGGCATCCAGCCGCCTGGCGGCAAGAAACATTACATCGCAGCGGCATTCCCCAGTGCCTGTGGCAAGACCAACCTCGCCATGCTGATCCCGCCGAAGGCGCTGGAAGGCTGGAAAGTGACGACCATCGGTGAAGACATTGCCTGGATCAAGCCGGGCCCGGACGGACGGCTGTATGCGATCAATCCGGAAAACGGCGCCTTTGGCGTCGCTCCCGGCACTTCGGAGGAAACCAACGCCAACTGTCTGGCTGCGCTGAAGAGCAACACCATCTTCACCAACGTAGCGCTGACCGATGACGGCGACGTGTGGTGGGAGGGCCTGAGCAAACAGCCACCCAAACAGCTTACCGACTGGACCGGCCAGCCATGGACCCCGGAAAGCGGACGCCTTGCAGCGCACCCGAACTCGCGCTTCACGGTGCACGCATCGCAGATTCCGTCGATGGATGCCGACTGGGAAAACCCTGCCGGCGTGCCGATCAGCGCTTTTCTCTTTGGCGGTCGCCGTACGAGCACCGTGCCGCTGGTCACCGAAGCCAAGGATTGGCAACACGGCGTGTATCTTGCCGCCACCATGGCTTCCGAAACCACTGCGGCCATAGTCGGCAAGGTTGGAGTGGTGCGCCGCGACCCGTTTGCGATGCTGCCGTTCTGCGGTTATCACTTTGGCGACTACTTCAAGCATTGGCTCAATGTGGGCGCCAAGGTTAAAGTGCCGCCGAAGATATTTGCAGTCAACTGGTTTCGCCGTGACTCCAACGGCAAATTCATGTGGCCCGGTTTTGGCGACAACATGCGCGTACTGAAATGGGTGGTCGATCGTTGCGAAGGTAAATCGGGCGCGACCGAAACCCCGCTCGGCCACATGCCGCGCTATGAAGACATGGAATGGCAGGGCATGCCCGGCTTCAGTCGCGCAACTTTCGACGAGTTGACCCACGTAGATCACGACGCCTGGCGCGACGAGGTTAAAGACCATGATGAACTGTTCAATAAACTGAAATCGCGACTGCCTGCTGAGATGACCGCGCAGCGACACGCACTGGAGAAGGCGCTATAAGCCGCCTTTCCGTTACAGTTCTACTTCCTGCGGCGATGGCGCTGATGCGCTGTCGCCGTTTTATTTTCACTAAGGAGAGACGCCGATGAAACCAAACTACGGGTTTGCCAAACGGCAACGGGAGCTGGCCAAGAAGCAGAAGAAAGAAGAGAAGCGGGCGCGCAAGCAGGCTGAGGATGCGCCGCCGATGGAGGAAGGTGTGCCGCCGCCTGCATCCGAGCAACAGACTGAGACACCGCAGCAATAAAGCCGCAGTTGTGCCACTAGCAGTCCCCATCGCTCCGGATGGGGCTGCGGGTCTGTGAGGTACATTGCCGCCATCTGCAGGTATCATAGATAACATCTGATCACGGGGCATCAGAGCGGAATGAATCACCTTACCAAGGAACCGTTGTACAAGTCCTTCGGCAGGCTCAGGACGAACGCCAAGTTATTGATTAGGTTCGTGATGAGCCCTTCGGCTTCGCTCAGTACAGGCATGTCGAACCATGAGCGGCATCCACTTGAGCAACGTTTCCCTAATCATCGATTCAAGGGAATTTTTGCAACCCTGCTTTGCGCACTGACCGGCTGCATCACCGTACCACCCAAGCAACAGGACAATCTGTGCGCAGTCTTTGAGCAGAATCCGGACTGGTATGAGTATGCCAAGTCTTCAGAAAAAAAATGGGGGGTTCCGGCACATATCCTCATGGCTTTTGTCAAGCATGAATCCAGTTACCGGCATGATGCAAAACCAGCCTATGAGTGGCTTTTGTTTATCCCCCTGGGGCGACCTTCCTCCGCCGAAGGTTATGCCCAGATCCAGGATCCGGTGTGGCGGGAATACAAAAATGAAACCGGCGGCCTTTTCAAGAGCCGCTCGAATATGGAAGATGCCCTGGACTTTATTGGCTGGTACAACAATAAAAGCAATAAATTGCTCGGCATCTCAAAATGGAATCCCAAACAGCTCTATCTTGCTTACCACGAAGGTCAAGGCGGATACAAACGCGGAACCTACCGGAACAAGCCGGGACTGCTCGGCATTGCCGGGCGTGTAGATTTCACGGCGCGGCAATATGGCGCGCAATTACGCCAATGTGAAGAGCAGTTCAAATGCCAGAGTTGGTACCAAGTCTGGCCGTTTTGCCGGTAGATTTACCGATAAAGCTGAAGGTGCCGGATCCAGAGCGTCAGCAGCGGCGCATCATTACGCTGGAAGGCAATCGACTCGTCGAATCCGGCCGCTGTGTACTCCCGGCGACTGCATCGCCAAAAAATAAGAGGTAATTGCTTTCTAACGGAGATGGCCGGGCAACTGCGCGCGCAGGCTGCAAAGTTGCTCTTCAAGGTCGTGTATGCGCTCCAGCAGCGAGACCGTCAAAGCGACACCATGCGGTTCAAGGTCAAAGCTGGCGCGGAGGCGGCACGCGGTGCGGACGGTCAGCAGGCATTGTCCGCTGAATACCCACGGGGAGGTTTCCGGATCGACGGGTGTAATGGCGCCGTAGTCCACCAGTTCACGCAACTCCGCTTCTGGCAGGCCGGAGAGTTCTGCGATCTCCATCAACGAGAACGCATGCTCTTCGGTCAGCCATGTTGCTTCGGGAAGCTTGGTAGTCATGTCACATCTCCTTGTGCAGATGCTCGCGCGGATCAAATTTCGATGCGGCGGCGAGTTGCTCAAACAATTCCCGCTCGCGCTCGGTGGTTGCTGCAGGCACGACAATTTGTGCGATGGCGAACAGGTCGCCAGCCTTGCCCTGTGGTTTGGGCAGGCCGCGACCCGACAGGCGCAGTTGTTTCCCGGTTTGGGTATTCGGCGGCACTTTTAGGTGAACCAGCCCGCCCAGCGTCGGCACTTTGACAGTCGCACCCAGAACGGCTTCCCAGGGCGCCAGCGGCAGATCGAGGTACAACTCATGGCCAGTGGCGCGGAACAACGGGTGCTGCTTCAGTGCGATGTTCAGATAAAGATCACCATCACGGCCACCATTCAAACCCTTGCCGCCTTTACCGGCCAGACGCAATCGCTGGCCGTCGCTGGCACCTTTGGGAACGTTGACTTTGAATGTGCGTGGTTCGCGCCGCAGAAATCCCTGCGCATCCGGCTCGGTAACTACCAGATTCAGTTCAACCTGTGTGCCGTGATAGGCCTCTTCCAGTGAAATCGGCGCGGTGACTTCATAATCCTGACCGGGCACCCGTATCGCTGCGCCGCCAGCGCCTGCCCGGTGCCGTCCAGCCAATCCCGCAAACAAATCCGCCAGGTCCGCTTCATCAAATGAATGCCGCGAGTTGCCATGCTGCTGGCCCCAGTCTGGCGGCGGCCGGAAATCCTCACCGGGCTGATGGCTGCCTAACTGGTCATAGGCGGCGCGTTTTTCCGGATTCTTTAGCGTCTCGTACGCTTCGGCGACCTCCTTGAATTTTTCCTCGCCCTGGGGATCCTTGGATACGTCCGGATGATATTTGTGTGCGAGTTTGCGATAGGCCTTTTTAATATCAGCGGCGCCAGCGTCGCGCTTCACACCGAGTATGTCGTAATAGTCCTTGTATTTCATCGATGTGTCTCAGTAGGAATGTCAGGTATCAATCGGCAGAAATCCGTACTGCACCCGTTCATGTGTGTCATTCATAAACAGTTTATACGCATCGCCTGATAGTCCTGCAAGCAATGGGAGACATATGTTTTAATTGATTATCATTGGATGCTGATGCTACCGAGTAGCGTCTCGACTGTCGGGGCGTGATTCATCGTCATTTTTCGGGCCATAAACTATTCATGCTCAATATCGCCGCGATCTGTCTGGTCATCACCGCGCTGCTGGCCTACCTGAACCACCGCTTCATCGGCATGCCGACCACCATCGGCGTGATGGCTGCGGCATTGGTGTTGTCATTGGCCCTGGTCGGGCTGGATGCGCTGGGTCTGGCCTACGGCTTGCGTGAATATGAAGAGTCATTGCTGCGTTCAATTGATTTTTCCGATGTGCTGATGCAGGGCATGCTGTCACTGCTGCTGTTTGCCGGCGCCCTGCATGTTGATCTGAGCGAACTCAAGACCTACCGCTGGCCGGTCACGGCACTGGCGGTGTTCGGCACACTGCTGTCCACCGTCGTGGTGGCCGGAGGCATGTGGCTGGCGCTGCCGCTGGTGGGTTTGCCGTTGCCCTTCATGTACTGTTTGCTGTTCGGCGCATTGATTTCGCCCACCGATCCGATCTCGGTGATGGGCATCCTCAAATCCGCCAAGGCGCCGAAAGAACTGGAACTCGTCATTGCCGGCGAATCGCTGTTCAACGATGGCGTAGGCGTGGTGATTTTTTCACTGCTGCTGGGCATGCTGGTCAGTGGTGTCACGCCGACGCTGGGGCAGGGGCTGGAACTGCTGATGCATGAGGTCGGTGGTGGCCTGCTGTTCGGGCTGGTGCTCGGGTATGTGACATTTCGCTTGCTGAGGAGCGTGGACAGCTATCAGGTCGAAGTGCTGCTGACGCTGGCTGCTGTTACCGGTGGTTACGCACTGGCCAGCCGGTTGCATGTGTCGGGGCCGCTGGCCATGGTGGTTGCCGGGCTGATCATCGGCAACCACGGCCGTGCACTGGCCATGTCCAACACCACCCGGCAGTACCTCGACATGTTCTGGGAACTGATCGACGAAATCCTCAACGCGGTACTGTTCGTGCTGATCGGGATGGAAGTGCTGCTCATTACGTTTTCGCTTGATCAACTGGTCGCTGCGGGCGTGGCCGTCGCGATGACGCTGCTGGCGCGCATGCTCACGGTCGGCGTGCCGGTCCGTTTGCTGCGCGATACTTTCAACCTGCCGCGTGGCTCGTGGAAGGTGTTGACCTGGGGCGGGCTGCGCGGTGGCATATCAGTGGCACTGGCGCTGTCACTGCCTGCGGGACCGGAGCGCGACACCGTGGTTGCGCTGACCTATGCCGTGGTGGTGTTCTCCATCCTCGTGCAAGGGCTGTCCATAGGGCAAGTGACGCGCCGAGCGGTAACAAATAACTGAACTCGAGCGACTGCCGGGTATCATAGGTTCATCGAATCTGGGAGAAAACTTCATGCAGCGGATGATCTGGTGGCTGATCGCAATTGCAGGAGCGGGGCTGTTCGGTTTTATCATTTACAACGCAATGCGTGTGTCCGAGTCACCGCCGATAGTGCAAACTCCACCGCGTGTGGAACTGCCACCGCCGATGCCGGCAGAGCCGGAAATCCGCCATCCGGTGCCCGACACGCCGCCGGAGAAGCCGCTCCCCACACTGGAGACCAGTGACAACACCATGAAGAATGCGCTCGCCGAATGGTCTGCGGGCCAGGGCTTGATCGAGGCGTTGATATTCCAGGGCTTCATTCGACGAGTCGTCGCCACCATCGACAATCTGCCACGCGATAAGGTCTCGTCGCGGATCATGCCGGTGAAGCGGGTGGATGGGGCATTCGCCTTCACCGGTAACAATGAAAGTGCCGTCATTGCCGCCAGCAATGCCGCGCGTTACCAAGCCTATATCAACATCGTCGAAGCCATCGACAATGCAAAGCTCGCGGCCTTTTACTTCAAATACTATCCACTGTTCCAGCAAGCCTACCGCGAACTGGGGTACCCGAAAGGCCATTTCAACGACCGGCTGGTCGAGGTCATCGACCATTTGCTCGCAGCACCGGAACTGAAAGCGCCGATCGCACTGGTGCGGCCGAAGGTGCTCTACCTGTATGCCGACCCTGAACTGGAGGCCAAGTCAGCGGGGCAGAAGATACTGATGCGCATGGGGGCTGAGAATGCGGTCCGCATCAAGACAAAGCTGCGGGAGATCAAGTCAGAGATCGCCAATCAGGCGACGGCCAAGCCCAGGTAAGTTTTACTTTAAATTTAAAAATAAGAAAAAGGATAGGCATGCAATGACCACCAACGCACCACGAAAACCTTTCTCGATGATTCGGGAATTTCACCTGGCCGACTGGTTCACTCTCGCCAACGCCGTTTGCGGAACAGGTGCCTTGTTCTCCATCATGACTTATCTCGAAACCAGCGAGGTGAAGCACGTTTACTTTGCGTGCGGTCTGGTCTTTGCGGCATTGATATTCGATATTCTGGACGGTCGCATCGCCAGATGGCGGCAAAAGTCGTCAGCGATGGGGCGGGAGCTGGACTCGCTGGCTGACGTCATTTCATTTGGTGTGGCGCCCGCGATCATTGCCTACGGATGCGGCATGCAGGGACTGTACGACCGCATCGTGCTGGCCTATTTCGTCGCCTGCGGTGTGTCGCGTCTAGCCCGTTACAACGTCACTGCAGACGCTATGTCTGAGGGTACCGGCAAGGTGAAATATTTCGAAGGAACACCTATACCGACATCCATAGTCCTCGTCTTGCTGATGGCGCTGGCGGCCTGGTTCGGTGCAGTGCGCGAGAACCTGTGGTTTGGAGAAGTCGATCTGGCGGGATTCATACTGCATCCCCTGGTCCTGGTATTTGCACTCTCAGGCTCGTTGATGATCAGCCGCATCCGTTTCCCCAAGCCGTAAGAGGCCTCACGAGGTGGCTCCAAGTGTCGGGAAGTTTGGCTTGATCACGGAAGGTTCTGTTTTTTCAATTTCATCCAGGCATGACGCCCGCGCCACATAAAAGCCTTTCGCGCCGGGGAAAATGGCTGATATACCTCGCCATCTTCGGTGCCATCGGCGCTCTGATCTGGAGCCAATTGCCGCGCGGCGCCTATCCCACCGACCTGACGCGCGTCGGCAAAGGCCGGCCGGCACTGGTGCTGGCTTATGACATCAATTCGATGGGAGGCATGTCGGTCATGGGGCTGTTGGATGTCCTGCGTGGCGAATATGCTGACCGCGTCGAGTTTCTTGTGGCAGACCTTGGCGTGCCGGACGGTCGCGATTTCGCACAACGCCATGACGCGATAAATGGCACTGTCATGTTGTATTCAGCGGATGGTTCGCACATGCGCACGATACACCTGCCACTAAATACCGAAATTCTGCGTCACGCCCTGGAGCAAGTTGTATCTGGTCAAACCCGATAATCAGCCGGGTTGGCCGGTACTGGCGTCTGGCCAGATTGCGCTAAAAGAACAAAATACAAAGGAGTCAAATTTTCCACCTGCATGTCATCATAAACTGCAAGGTGGCAGATCTCTCATCGTTACAATGGAAGGAGTCGGATCGGCAATTATTTTGTGAACGGTGTTTGGAAAACAATGGCCAACCCGACCTCTTCTGCTCGTCGCTCGCGCCACACGTTGATCATGTGGTCATGGCGATCTCATTCTCAGGAGCAATTGTATTCAACACGACAATATTATTGCTGTTTGGAGTAAGTCGAAGGCCGTTAACAATCTTCTTTGTATTGGTTGCGATCGGAGTGTCCTACTGTTTCTTCGTTTTGAGATGAGCCTTAACCGCGCGATCGACAGCGACGCGGGAAAGCACTGCGTGCTTTCGGGCGCGCGTCATCGCGGACGTTAAAGTTTTACAGTCGCTCCCGACTTGATCGAATGAATCACCGCCTCAAACGAGGCAATGGTATTCACCATTTCATCCGTGGTGATCGGGTAGGGGGCTTTGCCCGCCACCGCATCGGCAAAGGCATCCATCTCCGCCAGCACCGAATCTATTTTCAGAAAATCCCGCACTTCGGTCGTGCCGCCCTTCAAACGGATGATGGTGCGCGTTTCATCCAGCGCTTCAACCGAGCCCTCGTCGCCGAACACATGCACCCGGAAATAGATCGGTGAAGCGCGCACGGCGCCGAGAAAACCGCTGATGCCGTTGGCGAACTTGAACAGCACGGAAACGGTATCGCGCGGATCGGCCCCTGCGCGATGGGATATGAATTGCGCGGTGATTTGTTCGGCAGGGCCGGCGACATTGGCGAAGGCGTCAAGGATGTGGATGCCGGTGCCGGTCATGCCGGCACCGGGTGTCTCTTTCGGCAAATCGCGCCACGGTGCGAAGAATTTGCTGGAGTGTTCGTTGCTGTAGTGGCCTTCGACATGCATGATGTGGCCCAGTGCGCCGCTGGCGACGACGCGCCGCAGCTCGACCATGGATGGCCAGAAACGTTTGTTCTGACCGACCCCGATGGCTACTTTGGCGGCCTTGGTTGCCGCGACTGCGCGTTCGGCGTCGGCGCGGGTCAGTGACAGCGGTTTTTCACAGAACACCGCTTTGCCGGCTTTGGCGACCTGCACCACCTGATCGGCGTGCAGCGAGTGGGGTGTAGCCAGGACCACGGCCTGCACTGCGGGATCGGCCAGGGCTTCGCCCAGTGTGGCAGAGAGTCTGAAACCCCTGGCTTTGGCGTATTCCTGGGTGGCGTCGAGTTCCTGGGTTACGCCGTGCACAAAACGCAGTTTCTGGCTTTTGCCCTGCACGGCATCGGCAATGTTCTTGCCCCACCAGCCGAGGCCGATAATCGCGGCGTTGATCATTTGGGACATCCTGAAAAAGAAAAGGCTTTAACGCAAAGACGCAAAGGAAAAAGAGAGACGCAGAGAAAAGCAGAACTCAAGATCTTGAAGTCCTTTGCGTCTTTCAGTTATCTTTGCGGCCTTTGCGTTAACGGGTCTGGGGGTG
>JAQBGW010000117.1:0-10971 GCA_032128415.1 Betaproteobacteria bacterium | reverse complement strand
AAGGACGCAAAGAATAACTGCAAGACGCAAAGGATTTCAAAAGCTTAAATCATGACTTTCTCTGCACCTCTCTGCGTTAAAGCCGTTGTTTTACTGCCCCAAACCATTCGTTCCTAACGCGCTTTGTAAATTTCGGGATTCCAGCAATTGGGTGGGCGTTTGCCGTCGATCAGCGCCACAATATTATCAACTACCACGTTGGCCATCGCTGCACGCAATTCGCTGATCGCGCTGCCGGTGTGCGGCGTCATCACCACATTTTCCATTTTCAGTAATTCGGGATGCGGCATCGGTTCGTTTTCATACACATCGAGTCCGGCGCCGGCAATGCGCTTGTCGCGCAATGCACGCACCAGCGCCTCTTCATCGACGATGGGGCCGCGCGCCGTGTTGACCAGGTACGCGGTGGGCTTCATCTGCGCGAAAGCGGCATCGTTGAATAAATGGCGTGTTTCGGGAATCAGTTTGGCGTGGATGGAAATAAAATCAGATTCTGCCAATAATTGCCCGAACGGCACCCAGGTAATGCCCAGCGCTTGTTCATCGGCTTCCGGGATGCGTTTGGGGTCGTGATAGATCGTGCGGAGTTTGAAGGCTCTGGCGCGCGCTGCTGCAGCACGACCCACGCCACCCATGCCGACAATACCCAGCGTCTTGCCGGTAATGCCGCCGCCTTCCATGTAGCAGGACTGCGATCCGGGAAAGGTACCCGAACGCAGCAGACGGTCGCCCTCGGTGACGCGTCGCACCAGCGACAGCAGCAGCGCCCAGGCCAGATCGGAGGTTGCATCGTCGAGCAACAACGCCGGAATTACCGTGACCGGGATTTTGCGTGCAGTTGCTGCGGGTATGTCGATGTCGGCCGGGGTAATGGTCATTGACGCCACAGCTTGCAACTGGGGATTGGCGTTGATCACAGCGGCGTTCACATGGTCATGCAGCAGGCAGAACAGGATGTCGTTGTCGCGCGCTGCAGCGATCAGTTCCGCTTCCTTCATGATGTGCAGCGGGTCCTTGTTCCAGCGCACATCGGCAACGGCTTGCAGACGCTTGATCGCGCTTGAGGCGACGGGCTGGGTGATGTAGATGCGGGGGCGTTGCGGCATGCAGGGAAGGAATTATTTCTTCTCGTTGTTACAGATGGTGCAGGCGTACTCTTCGAGCGTCGTTCGGGTGACGCCGACTGCGCCATGCTGGCGTTGGTTGTATTCCGCGCTCTCCAGCTCGGTGCGGAATGAATCATTGAGCCTGTTGATCATGTTGAACATGGCGCAGGCCAACGAGATTTCGACAATTTCTGCATCATTGAATTCGCGGCGCAGCGCATCCCATACCTTGTTGTCGCGTTTGGCGGTGTTCAATGTCATCGCTTCCGACCAGGCAATTACCGCTTTCTCTTTGGCATCAAACAGCGGGCTGGTCTGATAGTCGCCCTTGAGCGCATCAAACTCTGCGTCTTTCAGTCCCAGTGCTTGACCAAGCACGTAATTATGCTCCGTTCAGTAATGGCAGTCGTTGACGGTAGATGTTTTCAGCACAGCGAGGTTACGCAACCGTACTGCCGATACTGCGCCGGCATTGGGCTGGCGTACCGCGGCGATGAAGGGCAGGATCCAGCGCGCCACATACGGACTGTGCGACAGGATGCGCATCAGATTGGCGGTGCGGCCCAGCATTTTATTCGATGCATCGAACAGGTCTTTGGTCGGGCCGACGGCCTGTTCATCGGTAATGCCGCGTAAGCGTTGCGTCATATCATCCTCACGGGTTGCGGGGCCTGCAGTTCGGAGGGCATCCAGCGCACCACGCCGGACACGCCGTCCACGGAAACCATGGAACCCTCGGGGATGCGCGTCGTCGCATGCGCTACGCCGAGCACCATCGGGATGCCGCGCTCGCGCGCCAGCGAGGCAAGATGGGAAGTGCTGCCGCCGAGTTCAGCGACCACCCCTGATACCCGCGGCAGTATTTGCGACAGCGCGGGGCCAGCCATCTTGGTAATCAATACGGCACCTGGAGCGACGCGCGACAATTCACATTCACAGTTGATGACGCAGGCGAGGCCGGTAGTCCAGCCCGCCCCGGCAGCCTGGCCGAGCAGGTGCGGCTGGCGCAGCCAGAGATCGTCGGTGACATGTTCGTGTTCGGGTTCAAGGTGCAGGGGACGCGACTGCAGCAATTTAAAGCCACCATCGTCCATGGCCCATTCAATCTCCACATCCATACCCATCAGTTTCTCGATACGCAGCACATGGCGGCCCAGTTCAGCAGCCTGCGCCGGTGTCAGACAGGGTTCGACGACTTTAGGCGCGCGCGGTGCCATCGCGGGACGGTGCGCACAACTGACAGCGTGATATTGAGTCGGCGCCGCCACGGTTTCTTTCAGCACAGCGTTGCGGTCGAGGACGTAGCGGTCGGGGGTGACTTCACCCTGCGCGATGGCCGAGCCCAGGCCCGGCGTGGCGTTGATCAGCATATCGCCGCCCGCGGTCTGGCTCAGTGCGCCACCGGCAGCACGCGCCTTGACCAGCGGCTGGATGATCAGGCCCATCGCGGTCTCGGACGGATCAATATTGTGCGTGGCCATGTAGCGCAGTGCGCGCGTCATCCACAGCGCCGCCCAGCATGAGCGTATGGCAGTCAGAAAATCAATTTCGTTATCAAGATCCAGAAAACTCTCAAACTGACCGGCGAAGCTCGATCCGTAGCGGTCTTCAACCAGCGCGGAGGAGCGCACGACGATGGGTGTTCCGGATAGTTCGGCAAGATGGCGCCACGCCGCGAGCAGCTGCACCTCGATTTCCGGGACTATGGGTTTATCCATCAGGCCGAGTTTCATATCCAGCGCGTAGCGTCGGGCCTGTGAGCTGCTGTCGGTGGCGAAGGCGCCACGCGCCGATGCTTCCAGTCCGAGTGCGCGTATCTGATGACGATAGGCTTCAGCATCGACGCAGAAACCGCCGGGTGTCGGCAAGCCGGCTTGCGTCAGCGTGGCGAGATTGGCGCCCTTGGGGCCAAAACGACCGGGATCCCGCGCAGACGGGTCGGTGATGGGAATGACCAGAGGTTGCAGTTTCATTGCGGATTACTCAACTTTCGCGACCGTCGATGACGATGCGCAATATGCGGCCGGGATTGCGTTCGTATTCTTCAAAGGCTTCAGCGGTACGCGACAGCGGATAGGTTGCCGATACAAATCCCGCAACGTCAATGTGGCCTGAAGCGACCAGCGCGATCGAGGGTTCCATGTCCGATGGCGACAGTGCGCGCGAACCGATGATGCTGATTTCCTTGTAATACAAAGGAAAGGTGGTGAAGCTGGGACAACAGGCGTGGCTTACCGCATACGGTGAAAAACGGCCGCCGGGGCGCAGCATGTCGATACCGGCTTGCAGCGTGGCGTCGCCGCCGACGGTGTCGATGACGATGTCAGCACCATCACCACCGGTCAGCCGCAACACTTCGGCGACGGATTTTTCAGCACCAGCAGCAATGGCATGGTTGGCGCCCATACGCGTTGCCATGTCGAGTTTCCATTGCGTGCGCGAAACGACGATCACCGGTGCCGCACCGGACAGCACCGCAAGTCGCGCATGGAGCAGGCCGGTAGTGCCCATGCCCAGAATGACCACAGACTCGCCGGCAACGATACCCAGACGCTGCTGGGCGTGGCGCACCGTAGCCAGGGTTTCAATCAGCGTGGCATCCGCCAGCGGCATGCTCGGCGGCAGCGCATGCACGTAGCGCACCGGCAGGCAGACGAATTCGCTCAAAGAGCCGTCCACTTCGCGGCCAAACAGACCGGCGTTGCGGCACAACTGCTGCGCGTTACGGCGGCACGAATCACAATGGCCGCAGGAGATGATCGGGTTGATGATGACCGGCTGTCCGGGTGCAAAGCCGGTGACGCCGTCGCCGACCGCTTCGATGGTGCCGGTCGATTCATGGCCGAGCACCACCGGGTATTTCACGCCGGGATGTTCACCGGTGTAGATGCCGAGATCGGTATGACAGACTGCAGTGGCAGCAGTGCGTACCAGTACTTCACCTGGCCCCGCAACCGGCAACGGACGCAAAACGACGGCAAACCGCCGCGGCGCTTCCAGCGCTGCGGTTCGCATTACAGTAGCCATGGGTAAATCATGTGGGTGACCATAAACGGTGAAGTTCAACCGTCCTAATTGCGCCTGACCAAATGAAAAGCGGCCGGGGACGTCTACGCCCGCCGGCCGTCAGGCATGAAACGCCGTAATTACTGTCCCGGCCGTTTGCCGTAGTTGCAGTAGCCTGGCATCGGATCAACGACAGTGATCTGCTCAACCGGGAAGTTCGAAACAATCTCGACGTTGTCCTTGTGCACGATCAGCATTTCCTCGATACGCACGCCCCATTGATGGGTCTTGCCGTGCTGGGTTTCGAGCGCGAACACCATGCCTTCCTTGATCTCGATCGGGTGATCCAGCGACCAGATGCGGGAAATCACCGGCTGATCGTATTGCGCCAGGCCCAGGCCGTGGCCCCACAGGTTGGCTGCCGCCTGATCTTCTTCTTCATAGCCCCAGGTTTCTTTGGCGGAAGGCCATTTCATGGCGATGTCGCGGGTGGTGACGCCGACTTTAACAGCCTTGATTGAGTCGTAGAGCCAGCCCAGCGCCTGTGCATAGACGTCCTTCTGTTCCTGATTCGGCTCGCGACCGACCATGTAGGTGCGGTAGTAGCAGGATTTGTAACCGTTCCAGGTCAGCGCGGCGAGATCCATGAACACCATGTCACCCGGCTTGATGATGCGGTCGGAGAAATTGCGCCAGTTCGGCCAGGTATTGAGGCCGGAGGACACGATCACATCCTCGACGTCTTCCATGCCCGGAATGTCATAGAGGAATTTCATGATATGCGCAGTGAGCTGGTTCTCGGTCAGCCCCGGCTTCAGGAATTTCATGAATTCCCAGTGCGCAGCGTCACCGATGGCGCCGACCTGGCGCATGCACTCGTGTTCGTCCTCGTTTTTGACAGCGCGCGCTTCCATCATCGGCGTCATGCCATCGACCCAGTCGATCTTGTTGTCTTTGAAAATCTGGATCATGTTGATGTCGATGAAGTCGACGCCGAGCTTCTGGCCATCCACGCCGGCCTTTTTCATCTCTTTCTTGATGCTGTTGGTGAACTTGGTCACCTGCTGCAGCGAGGCGGGGCCGGCAGCGCCCTTGATCCAGGCATAGGAATACTTGATGTTTTCCTTGGGGATCCACGGCGAATGCTTGGCGATATGCACGCCGATGTCGCCTTGTTCAAACAGTATGGGGGCATCGTCGCCGCACAGCAGCGCGTAACGCAGGCCGGGCTTCAGACGGTTCCAGCCGGGGGTGAGGGTGCTGGTGACGTAACGCACGTTCTCGTCATACATCAACAGCATCGCGCCCAAACCGTGCGCTTTCATGCGGGCGCGGGCGCGCTCCAGCCGGTGTTTACGCAGACGATCCCAGTTGATGCGCTCCTGCCAATCGAGTCCCACCATGCCTACGTTTGCCATGTTGCTCTCCGGTTAAAAATTATTCAGGCCCTGTGGGGGCCAAATACAGTGCCAAATACAGTTATACGTGATTACAATTTATTGTTGATTTACCCGATGGAATCTAGCATGCGGCCCGTTGGGCATCAAGCCAGATTCCCGGCACTGCAACCATGTAGCTTACTTCGCCCCGTCTCATCTACCGTGATGTTGTTTTTTCATCTGCAGGTGAAAGTGGAAGATTAACCGGGCGCTTTAAACGAGCCGACAAATCGATGGCTTTGGTCAACATTAAACGATTATGCCCTTCAGCGGCAGTGGCGTGCTGCGTCGGCACGCCCATTGCTACGCGATTCAACCACGAATTGGTTTCTTCGCGCATCGG
This sequence comes from Betaproteobacteria bacterium, assembly GCA_032128415.1. Taxonomy (GTDB): domain Bacteria; phylum Pseudomonadota; class Gammaproteobacteria; order Burkholderiales; family SG8-41. The sequence goes on along the minus strand of JAQBGW010000117.1, from coordinate 5,077 downwards.
TCCGCGCAATTCACCCAGTGCCATGTCGCCAACCGGGTAGCTGGTCAGGAAATCGACGTGGCGGCGTTTGTCCGGTGCGTAACCTTCGCTCTGGATCAGGTTGGTCGCCAACACAATATCGCGATGCGTGTCGTCAATGGTCAGCACGCCTTCGGTACCAACCGCGCCGACTTCAAGGCTGTAGACCGCACCGGGCCAGACTTCGGGCAATGCCCACGAGATGACGCCGTGGTAAATCGCGCCGTCGTCAAAAACAATGGTGTAACCGGTGCCGTCTATGCCTTGCCAGGTGGGGCCGAGCGCTTTGTTGACCGAGCGCGCATAGACCTCGACGGGTTTCTTGGTTTCCATCAGCCACATCACAATATCCAGCGCGTGGGTACCGGAAATCACCATCGGCGTTACTTCGGAACGATTGTCGCTGCGGTTGTAATTGTCGATGGCAACCAGCCGGTTCATGAACGCGCGCGACGTCACCATGGTCACGTCACCGAGGGAGCCCGTCTTCACTTTTTCTTTTGCGACCAGCCAGCGGCGGCGAAAGCGTTGCGTATAACCGATGACCGCATCGACGCCGGATTTTTCGATGGCAGCCAGCGTTTGCGCGGATTCACCGAGGTCAGTGGCCAAGGGCTTTTCAATCAGCATCGGCAGTTTGCGTTCAGCCGCGAAAATGACTGGATCCACATGCAGGTGCTCGTCGGTGCAGACCGCTACTGCATTCACTTCAGGACGGGATAACAGTTCGCGGTAGTCCGTAGTCACGAAATCGCCACCGCATTTCTCACGGACGATTTCACCGCGTTCCGGATTGATCTCGGCGATACCGATCCAGCCTACCGTGGGATGGCGCGCGGCGAGTTCGGCCCGGATCAAGCCGACGCGACCCGCACCGATGATGGCGAGACCGATTTTTTTCGGATCCTTTTTCATCGTTTACCGCCGGCTACAGCCAATGGGCGTGATTCCGGCAGTGGCAAATTCACCGGCTCGTTGCGCTCGGCAGAAATGTCGGCGGCTACATAAACCTCCATCACGTTGCGTGCTTCCTCAGCGGTGACCAGCACCGGGCGGTCGCAGACTACGGCTTCGATGAAGTGTACGGTCTCGGCGTGCATGGGGCCGGCAAAGGCGTGGTCAACGCGTTCCCCCGGCATCGACGACATCGGTAGTTGCATGCCGTTTTTCATGGTGTTGAGGATTACATCGCGGTGGGTGTCGTCGCAAAACAGCGCGCCGTCAGTACCGATCATTTCGATCCAGGTCTGACAGGCGTTCGGGTAGCCGACCGGAAGACTCCAGCCAGCGCAGACAACGAAGGACATGCCGCTGTCCATGGTCACGGTAATCAATTGCGTATCAGGCACGTCCTTGCCGCTGTTGGCGCGCATCACACCGTAGTTGACCTGCGAATACACGCGAATCGGCTTGGCGGGTGCCAAGCACCACAGAATGAAGTCGAGGTCGTGGGTTGCTTCCATTGCGGCTGGAGAGAGCTTGCTGCGGCCGGTGATTTTTGCGCCGAGGCTGCGCTGGATATGACGGCTGACCAGTGCGCTGACCGGCTTGCCGATGGTACCGTTATCCAGGCATTTTTTGACGTAGGCGTATTTGGGATTGAAGCGTTGCGAGTAGCCGATGGTGAATTTGACGTTCTTGCGCTTGGCAATCGCGATCAATTCATCGGCTTCGTGTATTTCCACGGCGATCGGCTTTTCGAGGAAGACATGCAATCCGGCTTCGAGGCAATCGCGCGCCATCGGAAAATGCAGGGCTTCCGGCGTCGCCGAAATCATCACCGCATCGAGACCCTTGACCTCAAGCAGTTGACGGTAATCGGTCAGCGCACTCTTGGCATTGGTGGCCTTGGCCATTTCGGCCAGGCGCTCGGGCTTGGTTTCGACAAGATGCAGATCGTTGACTGCGGGGTTGATTGCACAAGTCTCTGCACGTATGCCGCCGCACCAGCCGACGCCAATAATGCCTACATTGATGGGTTTCACTGATTCAGCTCCTCGAATTGGGGTATGCGGGGTGTGCGCAGCAGTCAACATGCCGTCTTGACTGTTCGATGGTAACGGCGTGTAAGCCGCGCGACAAATACCGAATCGGTGCAAGTGACATAACAAATTGTTATGGGTAGACTGACAGGATGACTACACCACTTTATGTCGCGTTGCAGCATTTTTTGCTCTGTAAATGGCAACTTGACTGGTCGTTTTCAGGATAACTTCTGCCACCTGGCATACATGCCGCATTGTTATCTCATCGCTTAAGGGCACGCTGAACATGGATTTGCGCGGTATCCGCTATTTTGTGCAGATTGCCGAACTGGGCAGCATGACGCGCGCCGCCCAGCATCTACGCGTGGCACAGCCGGCATTGTCACGGCATATCCGCGTACTGGAAAAAGAATTGGGTGTCGCGCTCATGGTGCGGCTGCCCAGGGGCGTGCGCCTTACCACAGCCGGCCGACAATTCCTCGACCATTGCCAGCGCGTATTGCGCGAACTGGGTCGCGCTCAGGACGAATTGCGCAGCGGCAGCGCCACGGCACAGGGACAGGTGATTCTCGGTGTTTCACCGACCACCGGACCCATGCTGCTCCCAGGCATGGTCGAGCGCATGCGTCGTCAATGCCCGCAAATCAGCTTGAAAGTCGTTGAAGGATTCAGCAACCAGCTCTACGACTGGCTGCTGGCAGGACGCGCCGACGTCGCCATCCTGACCAATCCGGCCAATTCACGCGCCATCAAAGTCACTGCGTTGAACTCAGAGCCCATCGTGGTTTTCGCACAGTCGCAGCCGCGCGCGGTCCGCAAGTACATCACCGCGGCAGAACTGGCGCGCACGGCGGTGGTCAGCACCGAAGCCATACGCATCATCGCCGACGAGCAGTTGCAACGCCATGAAGCGCGCGTGCGGATCGAAGCGGAAATCGATTCCGTTGAAGCCATACGCCGGCTGGTCATGCGCGGCACCTGCATGGCATTGATGCCGGTGTCGACATTTCACGAGGACCTCACTGCGCAGCGGCTGGTTGCCTGGCCGATCGTCGATGCCAACATCCATCGTATACTCACGCTCGCCCAACGTGCGGAACGGCGGCCCTCAGCGGCCATCGATGAGGTTGCGCAGATTGTCGTCGCGGAAGTGCGCACGCTGGTTGAGGATGGCATATTCAGTCTGCCTGGCGCAGCGGGCATTAAGCATAAACGGAAAAAATCCAGAAATCAGGAGCAGGCATGAAGCGTATTGATGTCCATAACCATGTAATCCCGGAAACCATCGTCAAGGCGATGCAGGAAAATCCGGTCTACAACACCAAGATCGAAGGCGAGGGGAACAACCGTGTGTTCATCCGCGGCAAGGTGCGTTTTCCGTTCGCAGCCGAGTTTTACAACGTGGACGCCAAACTCGATTCAATGGATCGCAAGAAGATCGACATTGCATTCATCTCGCCCGGTCCGCAAACCTTTTTCTACAATCTGAAAGATGATCTCGCAATTAATACCGCACGCCTCGTCAACGACGGCATTGCGCAGATGGCAGCGGCGAAACCCGACCGGTTGCGCGGCATGGCGACACTGCCGATGCAGCATCCGGAAGCGGCGATTGCAGAACTCGAGCGCGTGGTAAAGGAATATGGTTTTCGCGGTGTCGAACTCGGCACGGCCATCGGTGACGAGGAGCTCGCTGATCCGAAATTCCGCCCGGTATTGCGACGGATACAGGAATTGAAGGTAATGGTCTTCGCGCATCCCAATACCCAGGGTGCAGGAGGGCGGCTGGATTGTTATTACCTGACCAATCTGATCGGTAATCCGCTGGATACCACCATCATGGTCGGCAAGCTGATGTTCAGCGGCGCACTGGATGAACTGAAGGATCTGAAAATCCTGCTCGCCCATGGTGGTGGCTTCCTGCCATACCAGATCGGCCGCTTCGTACATGGACACACAGTGCGTCCCGATACGGCGGCGCTTACCCAATCGGATCCGCTGCAGATGCTCAAGCGCTTCTGGTTCGACGCGCTGACCCACAGTCCGCAGTCGATCCGCCATCTGATCGATGTGGTTGGTTCGGAAAAAATAGTGCTCGGCACTGACGCGCCGTTCGACATGGGCGAAATGGCGCCGGTGGATCGTGTCGAGATGACACCCGGTCTGACGCAAAAGGAGCGCGAGAATATTTACTGTAACGCTGCCACAGCACTGTTCAACGGTAAAATCTGACGTAGCGCATTGTGGTCGTTGGGTTGGTCTGCAGCACATCGCGTGCTAGCATAATCGCTGCATCGGCCAGCCCGCTGGCAGGCCCCAAAACAGGCCTCCGCATGAACACCGTTTTCCAAACATTCGCAAACCACACTCATCATGCCGTTTTACCGATTTGAAGCAATAGCCAGCAATTACCTGACGCCGCATTTGTCCTCCGGCAAAGCGCCGGTTATCGAAGGACGCTACATGTATTTCTGCCTGTTGCACAAAGTGGCAGGCACCGGCTCCGAGCTGCACTACCATCCGAACGAGCTGTTGATTTTTCCGATTCTCGGCAAGATCAATGCCATCGTCGGCAAAGATCGGCGAGTGGTGAATCCAGGGACCTTTGTACATGCGCCGGCCTATGCGCGACATTCGATGCGGGCGACTGAAGATGACGATCTCCAATACCTCTATATCAAAGACAAAACCTGGACCGTGGTCGGGCTCGCCGAAGATGAGGCGGTGCCGGACAAGGCCATGACCGTGGCTGAGGTTAATAAGAAATACAACGTCGGCGACAAAGACAAGCATCAGAAGACGCAGGGCAAGTCGCAGGCAGTGATTGAAGGACTACCCGTGTGTTTTCATCCGATTCTGGATGACCTTGATGCGCCACCGCGCTCCGGACGCTGCGTCAACTGGATCGAAGGCGAACGCCTTGCTTTCGGACTGTTTGAAGTGCCGGCCGGCTACGCTGAGCCGGAAGCCGAGTCGGCGCGCGAGATGTTCGTTTATGTGCTGAGTGGAAAAATCGATGCGCAAACAAATGGCGAACGCAAATCCATCGGTGCCGGCGATATTATTCATGTGCC
>JAQBGW010000116.1:0-15467 GCA_032128415.1 Betaproteobacteria bacterium | reverse complement strand
ACATTGCACGGCAGAAGGAGGCCGATGTCGGGATCAGCTTCGATCGCCCGATGTGCCAGCGGCGGGTTGCAGGCGCCCAGGATGCGGTAGGGTTTGCGGTCGACGTTGAGTTTCGCCTTGAGTGTGGCTTTGACGTCGATGTCGGTCAGGATGCCGAAGCCTTCTTTCTTAAGAGCTTCGGTAACGTCGTTGATGGCTTTGTCGAATGTTGTATCGAGTGTGATGCTGAATCCGTACAGGAGTTCTCCTTTTAAGTCTTTAACCGCCAGACGTTGTTATCGTGATTACTTCGCGCTTTCGATACGGGTAACGGTATACGCGCCGTTTACCTTGTCGGCGACGAATTTGACTTTGTCCCCGGCCTTGACCTGATCCAGCATTGCCGGGTCCTGGACCTGGAACACCATGGTCATCGGCGGCATACCGAGATTCTGGAGCGGCCCGTGCCGGATAGTTATTTTTTTTGTTTCCATGTTGATTTTGCGAACCTCTCCATCCGACATTTGGCTGGGGTCTGCTGCGCTTGCGAACATGGGCAGTGTGAGTGCGAGAAAAAGTACGGTGATGAATTTATTTTTCATGATGGAGACTCCTTTATCGCAGTCAGGGTTATTTCGGGTAGCTGCTGTAAACCGAATGGCGGCCGTTGTCGTGCACGATCAGCACGTCGTACGGTTGGCGCTGCCGGTCCTGGTCCATACCGGGCGAGCCGGCCGGCATGCCCGGTACGGCGAGACCTTTGGCCTTGGGCCGCTCGGCGAGCAGGCGCTTGATTTCGCGTGCCGGCACGTGGCCCTCGATGGCATAACCTCCGACCACTGCAGTATGGCAGCCGGCAAGTGCATCGGAGATGCCGTGGTCTCGGCGGATGACGCCGGAGTCCTGGGTCGGAATGGGCCTCACACGGAAGCCGTTGGCGCGCAGATGATCCATCCACGCGCCGCAGCAGCCTCACGTGGGGTTGAGATGCACGTCAATTACCGGGATTCTTTGTGCGAGTGCCGGTGGTGTTAGCACCATTGCGGCCGTGGCGATTGCAAAAGTTCGTCTGTTCATCCTGTCATCTCCTTATTATTTAGCGACGACCTTGACTTTACCGACCATACCGGCGTCGAAATGACCGGCAATCAGGCAGGCGAAATCGAAATCTCCGGCCTTGGTGAACTGCCAGATGATTTCCTCGGTTTTGCCCGGCGCGACATGTGCCATGGAAGGCTCCTCATGCTCCATGCCGGGAAATTTTTTCATTTGCTCGGAGTGATCCTTGAGGTGCTTCATAGTCCCGAGGACCATTTCATGCATGATCTTGCCGTTGTTCTTGACGACAAAGCGGACGGTCTCGCCCTGTTTGACGGTGATTTTCGAGGGATCGAAGCGCATATTGTCGGTCATGTTGAAGTTGATGGTGCGGTTGACCTTTTTCGGGTCTCCGGCTTTGCCAAATTCATGCTCTTCGGCCAGTTGCATGGCAGAGAAGTTTTTCGCATGCGTCTTCTCTCCGTGTGCAAGGGCGCTGGTCGAGACTAAGCTCAAGGCGATGGATGTTGCGAGCAGTAAATGTTTCATTCAGTTTCCTTTGTTAAAAATAAAAATTATAATAAAAATAGTTAAATAAAAATCCTTAATGCAGGCCATGACTACCCGAAGGTTTTCGCGCACGCACCACCCGTTCGGGCGATGACGCTTGGGCTGTGCGCTTGGGTTGTGGCGCGGCTTGTGAGGCAGTGGGTGCTGCACCAGTCCACTCGTAGGACATCGTGCCCGGCGGATGTTTGTACCAACCAGGATCTTTGTAGTCGTTCCGCGCCAGCCCTTCGCGTACTTTGACCACGCTGAACATGCCACCCATTTCGATGGGGCCGAATGGTCCGGTGCCGGTCATCATCGGCAGCGTGTTATCGGGAATGGGCATTTGCATTTCTCCCATGTCGGCCATGCCGCGCTCACCCATCACCATATAGTCAGGCACCAGATTGATGATTTTCTGCGCTACGCCGCGATGATCGATGCCGATCATGTTGGGGATGTTGTGACCCATGGCATTCATCGTGTGGTGCGATTTGTGGCAATGGATCGCCCAGTCGCCCGGCGCATCGGCGACAAACTCGAAGGCGCGCATTTGACCCACCGCCACATCCACGGTCACTTCAGGCCAGCGTGCGTTCTTCGGTACCCAGCCGCCGTCGGTGCAGGTGACCTCGAAGTCATGACCGTGCATGTGTATCGGATGATTGGTCATCGTCAGGTTGCCGAAGCGGATGCGCACGCGTTCGCCTTTGCCGACGACGAAGGGATCAATGCCGGGAAACACGCGGCTGTTCCAGGACCACAGATTGAAGTTCAGCATTTCAGCAACCTTGGGCGTGTAGGCGCCGGGATCGATGTCGTAGGCATTGAGCAGGAACACGAAGTCGCGATCGACTTTCATGAAATTCGGATTCTTCGGATGCACCACGAAAAATCCCATCATGCCCATGGCCATCTGCACCATTTCGTCAGCATGCGGGTGGTACATGAAAGTGCCCGACTTCTTCATCTCGAATTCGTAGACGAAAGTCTTGCCGACCGGAATCTGCGGCTGGTTCAATCCGCCGACGCCGTCCATGCCGTTGGGCAGCAGGATGCCGTGCCAGTGGATGGTGGTGTGCTCAGGCAGTTTGTTGGTGACGAAAATGCGCACCTTGTCACCCTCGACGCATTCGATGGTCGGGCCCGGCGACTGGCCGTTGTAGCCCCACAGGTGCGCGGTCATGCCCGGCGCCATCTGGCGGCGCACCGGTTCAGCGATCAGGTGAAATTCCTTCCAGCCTTTGTTCATGCGCCACGGCAAGGTCCAGCCATTGAGTGTCGCCACCGGCTGGTAGGGGCGGCCATTAGGCGGCACCAGCGGTTGCTGCATGTCGGGCGTGGTCTGTATGGGCGCCTCGGGTACGGCGCCTAGTGCGGCCTTGCTCACCGCGGCTGCACCCAGCAGGGCGCCTCCGGCAGTGCGTAGAAAATTTCGACGTGAAGTCATCGTGTCTCCGTGAAATAGGTTAGTGGCCGGGCTGGTCGCCGCCAGCAGCTGGTACGCTGCTCGCCATGCGCATGGCGCCCGGCGATTTGCCGGTCAGCGCGAGGTTCAGGCTGGTTTCACTGAGCCAGTAATCGCGCAAGGTTTCAAAATAGGTATTGACACTGCTCACCTGTTGGCGCGCGTCAGCCAGCAGTTCGAACACACTGATCAGCATGCCGTTGTAACGCAGCAGATTTTCCTCCGAGATGCGTTTTCTGAGCGGCACGATTTCATCGCGGTAATGCTTCGCCAGATCGTATGTGGTGCGGTATGCCGCATAGGCTTCGCGTACTTCAGAGCGTGCCTTGACAGCGGTATCAGCTGCACGGTTAACCGCCTGCATGTAGGTATGTTCGGCGCGTGCAACGCGTGCGCTGCCCCAATCGAAAATTGGCAGACGCAGCTCGACTTCATAGCCGGATTTTCGTGGCTGGCCGGTTTCACTGATGCGTGAATATCCGACTTCAATGACATTGATGAACCCGGTTGCTTTGGTCAGGCCGAGTGAGGCGGCGATATTTTCTGCTTCCTGCATCGCGCCTTGCACATCGAGCCGTTGTTTGAGCGCCGTAGCTTCCAGATCAGCAATATTACGAACTGATTTTGGAAGATCCGGCAGACGCTCTGGTAATTTGAAAGCGATATCCTCACCCCAGAGCCCCATCAACCGGGTGAGTTTTTCGCGCTCGGCCAGTGCCTGTTGTCTGACACGCGCAAGCTGTGCGGTCGTCTCCGCGTAAAACACCTGTTCACGTGCCTGATCCAGTTTGCTGAAATTACCGGCAGCAGCCATGCGACGCGCCAGTTCGGCGCTGGTTTCCGCAGCCATCCGAACCTGCTCCATGTATTTTGCGGTTTCCTGCGCAGCCACTGCATTGAACCAGGCGCGACGGGTATCGGCCGCAACCTGCAGCGTTTCCATCGCAACCCGCCCTTTGGTCAACTCGAATCGCCGTTTTTCCAGATCGGTGCGGATCGGCATGGTGATGAGGCCGAGTACGTCAAACAGGAAAGTGCGTTCGATTTCAACTTCGTCAGCGCGTGTGAATCGCCCGAACGAAAATCCGGGATTGCGCAGGCGTCCGGCCTGCACCACGTCGGCTTCGGCTATGCCCAGCTCGGCGTAGGTGGCCTGCAGTCCGCGGTTGTTCAGCAATGCGATTTGCACGGCTGTTTCTGCGGTGAGCGGAACGGTGAGGAGTTTTCGGACTGACGCGCGGGCGTTGTCGGCGTCCTGATCGGTCTTGATCCATTTTGTTTCCTGACCGAGACCGCGCTCGCTGGTCGCGCTCTGGACGGATCCAAAGCCGCTGTCTTCGGAGAGCGTAGCGCAGCCGCCGAGCAGCGCAAGCGCCACCAGGGCTGCGATCATGCGCGCCGGTCCTCTGCGTTGTGTTGCATTCATTTCGTCATTCCTTGAGGGCCCTGGCCGTGCATGCCGGGCGGTGATTGCTGCGCAGCTGCTGCAGGGGCGGGTTTATTGGTGGTCGGGGTGACGTGGCCGGCGTGTGCGCCGCCACTGAAAATGCCGATATGGCCGCCGACACGCGCGGCTTCGTCGTTGACTTCACGCCATGGTGCGAGCTTTTCGTCGCGGAACGACTGGTAGTCGGTGAATGCCGACTGGTACTGCGGCGACGCGACTACGGCCCGCGGATTGGTCGGGTTGGTGCTGCCCTGCTGCTGCGCCATGGCGGGCGACAACCAGAACGCCGCGCAGGCACAGCATAGTGCTGAAATTCTTGAGTGCATGTTTGATCCCCAATGCGTAGTGCAGGCGATGTCATCGCCCAACGAAGTTCGGCCGCGCATTCTGCGCGGAGTGCTGCTGGAATTACAGGGGGATCAAGCCCGTGGCGGGCGCAGGGGCTGTTCGGGGATGTGGAGCGTGGTGAGCAGCGAAATGCGCGGGATTACCGCAAGTGGCGGCGCTGGTGTACCCGACGCTACAGTAGAAAACAATACGGAAAATACATGATGACAACCAGAATGGGAGTTGGCCTGGTCGGCGGGCTGGCCATCGTCGTGCTGCGGGAAATCTGCCGGGTGGGCGTGTGATTGCACTGCGGTGCCATGATGGCTCTGGAGGCTGTGGTCGGCGGCTAGAGCCGCTTCCCCTGCATGTGCGCCGCTGCAAGTTGATGGCACGAGTGCTGCCAGACTCTGCAGTGGCAGAGTCAGCATCAACAGCCAGGCAATCAGTCGCGCAAGTTTCATGGATTCGAGTGTATGGTTATTTTGTAATCGCTGCAATCAGGCTACAGACCGTCATTCAGTGAAATAGTTCGCTAGCCAAACTTCGCCAGCAAGGCAGCGGCGTGCTTGACACGCTCTTTACTGGCGTTTGCGCCGTCGCCTCTGTCCGGCGTCGTCTGAATCGCACAGGCCAGCACGCTGAAAAAAGCCTTGTCCAGCGCGCGTCGTGCGGCCGACAACTGCTGAGTGACTTTCTCGCATTCCGTGCCGTTGTCGATCATGGCCTGAATGCCGCGTAACTGTCCTTCAATGCGTTTCAGTCTGAGGACGAGGTCACGGCGGTGTTGCTGGTCTTCAATAACAGCCATTGCAACGCTCCTGTGGCGGTCAAATGGGTGGGCGAGCCGATCCAACTTGTGATACTATACCCCCTATAGTATATTCAGCGCAAGCCCTGCAGCGATGGGGGCATTTCATACGGAGTTCAATCATGACCACGGAACGACTGGTACGCATCATTGCCGGCCTATTTGTGTTGCTGTCACTCGCACTGGGTGTGCAGGGCAGCCCGCTGTTCATTAACGCCAATTTCCTCTGGTTCACGGTTTTTGTCGGTGCCAACCTGTTCCAGAGCGGTTTCACGCGTTTCTGCCCGCTGGAATCCATCCTGCGTGCGTCGGGTGTGAAGTCGGCTGCATCCTGAAGCGGCGGGATGCCGGAGACAGAGATGCAAGCACAGAAGACTGACATGCCGATATGAGACTACTGTCCACATTTTCCAGATTGGCCATTCTTGCCCCGCTGGTTGCGCTGATTGCTGCCTGCGGCGGAGAAACAGCCGTGCCGGCACCGCAATCGATGCCGCCGTTGTCTTCAGCCGTCGTCGCGGCGCGTGAGATCGATCTGACCACCACAGCAGAGGCGGTCGTCGAGGCCGTGCGCCAGTCCACCGTATCGGCGCAGATTGCCGGGCGTATTGTCGAACTACGGTTTGATGTCGGCGATGCCGTAAAAAAGGGCGAAGTCATCGTGCGCATTGATGAGCGCGCCGCCAATCAGGCCGTGGCCGCCAGCACGGCGCAGGTGCGGGAGGCGCAGGCAGCACTCGCCAATGCCCGCGCGCAGTTCGAGCGTTCGAAACAGCTGGCCGCGCAGAAATTCATCAGTGCTGCCGGACTCGAGCGTGCAGAAGCGGACTACAAGGCTGCACAGGCCCGCGTCTCCTCGCTGATTGCGGGTGCGGGACAGGCCACAACCGAACGCAGTTTTGCCACCATCGTCGCGCCGTACAGCGGGGTGGTCTCTGCGCGGCATGTCGAAGTCGGTGAAATGGCGGTGCCCGGCAAGCCGCTGATGACGGGTTTCGATCCGTCGTCGTTGCGGGTCGTCGCCAATCTGCCGCAGGCGCAGTTGCCGGCGATAGAGTCCATCGGCAAAGCATGGGTCGAAGTGCCGGCGCTGGGACGCCGCGTCGAGGCGAAACAGATCACCATCGTGCCCTCGGCTGATCCGCGCACGCATACCACGCGCGTGCGGCTTGAACTGCCTGCGGACGTCAGCGGCATCGTCCCCGGTGTGTTTGCCCGTGCGCATTTTTCAATCGGCCGCGCGACCCGACTGCTGGTGCCGCGCGCTGCGGTCCTGCGGCGCAGCGAGGTGACCGCAGTCTATGTGATCGACGACAAAGGTGCGCCGCGGCTGCGTCAGGTCCGTCTCGGCACGGCAGGCGACGAACAGGGCATAGAAGTGCTCGCGGGCCTGAAAGCAGGCGAGCGGGTGGCGCTGGAGCCGGTCAAGGCCGGCATGGCGCACGTACTGTGAGTATGGGCATTTCCGGGCGTATCGCCCGTTTCTTCCAGGATTCGCAGATCACGCCGCTGCTGGCACTGGTGGCGCTGCTGCTCGGGGTGTTCGCGGTAGTGGTCACCCCGCGCGAAGAGGAACCGCAGATCGACGTCACCATGGCGAACGTGCTGATTCCGTTTCCCGGCGCGTCTGCCAGGGATGTTGAGAATCTGGTCGCCACGCCGGCCGAGCAGGTGCTGGCGCAGATGACCGGCATCGACCATGTGTATTCGGTGTCGCGCAGCGGCATGGCGATCATCACCGTGCAGTTCAAGGTTGGGGTGCCGCGGATTGATGCGCTGGTGCGGCTGCACGACACCGTGCAATCCAACCGCGACTGGATTTCACCGAACCTCGGCATCGGTGAGCCACTGATCAAGCCCAAGGGCATCGACGACGTGCCGGTGGTGACGCTGACGCTGTGGAGCAGGGACAGTGCGCGCGGTGCCTACGAACTCGAGCGCGTGGCACATGCTGCGGAAGTGGAACTCAAGCGCGTGCCCGGCACCCGCGAAGTGCAGACGCTGGGCGGTCCCGGTCGCGCGGTACTGGTCCGTCTGGATGCCGACCGGCTGGCTTCGCACGGGCTGTCGGCGCTTGATCTGCGCAATGCACTGCTGGCATCGAACCAGGCGTTGCCCACTGGCACGCTGACCCGCGACAACCGTGACGTGGTGGTGGAGACCGGCGAATTCTTCTCCTCCGCGGCTGATGTCCGGAACCTGGTGGTCGGCACATTCGAAAGCAGGCCGGTGTATCTAGCCGATGTGGCTGAAGTGGTGGATGGTCCGGATCAGCCGGAGCGGTATGTGTGGACCGGATCGGGTCCCGGCGGCGCGAACCAGGGCGTTGCAGCCGGCAGCGAGCAGCCGGCGGTGACGATACAAATCACCAAGAAAGCCGGCGAAAACGCGGTTGATGTTTCGGCACGCCTGATTGAGCGCGTCGAGGCATTGCGCGGCACGGTGATTCCGGACGATGTGCAGGTTACGGTCACGCGCGACTATGGTGCGACGGCCAACGACAAGGCGTTGAAACTGATCCAGAAACTGATCTTTGCCACGCTGTCGGTGGTGGTGCTGGTGTTCCTGACCCTGGGGCGACGTGAGGCGCTGATCGTTGGCGTGGCGGTGATGCTGACTCTGGCCGCGACGCTGTTTGCGTCGTGGGCGTGGGGTTTTACGCTGAACCGGGTGTCGTTATTCGCATTGATATTCTCGATCGGCATCCTGGTGGATGATGCGATCGTCGTGGTTGAGAATATCCATCGCCGCATGGTGCTCGATCGCAAGCCGTTGATTGAGGTAATTCCGCTGGCTGTCGATGAGGTCGGCGGGCCGACGATACTGGCCACCTTCACGGTGATCGCCGCGTTGCTGCCGATGGCGTTCGTCACCGGCCTGATGGGGCCGTACATGAGCCCGATCCCGATCAATGCCAGCATGGGTATGTTGATTTCGCTGGCGATTGCGTTCGTGCTGACGCCGTGGCTGGCATTGAAACTGCTCGGCAAGGCGGTGCATCACGATGCCGGCGGCGACCGGCTCGAGCGCTTGTTCCAGAGGCTGCTCGGTCCTTTCGTCACCGGACAGCGGGCAGTACGCAATCGGCGCAGTCTGTTATTGCTGGTTGTGGCGCTGATTCTCGGTTCGGTGGCGCTGGCGGGTTTCAAGCTGGTCATCCTCAAAATGCTGCCCTTCGACAACAAGTCGGAGTTCCAGGTCGTCGTTGACATGCCGGCTGGCACGCCGGTGGAAATTACCGCCGCAGCGCTGCGCGACATGGGGGCGCATCTGGCGACGGTACCTGAGGTCACGAATTACCAGGTCTATGCGGGAACTGCTGCGCCGATCAATTTCAACGGCCTGGTGCGGCAATACTATTTGCGATCACAGTCCGAGCAGGGCGACATCCAGGTCAATCTCCTCGACAAGCATGTGCGCAACCGGCAGAGCCACGAGATCGCATCGGCGGTGCGTCCGGTACTCGAAACGATTGCGGCAAAGTGGGACGCCAAGGTCAAGGTCGTCGAAGTGCCGCCGGGACCGCCGGTGCTGTCGCCGCTGGTTGCCGAGGTCTACGGCCCGGCCGAACCCGGCCGCATCCGCGTCGCCAAAAAAGTGCGTGACGCTTTGGCGGCAACTCCCGACATTGTCGGCATCGATGACTCCGTCGAGGATCCTGCGCCGCGCATCGTACTCAAGGTCGATCAGGCCAAGGCGGCGCTGGCGGGAGTGAGCCGCCGCGACATCGTCGAGACCATGCGCATCGGTCTTGCCGGCGCGGATGTCACGCCGCTGCATGACGGGCAATCGAAATATGAGGTGGCGGTGCGGTTATCGATGCCGGCGGAGCGCAAAGGCGATCTTGCGGAGATTCTGAAACTGACGGTGCGCAGCCAGTCGGGTGACCGGGTGCCGCTGTCGGAGTTGGTGACCGCAGTGCACAACCTGCGCGACCGCGCCATTTATCACAAGGATTTGTTGCCGGTGGTGTACGTGATCGGCGACCAGGCGGGGCGTGTCGACAGCCCGCTCTATGGCATGTTCGCCGCGCGCGGGAAAATCGTCGGCCAGCCGCTGGCAGAGGGTGGCGTGCTCGGTGAGTATTTCATCAGCGTGCCGGACGATCCGTACCGCGAGTATGCGATCAAGTGGGATGGGGAATGGAAGATCACGTATGAAACCTTCCGCGACATGGGCATTGCCTATGCCGTGGGCCTGATCCTGATTTATCTGCTGGTGGTTGCACAGTTCCGGTCTTATCTCGCGCCACTGATCATCATGGCGCCGATTCCGTTGACCATTATCGGCGTGATGCCGGGCCACGCGCTGTTCGGCGCAAATTTTACTGCCACGTCGATGATCGGCATGATTGCGCTGGCCGGCATCATCGTGCGTAACTCGATACTGCTGGTGGATTTCATTAATCTGCGAGTTGCAGAAGGTGTAGCGCTGCGTGACGCGGTCATGCAGTCTGCGGCGGCGCGGGCCAAGCCGATCGTGTTGACCGGCTTCGCAGCGATGCTCGGTGCGATGTTCATACTCGATGATCCGATATTCAACGGTTTGGCAATCGCGCTGATCTTCGGCATCCTGGTATCGACATTGTTGACGCTGGTGGTGATTCCCGTGTTGTACTATGTGGCCTACCGGCGGCAACACGAGGCCGCAGCCCCCTAAGGACGGCGCATGGATGCAGCGGAAGCCCTGGTGCTCGCCCGCACCCAGTTCGGGCTGAACATTGCGTTTCACATTCTGTTCCCCACGCTGACCATCGCATTGGCGTGGTTCCTGGTGTATTTCCGCGTGCGCTACGAGCGCACGCGTGACGCAGGATGGCTGGCCACCTACAAGCTGTGGGTCAAGATTTTCGCGCTGACCTTCGCGATGGGCGTGGTCACCGGCATTGTCATGAGTTTTCAATTCGGCACCAACTGGCCCGGCTACATGAACAATGTCGGCAACATCGCCGGTCCGCTGCTGGCCTATGAAGTGCTCACTGCATTTTTTCTGGAAGCGACTTTTCTCGGTGTAATGCTGTTCGGTATGAATCGCGTGCCCGGTTGGCTGCATATTTTGTCAACGATCATGGTGGCTGCGGGTACTTCGTTGTCGGCATTCTGGATACTGGCACTGAATTCGTGGATGCAGACTCCGGTGGGACACATCATGGCCGACGGCGTATGGATAGCCGGGGATTGGTTTGCGGTCATATTCAATCCGTCGTTCCCGTACCGCTTTACGCACATGATGCTGGCCTCGGGGCTGACCGCTTCGTTTGCCATTGCCGGATTGTCGGCGTGGCGCTTGTTGCGTGAGCCCGGGGATGCGTCCGCGATCAAGACGCTGCGCACCGGCGTGCTGGTGGCCGCGGTGCTGGCCCCGCTGCAGATTGTGGTCGGTGATTTTCACGGACTGAATACACTGGAACATCAGCCGGCGAAAATCGCGGCGATTGAAGGTATCTGGAAAACCGAGCGGGGCGCACCGCTGGTGCTGTTTGCCATACCCAACGAACAGGAACGACGCAACGATTACGCGATCGAAATTCCCAAAGGTGCGGCGCTGGTGCTGAAACATGACGCCGATGCCGAATTGCGCGGGCTCGACCAGTTCGAACCCGACCGGCCGCCGGTCGCACCCTTGTTTTTCGGCTTTCGCCTGATGGTCGGCATCGGTATCAGCATGCTGGTGCTGGCGTGGTTTGGCGTCTGGCGATTGCGCCGCGGGCCGCCGCCGCGCGCCTTGTTGTGGGTGTTTGCGGCGTTCACGTTCTCGGGCTGGATTGCGACACTGGCCGGCTGGATCGTCACTGAGATTGGGCGCCAGCCGTGGCTGGTTTACGGAGTACTGCGTACCGCCGATGCCGTTGGACACATATCCGGCGCGCAGTTGGGCGCCAGCTTGACCGGTTATGTACTGACCTACAGCCTGATGCTGCTGGCGTACTTCGTGGTGCTGACGCATATGGCTGGCAAGGGAGTGGAGACATGACATTCGATCTGCCGGTGATATTTGCCATGCTGATGGGGCTGTCCATACTCATTTACGTGGTGCTGGATGGTTACGACCTCGGCGTCGGCATGCTGATGCCGGCGGCCACGCCCCATGAGCAGGATCTGATGGTGGCGTCGATCGGCCCGTTCTGGGATGCCAATGAAACCTGGCTGGTGCTGGGCATCGGCCTGTTGCTGGTGGCGTTTCCGAAAGCGCATGGCGTGGTGCTCGGCGAACTGTATCTGCCGGTGGTGGCGATGCTGATCGGCCTGATGCTGCGCGGCGTGGCGTTTGAATTCCGCATGAAGGCCGAAGGCTGGCATGCGGAATTGTGGAATTGGCTGTTCTGGTTCGGTTCGTTCCTGACGAGCCTCGCCCAGGGTTTCATGCTGGGCCGTTACATCACGGGTTTCGATTCCGGTTTCGGTTTCTGGTTGTTCGCGCTGCTGGTCGGCGCCAGCGTATGCGGCGGTTATGTGCTGCTGGGTGCGACCTGGCTGGTGCTGCGCACCGAAGGTGAACTGCAGCGCAAGGCGCGGGCGTGGGCGAAGTGGGGGCTGCTGTGGGTGGCGCTGGGTGTGGCGCTGGTGTCGATCGCAACCCCGCTCGCCAGCGAAACGGTGCGTATCAAGTGGTTCGATTTTCCGCGCACGCTGTGGCTGATGGTGTTGCCCGTGGCCAGCATCGCCGCGGGCATCTGGGTATGGCGCAGCCTGCGACCTGCCATTGCCGACTGGAAACCCTTTGCCGGTGCAGTGACAATTTACGTGCTGGCGTTTCTCGGCCTTACTTACAGCATCTTTCCGTATGTCGTGGTTGACCGCATGACCATCTGGGATGCCGCTTCGCATGCCAGCGCGCTGACGTTCATGCTGTGGGGTGCGGCCATCGTGCTGCCGTGCATACTCGGCTACACCGTGTTTTCGTATCGGGTGTTTCGCGGCAAGGTGCGGACGGCATTATATAAGTAATTGATTTTAAATTGTTTTATATATTATGCCGGCAGATGCCGGTCAGGGCGCTGCCGGTTTGAAAATCAGGAAATACTGGTTCGGCAGGAACGCATGTGCTGCTGCCAGCGCATAACCTGCGCGCTGTAGTTCGGTTTTGACCTGCTCTGGGGCAATGCGTGCAGACCTCGGCGGTCCCGTCGGCGACTCCATCGTGAAATCAATGATCGCGAGCCGGCCGCCGGGTTTCAGGGACCCCAGAAGTTGGCGGAAATAGTGTTCCCGGTTGTCCACGTGATGATAGACATCAACCAGCATCACCAGGTCCGCTTTTTCCGGTAACTGCGGATCGCCCGGCTTGGCTTGCACCGAATAGATGTTTTTCAGGCCTTCGCGTTTCGCACGGTCAGAAAGATATTTCACCATGTCGGGTTCGGTGTCGATACCGTAGATGCGCCCCTTGGGCACCATGTTGGCAAAGCGCGCTGAGAAGTAGCCGGTGCCCGATCCGATGTCGGCAATGACCGCGTCGGGTTTGAGCTGCAGTGCCTGGATGACCTCATGCGGTTTCTGCCAGGCGTCGCGGTCCGGGTCGTCAAAGATCTGTGCCCATTTTTCGGCATCACTGAAACGGTGCTGATGGGTGTGGGGCGACTGCGCCAAGGCCGACAGCGGCAGAACAGCGGTAGTGATCAGGACCAGAGCGGTGGTAAGCATCGAAAACGGTTTCATGCGAGAACCTCTTGTACGTGAATGCGGCACCATCATGGTGGTTGATGATGCCACGAAAAAAAGAGAGGGGCGGGTGTTAAGCCCCTCCCGATGGGCTTACTGCGCCGGGGTGGCGGTGGCCGATGCGGTGAACCCAAGGCAGGGTCCGGCGCCGAATTGACCTTGCGGTCCGCGATACTCAGGCAAGGTGATGCCTTTTTCCTGAGCGCGTTTCTGCATCTCGGCATGGTTGGCTGCGGCGATCTGCTGGCGCTCTTCCGGCGTAGTGGCGGCGCGCATTTTTTCGTGCATCGCCGTACGTTCTTCAGGCGTCATCAGCTGAAATGCAGCCTGCGGGCCTTGCCCACCCTGCATCATCGCACCGGGGCCGTATCCGCCCTGGGCGCCTTGCATCATTGCGCCGGGGCCATATCCGCCGCCATGCTGCATGCCGTGGCCCATGCCATGCTGCGACCAGCCCTGTGCGCCGGGACCCATGCCGCTACCGGGTTGATCCGGATTGGCAAAAGCGGTGACAGCAAGACCAAGTGCCACGGTCAGGGTGATTCCTGTTGCGATTTTGTTGAAGGTTTTCATGATGTGCTCCTTAGTGTAGTTGTTCGGATTCTTTCTGTTACGTCGATTGTCTGATCCGGTTATTTGTCGCTGAATCAGACGCTCTCAGTGGTTCCCATTAAACCCCCGGTCTGTAACCGGCATGTTGCGGTAAAGCGGCTTTTGGTAACGCAGCCTTGCGCGGCACGGGGGATTGATACACTGCGATACAATTTTCTTGGGTAAGTGCCAGGCACTCCGGTATAAGAATCAGTCATGAACACCCCTGACCATATCCTGGTCGTCGATGACGACGCAGAAATCCGCAACCTGCTGCATGAGTATCTGCAGAAACAGGGCTACCGGGTGACTGCGCTCGCCGATGGCAGGGGTCTGCGTGCAGCGGTTGAAACCTCCCATCCCGACGTGATCATCCTCGACGTGATGCTTCCCGGCGATGACGGACTGACGCTGTGCCGTGAGCTGCGCGCCCGCTCCACGGTGCCGATCATCATGCTCACTGCGCGCGGCGACGAGACTGATCGCATCGTCGGTCTCGAACTGGGAGCGGACGATTATGTGGCCAAGCCGTTCAGTCCGCGCGAGTTGCTGGCGCGAATCAAGAGCGTGCTGCGACGCTCGCGCTCACTGCCCGACAACCTGCAGACCGAGGAATCGGGCATCTTTTGTTTTGCCGGCTGGACTCTCGACTGCGCCACGCGCAACCTGACGTCGCCTGCCGGAGTGGTGGTGGCGTTGAGTGGTACCGATTTCCGCCTGCTGAAGATATTTGTCGATCATCCCAACCGGGTGCTGACGCGCGACCAGCTGATCGATCTGATGCTGTCGCGCGATGCCGGACCCTACGATCGCGCGATCGATGTGCAGGTCAGCCGTCTGCGGCAGCGCCTCGGCGAGGATGCAAAAGATCCGGCGATCATCAAGACCATGCGCGGACAGGGCTACGTGTTCGCCGCCCACGTCGAATCGGGCGCGCAATGAGAATAACGATCTTTCCGGAATACAAGTCACCGTTCGGGCTGAGCTTGTCGAAGCCCCGCTGCCCTTCAACAAGCTCAGGGCGAACGGAGTTGGATTTTCACCAATCATGAAATACTCACTTTTACCGCGCTCGCTATTCAGCCGCCTGGTGCTGGTGTTGCTCGGTGGGCTGCTGATCGCGCAATTCCTGAGTTTTGCCATCCACATGCACGACCGCGGCGAACTGCTGGCGCAGGCCAGCGGCATGCAGTCGGCGCAGCGCATCGCCGACATCGTGCGCCTGCTCGACACCATGACGCCGGCCGAACGCAATCGCATCGTCAAGGTACTCAGTGCGCCGCCGTTGTCGGTCAGTCTGGAGCGCGGGCCACTGGTCGTGCCCGGCGTGGAGACCGAAGCTGGTGCGCGTTCAGCCCTCTTTAGCAGTTTGCTGCGGCGATTTCTCGGCGACGGCCGACCGGTGAGCGTCAGCATGACGGAGGGTGCCCCCTATACTGGCGAGGCGATGCATGCGCCCGGAGGGACAGGTGGCGATGGCGCGTGGATGCCGCCGATGATGCGCCACGGGGCTATGCCCGGCAGAGGTCCGTCGTTCATCGCCCAAGTGCGGTTGCAGGACGGCTCGCTTGCGACCTTCGATGCCCGGCAGCCGCA
>JAQBGW010000115.1:0-3849 GCA_032128415.1 Betaproteobacteria bacterium | reverse complement strand
CGGGATGGTAGGCGCCGCGCCAGGTGGACCAGGCGAGGTGTTCTGAAATCAGTGCGGGCTCCACGCGGCGTGCGAGTTCCGCCAGCCGTTGAAGGTGCGCTGCATCCGGCTCGGCATCTGCCGCCAGTGACAGAGCCACGCCGTGCAGGGATAGGGCATGTTTGGTGCGGATTGCCTCCAGCCACGCCAGTCGCGGGCCGCCGGCAATCATGTAATTCTCGGGGTGCACCTCGAACCACAACCCCGTCGCTGTGCATGCGAGCGCCGAGTCATAATGCTCGGGCTTCAAACCCAGTCCGGCGGTGAGGAGAGTGGTCATGGTTGCGAGGTGCGTCCTTGGCTTGCGCCGTGGATTTACATCATCTTTTCGGTCAGCGAGCCATGGCCCTTCGGCGTCTTGATGCTGGCGCAGGTGCCCTTGGCAACGAGACTGAAGGCATTGCCCTGGTAATCGACTTTGGATGTGCCGGCGCAACTGGTGCCGGCGCCCGCTTTGCAGTCGTTCTTGCCGGCTTTGGATACGCCGTAGCATTTTTCCTGCGCGGGTTTGTCGGCAGCAGCAGCAGCGACGCCGGATACCAGCGCAGCAAGGGTGATGGCGGTAACAGCGAGTGCTTTTGTATTCATGGTGCAGACTCCTTGTGGTGATTAAAGTTGATTTGCCGCGTTTTTCTAAAATGATTCCGGAATGCGCGGTCTGCAGGGTAATTCGTTGGCGATTGGCGATTGGTTACAAGGTCGGGCAAAATTCGACTGATCAACCTGTTTTTTCCCGTTTTGTAACCAATTCCCCCGATTCCACGAATAGAAAGACAAGGCCGCGTGAACGTAATTGAATCCAGGCTGCGGGAAATGCTGTTGCGCGGCCTGGCCGGCGATCAAGCGGACTATCATGCTTTTCTGCAGGAACTCAGCACGCATTTGCGCGGGTTTCTGCGGGGGCGCCTGACCCGCTTGCCCGATGATGTGGAGGATTTGGTACAGGAGACCTTGTTGGCTGTGCATAACCAGCGCCATACCTACGATGCGGACCAGCCGTTAACGGCCTGGGTGCATGCGATCGCGCGCTACAAACTGATCGATCTGCTGCGCCGGCGCGAGGGTCGCGACACGCTGAACGATCCGTTTGACGACGATACCGCCGTATTTGCGCGGTCCGAAACCGATGCTGCCGATGCGCGGCGTGATCTCGGGCGTCTGCTCGAGCAGCTGCCGGACCGGCAGCGGCTGCCCATCGTGCACACCAAACTGGAAGGTTTGTCCGTGGCCGAGGCGGCACGTGCTACCGGCATGTCGGAATCCGCAATCAAGATCGGCGTGCATCGCGGACTCAAAGCGCTCAGTTTGCTGGTGCGGGATTCCACATGAAAACCGCGCAATTGATTGAACTGCTGGCGAGTGACGCCGATCCGATCGCGCCGCGCATCTGGCGCGTGCGTTACGCTATCGCTCTCGCGGCAGGACTCGCCGGCGCGATGTTGCTGATGGTAATCCTGCTCGGCGTACGCCCCGATCTGGCCGAGGTCGTGCGTATCCCCGCGTTTTGGGTGAAATTTGCGTTTCCGGGAGCGCTCGCCGCCTGCGCGCTGGTTGCAGCATCCCGGCTGTCGCGTCCGGGTGTGCCGCTGGGCCGGGTGTTGATCGTGTTGTGCGCACCACTGCTGGCGATCTGGCTGCTGGGAGCGATTGAATTGACGGGAGCAACCCCGGAGCAGCGTCAGGTGCTGTTCTGGGGCAATACCTGGGCCACTTGTCCGCTATACGTGGCATTGCTGTCGGTGCCGGCGTTCATCGCGCTGCTGTGGGTCATGAAAACACTGGCCCCGACGCGGCTGGCCCTGGCGGGGGCGGCGGCCGGTTTGCTTGCCGGTACGGTGGGGGCGATGGCTTATGCGCTGTACTGTCCTGAATCGGGCGCATCATTTCTCGGCTTCTGGTACGTGCTGGGCATGCTGATCCCGACCACGCTCGGTGCAATCATCGGACCGCGAATATTGCGCTGGTAGCAGCGCAGCCTTTTTACAGGTCTGCCCAGTAAATCCGCGACGGATTATCGACGAGGATTTTGCGGCGCAGTGCGTCGTCGTCGCAATACAACGCAAACAGATCGACCAGTTCACCTTCGTCCGGCATGTCGTTGGGCACGTTCGGATGCGGCCAGTCGGTGCCCCAGATCACCTGATCGGGCGCGGCCTCGATGATGGCGCGGGCGATCGGCACGGCGTCGTGAAACGGCCGCTTGCCGCTTGCTGAGACACGCTCGCCGCCTGAAATCTTCACGCAGGCGCGTTCGTTTTTCAGCAGTTCCAGCAGGTTGCGCAGCGGCGCCTGAGCCAGGCCGCCGTCGGACTTGACGCGACCCATGTGATCGATGATGAAGCGCACCGGCAGACGATGGAGCAGGTCCCGGTATTCAGCGAGATCCTGCGCGTCAAAATGCAACTCGATGTGCCAGCCGATTTCTTTGGTACGCGCAACCATGCGCTGGAAAGCAGCCGGATCGGGTGCGCCGCCCAAGTGCTGTACAAAATTAAAGCGTGCCGCGCGTACACCATTGGCGTGAAGATGTCCGAGCTCGGCGTCTGTGATGTCTTCGGCGAGCAGCGCAACCCCGCGGTACGCGCCGTTGCTGCGTGCGATGGCATCGAGCATCGCGCGATTGTCGGTGCCGTGAGGCGTGGCCTGCACGATGATTGCGCGCGACAGTCCCAGATGCGCGTGCAGTTGTGCGAGGCGCTCGCGCGGCGCAGGTTCGCCGGGGGTGTATGGCCGCACATCCGCATAAGGAAATTTTTCCGGCGGCCCGAATACGTGGCAGTGCGCGTCGCAGGCGCCGGGCGGCGGCACATAGACCGGCCTGGTCGGGCTGGCAACGGGTGGTCTGGCGATTTTCATGGCGCGGTGCGTTGGTGCGGATGTCCGGAAACCAATGTCCGGGGGCGCAGTTTAACGTATCGGCGCACGGGCCGATCTGCAGCAGTGCGGCTGGAGCAGGGTGCTGATTGCTACGGAACTACCGGGAGAGTCGTTTCGATTCTGCCCTTGAGATAATTCTCTTTGAGCTTCTGCATCGCCTCGATATATTCTTCCATGCTGCTCTGGTTGTTCTCGTATTTATCAGCGAGTTTGCGGTAGGTCTCGAGATAGGCTTGTTCGGTCATGCTCATGAGTGCGATTCCTTTATGTGCGGATTCACTATACGCGCATCACCCGGTTTTCGCTGGTAAATTGACGGTTTTCGGTGCCTGATTCCATTGCTGTAGTCATACCGGTTCGCTACAGATGCACATCCACCCGCAGGAGAAATCATCATGTCCCTGGCAATCACCCGCGACCTGCAGGTCGTCGATTCGATCACTGTGCAGGTACTGGTCGATAACGTGACCGACAGCCTGTCCACCGTTCCCGTTGGCGTCACCAATGAAGTGCCGCTGCTGTTGAAACGGGGTACGCTGAAAGAGTCAGCGGGCGAATACCGCTGCTGCGCACACCACGGCCTGTCGCTGATCATTGCCGCGCATATCGGCAGCAGCACGCAGACGCTGGTGTTCGACGCCGGCCCCGAGGCTTATACCGTTACACGCAACGGCGCGCTGCTGAAAATTCCCTTTGGTGATGCCGGCGCGGTCGTGCTGTCGCACGGTCATTGGGATCACGCCGGCGGACTGATTGAGGCGGTGCGCCAGGTCCGCGCGGCCAACAACGGCCGGCGGCTGGAATGCCATGTCAATCCCGGCATGTTCGTGCCGCGTGGCACGCTGCGTCACAGCGGTGAGCCCTTGCCGCAAAAGGCCGTGCCCAGCCCGCAGGAACTCACAGACGCCGGCGCCATCGTCATCAACACGCCCG
>JAQBGW010000114.1:0-10418 GCA_032128415.1 Betaproteobacteria bacterium | reverse complement strand
CCGCGGGGTTGAGGGCTGGTGGTGACACGGATTTGCCGAGCCCTTCCCTCGCATGCTTGCTGGAAACAGATGGCGGCTCTGACTCTTGTGCTACCAACGTCGCCATTGTGCCGCGCCGATAGGCGTCGGCTCGAATGGCTTGTTATGCCTCATACTGCCCATACGTTACTTTCCGGCTACCGCCAGCAATGCCTTGGGATTGGTCTGCGCAATTGTGAGCAACGTACGTGCCGCTCCACTAGGTTGCTTGCGGCCCTGTTCCCAGCCTTGAAGTGTACGAACAGACACACCAAGAAGCCTGGCGAATTGCGATTGTGACAGGCCTGTACGTTCTCGCGCTTCAATTGCGGGTGAGAGGACAACTTGAGTTTTTCCCGCTTTCATTTTCTTTACGGACTCCAGCAATTCAGCAGCAAGATCGCGCTTAGCCTCATAGTCCCGCAGCTTGGTGCCCGTAAGTGGTTTAGTTTTCAATGACACGGCGAATCTCCTTAAGCTTGGTTCCTGTGATGTTGTCTGTCCTGGACTTGGAATAAATAAGCAGAAGCACAACCTCTTCTTCCACAGTACGCGTGAAATAAACTACGCGAACACCCCCGGACTTACCCGTACCTGCACGCCGCCAACGAACCTTTCGAATGCCACCCGATTGGGGCACTACATCACCGGAATTTGGAAACTCGGCGATATATGCGGCAAATTCGCCTCGCTCTTCTTCAGTCCAGTAAAGTGGCCATTGTTTCTGAAACACGGAAGTTTCGACAACACTGAACATTGGGAAACTATACGCCTAAGGAGTATAAATGTCCAGCGGTCCGCCTGCGCCGGGTTGTTAGCCCCCCGTAAAGCGAAGGCACATGTGTATTTCATCGTGTAGCTCTCCGTCGATGAGCATTGCACCTGGCTCGCGGCCGAATGTTTTGAAGCCCACAGAACTATACAAATGAATGGCGGCGGTGTTGCTGGCATTGACACAAAGATTCACTTGCCGAATCGCAGGTACGGAGCGCGCTAAGGCGAGCGCCTCAAGTAGTAACGCGCGACCTACCCCATTTCCTCTAGCAATAGGCGCGACGTACATGCCCCAGATAAGTGCCTTGTGCTCCAGCTTCCGCATGTTTTCTCTACCGAGGGCGACGAGACCAATAAGAGACGTGCCCTCAAATGCACCAAATACTCCGCGATCGTGCTTCACTTCAAGACGACTTTCTAAAGTGGATACCGAAAAATCTTTTTCTTCTTCGTAGCTCGATCCGAAAGCCGATGGCGCGTCGCGAAGTGCGGCGAGTCAAAACGCTTGAAAGGCGAACGAATCGGAAGGGGTAAGACGACGTATGGCCACGAATAAGGGGGTTAACGTGATGTAGTTGACATTATTAGTGAGAAAAAATGTGATCTGTTGCGGTGTTGGGTAAGGCATCGACCACATATTATCTGCCCGGCATGGCCGTGTGGCGGCCTGTTAAACTCGCGCGGTGTCTGATCTCGCATCCGTATTCTCCACAACCGGCGCACTGGCGCAGGTGGTGCCCGGCTTCCGGGCGCGGCCGTTCCAACTGGAGATGGCCGAGGCAATACAAAATATCATTAAAAATCAAGATGTTATAGTTGCAGAGGCGGGCACGGGCACGGGCAAGACCTTTGCCTATCTGGTGCCGGCGCTGCTCTCCGGCGGCAAGGTGATTATTTCCACCGGTACCAAGACGCTGCAGGATCAGTTGTTCGGGCGCGATATTCCTACGGTGCGCGACGCGCTGAAAGTGCCGGTGACGGTGGCACTGTTGAAGGGTCGCGCCAATTACGTCTGTCATCATCATCTGGCGCGCGCCCAGTCCGACGGCCGATTGCCGACGCGGGACGACGTGGTGTACCTCGCGCGCATCGAGAGTTTTGCGCGCATCTCCAACACCGGTGACCGCGCCGATCTGGCCGAAGTGCCGGAGAACGCCGGGGTGTGGCCGCTGGTGACGTCCACCCGCGACAATTGTCTGGGCTCGCAGTGCGAGCATTACGACAAATGTTTTGTGATGAAGGCGCGCAAGCAGGCGCTGGAAGCCGATGTGGTGGTGGTCAACCATCATTTGTTTTTCGCTGATGTCATGCTGCGCGAGGAAAGCGTGGCCGAATTGCTGCCGGCGTGCAATACGGTGATTTTTGACGAGGCGCATCAGTTGCCGGAAACTGCCAGCCTTTTTTTCGGGCAGTCGGTATCAACCACGCAGTTGATTGATCTGGCGCGGGATGCGCGCATCGAGGGCGCGACGAGTGCCAAGGATTTCGCCGCACTACCAGTGGCGGCCAATGTGCTGGAGAAGTCGGCGCGCGATCTGCGCCTCGCTTTTGAGGACGGTGGCTCGCGCATGCCGGCGAATGCGCTCAAACAGCGCAAAGTCATTACCGAAGCGCTGACGGAAGCCTGCGACAAACTCACGGCATTCGCCGAGACGCTGCACACACAGGCGGCGCGCAGTGACGGTCTTGCGCAGTGTTTCGAGCGCGCCGATGCCTTGCGCGGGCAACTCGCCGGCTGGCGCGAAGATGCCGATGCCAGTCTGGTGCGCTGGGTGGAGGTATTTCACCAGTCGGTGCAGTTCAACGCCACGCCGTTGTCGATTGCGGAGATTTTCAGGAAGCAGGTCGAGGCGCAGGCCAAAGCCTGGGTGTTCACCTCGGCGACGCTGTCGGTCAACGGCGATTTTTCGCATTACGTGAATGAGCTGGGCATCGAAGCGGCACAGACTGCGAATTGGGCGAGCCCCTTTGATTTTGCAACGCAGGGCCTGCTGTATGTGCCGCAACAACTGCCGGACCCGAATACGCCGGATTACACCGCTGCGGTCGTCGCGGCAGCGGTGCCGGTGGTCGAGGCCAGTGGCGGCCGCGCTTTTTTGCTGTTCACCAGCTTGCGGGCGATGCGCGAGGCGCACGGCCTGCTGGCCGACGAGTTCAAAAAACGCGGATGGGATTATCCGCTGCTGGTGCAGGGCGAGGGTTCGCGCACGGAACTGCTGCTGCGCTTTCGCGAACTGGGCAACGCAGTGCTGATCGGCAGCCAGTCGTTCTGGGAGGGGGTCGATGTGCGCGGTGAGGCGCTGTCGGTGGTGATGATCGACAAGCTGCCGTTCGCACCACCCGACGATCCGGTACTCGCGGCGCGCATCGCCAAAATCAACGCCGAAGGCCGTAACGCCTTTATGGAGTACCAGTTGCCGCGCGCGGTGATTTCACTGAAGCAGGGCGCGGGACGGTTGATTCGCGACGAGACCGATCGCGGTGTGCTGATGATCTGCGATCCGCGGCTGTTATCGAAATCCTACGGCAAGCGCATCTGGCGCAGCCTGCCGCCGATGACCCGCACCCGTGAGATTGATGATGTGGTCGCGTTTTTTGCGCAGGAAGCGTTGCCGGTATCGTAGCGGCGGCTCTCGTTGATTGCAGCCCGGATAAAACGAAGTGGAATCCGGGGGTTTTTGACTTTGATATCAACCGCCTGCACTGTCCCGGATTGCGCCCAACGGAAGTCCTCTTGGGCGACGGCCTGCGGCCTTGATCCGGACCGCGAAAATCAGTTGTCTGGCGGCGGGACCAGTGGCGGAACCGGCGTGGCCGTGGTGTGGGTCAGCCGCGCACGCACCATGTCGATGTGGCTGCGCAGCGTGTAGACATAATCCCAGTAGGTTAGCGGCACGCGGGCGGCTTCGACGCCCTTTTCAATTTCATCCAGGCGTTCGAGCAGTTGCGCCGTGTCTGCAGTATTGGTCTTTCCCCGTGCTTCGACTTCGACACTTCGGAGTTCACGGTACCAGCGGAACACCTTGCTTTTGACACGCCAGTTATAAAACGCCGGCATGATGCGCATCACCGGGATCAGCACGACGATCAGCGGTACCAGCAGCACCAACAGGCGTTCGATCAGGTTGGCGGCCCAGAACGGCATGTAGCGTTGGAGAAACGGTGGTCCGGATTTGAAGAACCGCTGGGCATCTTCGCTGACCGGGAAGTCGCCATCGCGTGTGGTCGGAAATTCACCAGCTCTGCGGAACATACCGGGTACGGCATTGATTTTCGCCACGGCCTGCAACAGCACCGAGACCAGCGCCGGATGTAAATTTTCCCGCGCAACCAGGTGCGCAGTGGTGGCGACCATGCGCACGTTCGTTGGCGGGAAGTCGGCGGCGAGATCGATCATGCCGCGCGAGAGTGTGATGGGTGACAGGTAGGGAAAGCGGCGCGCCAGCGCTTCGGTCTGACTCAGGCTCATCAGTCGCACGCCTGGCGCCTTCAGTAGTTTCTGGATTACCGGGGCGTCGGAGGCTATGACAAATAATGCGGCGTCGAGTTTGCCGGCTATCAATGCGTCGGCAGCGGTCATGCCGCTGAGGGGAAGCAGGTGTGTATCTGGCCGGAGCGCGCCGCTCGCCTGCAACACGTTCATCGCCAGCGCGCGCGTACCGCTGCCTTCGGGGCCTACTGCAATCCGTTTGCCTGCCAGTTGAGTGAATAACGTCAATTTGCCGGCGTTGCGGTAGAAAATCCATAGCGGCTCGTAGTACAGCGCCGCCAGTGAAACCAGGCGGTAATCCTTGCCGGCCACGGCCACGCCGCCCTGGATCAGTGCCACATCGACGCCTGAAATGTTATCGCTGAGGCGTTGCAGATTTTCGACTGAACCGGAAGACGTACGCAATTCGACCTTGATTTTTTCTTTGGCCAACAGCTCACGATAGCGCTGTGCGTACGCGTGATAGGCGCCGTCCGGGCTGCCGGTGGAGATGACAAACGTATTCGGCGGTGCGGGACGTACAAAGTGGTAGGCGGCCAGGAACGCGGCGCCTATGATCAATGCTGCAATCAGCGTCACGAATGACAACTCGCGGCCGCCCCCGGTCTCGATGCCATCGTCGTGCCGCCAGGGCAGCAGGCGTTGCCAGCGATTGTGCGGTTTTGGAGATGTCGGATCGGTCATGATGATGAAGAGTTCAGTTTGCCAGCCATCGCCACAGCAGCCACGCAGTGAATATCCACAGCGCGACAATTACCGCCGCAGCGATATAGTTGCGTGGCTTGGGTTTTAGTGAGGCCAGCCATTCCTGAGCGCGGGTTCGACATTCGGCAAGGACCGGCGCCGGCACCAGTTTCAGAGTGAGCCAGATAAACACCGGCAGCAGAATGATTTCGTCGAGCAGGCCCAGTACCGGGATGAAGTCCGGGATCAGATCGATCGGACTGAAAGCATAGGCGACGATCAGTGCTGCGGCAAATTTTGCCGACAGCGGTGTTTGTGGATGACGACAGGCGAACCATAGGGTCACGATATCGCTTTTCAGCAGGCGCGCCCAGTTTTTCAGGCGCTGCCACATCAGACCACACGCAGGCCGAGGGGCTCGGCCCACAGGTCGTGGGCATCGGATTTGGTGATTTTGACTTTCACAAATTCGCCCGGCTTCAATTTCTGGCCGCGACGAATTATGACGCGGCCGTCGATCTCCGGCGCATCAGCGGCTGAGCGCGCGATGGCGCCCTTTTTGTCCACGGTATCGACCAGCACGGTGAGGGTTTGTCCGACGCGGCGTTTTAATCGTGAGGTGCTGATTTTTTTCTGGGTGGCCATGAAGCGCGCGCGGCGATCCTCCTTGACCTCATCCGGCACCCGGCCGGGCAGTGCATTGGCAGCAGCGCCCTCAACCGGTGAATAAGCGAAGCAGCCGACACGGTCGAGCTGTGCTTCTTCAAGGAATTCGAGCAATTCGTCAAACTCCGCTTCAGTTTCTCCGGGAAAACCGACGACGAACGTGCTGCGGATGGTGATGTCGGGGCAGATCGCGCGCCAGTCGCGGATGCGTTTTAACGTGCCTGCGGCGTTGGCCGGTCGCTTCATCAGCTTGAGAATGCGCGGGCTGGCATGCTGGAACGGCACGTCGAGGTAGGGCAGCAGCTTGCCGTCTGCCATCAGCGGTATGACTTCATCGACATGCGGATAGGGATAGACGTAATGCAGGCGTACCCAGACGCCGAGCTCGGTCAGTGCGCGCACCAGTTCGGTCATGCGGGTCTTGATCGGTTTCCCGCCCCAGAACCCGGTGCGGTATTTGATATCGACGCCATAGGCGCTGGTGTCCTGCGAGATCACCAGCAGTTCCTTCACGCCGGCGTTGACCAGATTCTGCGCCTCCTGCATGACGTCACCGATCGGCCGGCTGACCAGATCGCCACGCATCGACGGGATGATGCAGAAGGTGCAGCGGTGATTGCAGCCTTCGGAAATTTTCAGGTAGGCGTAATGCCGCGGCGTGAGGCGTATGCCCTGTGGTGGGATCAGATCGACATGCGGATCATGTGGCTGGGGCAGATGGATATGAATGGCATCCATCACCGCGGCGGTGGCATGCGGACCGGTGACGGCCAGCACTTTCGGATGATGTTCACGGACGATGTCACCCTTGGCGCCCAGGCAGCCGGTGACGATCACCCGGCCGTTTTCGGCGAGTGCTTCACCGATCGCGTCCAGCGATTCTTCCACGGCAGCGTCGATGAAGCCGCAGGTGTTGACGACGACCAGATCGGCGTCCTGATAAGTGGGCGAGACGAGATAACCCTCGGCGCGCAATTGCGTCAGGATGTGTTCGGAATCTACCAGTGCCTTGGGGCAGCCGAGCGATACGAAGCCGACTTTGCGCGGAGGAGTGGGCAAAACAGAGGAGCGGTATCGGGGCGCGAACTGCGGGGCGTTACGGCTTCGGCTCTTCGCCGTCTTTCCTGGCTTCCTCGGCGCCCGGGAAGCCGGGGAAGGGGAAATTGCCCCACAGATTTCGGGTTTGCGCCGTCAACTGATTTTGCATGTTGAGGAAGGTCTGCGCGCTCTGTTCGAGGTAGCGGCCCATCAATCCCTGCATGGCCGGGCCCTGCATTTTGACGAACTCGTTCCAGGTCTCAGAGTTGAGCATCGGGTTCTCGCCATAGACCTGGCGCGACTGCTCCTGCAACTTGTTCTGGATCTGCATGAAGGTCTCGATGTTCTTTTCGAGATAGCCGCCCATCATGCCCTGCATGGCATTGCCGTAGAAGCGGATGATTTGCGATAGCGAATCACTGGTGAACATCGGTTCGCCGGAGGCTTCTTCCTCGAGGATGATCTGCAGCAAGATGCTGCGCGTCAGATCACCCTTGGATTTGGCGTCTTCGACTTTGAAGGCGACGTTTTCGAGTACCAGCTTCTTGACGTCGGCCAGCGTGATGTAGCTGCTGGTCTCGGTGTCGTAGAGCCGGCGATTCGGATACTTCTTGATATTACGAACCTGTGCGCTCATGGGTTGGTTGCCTCAGGTGTAGGGTGCAGCATTATTTCACAGGCACTGCAGCAACGCAACTGCAGCATGGTTAAAATATTATATAAATCAACAGCCTATTGCGTTTCATGCGGGAATTCAAGTAGCTGCACCATTAGCCGTTATTGAGTAGGCTGGGTGCAGCATGCTGCAGCCTGGATCATGAACCTCCTCCTTTATTGTCAGTGTTCCATCTGGACATAAAGGTTTGCCCGCCGGGGCGGTCTCCTCCGGCGGGCATTTTTTTGCCGCACGCCCCCGTTACTGCATGTGCTGGCCGCCGTTGATGGCGATGTTGGCGCCGGTGACAAAGGCAGCCTCTTCCGAACATAAATAGGCGACCAGTCCGGCAACTTCCTCGGGCTTTCCCAGCCGGCCGATGGGAATCTGCGGAATGATTTTGGTATCCAGCACTTCTTTGGGGATGGCCATCACCATCTGGGTGCCGATGTAACCCGGCGATATCGTATTGACGGTGACGCCCTTGCGGGCGTATTCCAACGCGGCCGCCTTGGTGAATCCATGCATGCCAGCCTTGGCTGCAGAGTAGTTGGTCTGGCCGAAAGCACCTTTCTGACCGTTGACCGATGACACGTTGATGACGCGCCCCCAGTTGCGCTCGGCCATGCCGTCGATGACCTGCTTGGTCATATTGAAAACGCTGTCGAGATTGGTCGTCAG
This sequence comes from Betaproteobacteria bacterium, assembly GCA_032128415.1. Classification (GTDB taxonomy): domain Bacteria; phylum Pseudomonadota; class Gammaproteobacteria; order Burkholderiales; family SG8-41. Next base: position 2,412 of record JAQBGW010000114.1, on the reverse strand, counting down.
CACGGCGTGCCAGGCATCCTGATCCATTTTCCTGAAGGTCGTGTCGCGGGTGATGCCGGCATTGTTGACCAGCACATCGATGGGGCCGACCTCCTTGGTGACCTGCGCCACTGCTTTCTGGCAGGAATCATAATCGGCGACATCAACCGGTACGGCGCGGAAGTCGTATCCCTGTTTTTGCATGTCGGCCAGCCATTGGGCGTGTTTCTGATTGCCGGACGAATAGGTGGCAACCACCTGAAAGTCCATTTTGCCGAGCTTCATGCAAATGGCCTCTCCGAGACCTCCCATACCGCCGGTAACAACTGCAACGCGTGACATAGCGACCTCCTGTATTGAATTGCGGGTTCCAATTTTAGGCGAAAATCAATGCCGGATCTTAGGCAAAAAATAACACCGGGAATTTGATCTGTACCTACTGAATACGACTATTTGCTGCGCTTAACTGCATTTTTCCCGTACATAACGTCCTGGCGCCGGTTCAACAGGGGGATATGCAGCACTGCCCGGCGCCCGGGCCGGGATCTGTGCGCTGCTGTATTCGGCCAGCCAGCCGGTCCAGTCCGGCCACCAACTGCCAGGTACGGAGGTGGCACCGGTGAGCCAGGTTTCGGCGTCCGGCGGCAGTGCCGCGTTAATCCAGAAATTGCGCCGGTTGCGCTTCGCTGGATTGATGACGCCTGCAATATGGCCGCTGGCTGCCAGTACGAAACGGATCGGCCCGGTGACCAGTTCTGTGGTTGCATAAGCCGTGCGCCAGGGGACGATGTGATCTTCGCGCGCCGCCAGCACGTAAGTCGGCATGTCGAGCGTAGACAGATCGACAGGCTCGCCGCACATGGTCAGTTTTTCAGGCGTGCGCAGACTGTTTTCGAGATAGGTGCTGCGGATGTATTCACAGTACATCGTGCCCGGAAGATTGGTGCTGTCGCTGTTCCAGTAGAGCAGATCGAAGGCTTCGGGCGAGCGCCCCTTCAGGTAATTGTTGACCACGTACGGCCAGATCAGATCGTTGGCGCGCAGACTGGCGAACGTCAACGCCAATTCCCGGCCGCGCAGCACGCCGCCGTCGGCAAATTCATTTTCGCGCGCAGCGACATAGGGCTCATCAATGAACACGGCGAGTTCGCCGGTGTCACTGAAATCGAGCATGGTGGTGAGGAAGGTGACACTCGCGACCGGGTTTTCGTCGCGGGCGCGCAACACCGCCAGGGCGCAGGCGAGCAGCGTGCCGCCGACACAAAAACCGAGCGCGTTGACTTGCGGCACGCCGCAGATTTCGCTGGCCACGGACAGTGCGCGCATCACGCCGTGTTCCAGATAATCATCCCAGGTCGCTTTGCCCATGGCTGCCGGCATGTTGCGCCACGACACCATGAATACCGTGTGGCCGGACTCCAGCGCGTAGCGGACGTAGGAATTGTCAGGCTGCAGATCGAGTATGTAGTATTTGTTGATGCAGGGCGGCACCATGACTAGCGGTCGTTCATGTACCGTCTCCGTCAGCGGCGTGTACTGCAGCAACTGCATGAAATCGTTCTCATAGACCACTGTACCGGGCGTGATCGCCAGGTCGCGGCCGACCTCGAACGCGGTGTCGTCGGTCATCGACACCATGCCTTTGTCGATGTCGACAGCAAGATTCTTCAGGCCACGGTTGATGCTCTCGCCATCGGTTTGCGCGGCGAGTTTGATGGCTTCCGGATTGCTCCACGGGAAATTCGCCGGCGACATCGCATCAATCATCTGCCGTGTATAGAATTCCAGCTTGTGTTTGGCATGGGGTTCGAGCCGCGCCGCGCCAGTGAATTCCTCGAGCCAGCGTGATGACAGCAGGTATGACTGCGCCAGGTAGCTGTAATAGGGTTCACGCCATTCCGGTGCGCGGAAACGGCGGTCATCCGGCAATTCCGGTGCTTCTTTCTGCGCGTCGGCATCACCGTTGGAGCCGGTGAGCGCCTGCCACAGTTGGAGATGATCCTTGTAGTAGCGGTTGTTGAGCGCAGTCCAGCGCTCGCTGTCGGCCGCCACAGCAGTGCTCAGCAGTTGCATCATGGCGGCGGAGTCGGCAGCCCCCAACTTTGCAGCGGTGTCGGCAAGCAGGCGGCGATTCAGTTCGGCAAATGCAGCCGCAACGGATTGGGGTGTGGGATCGGTCATGCAGTGACCAATGCCCCCCAAGGGGACTTCCTCCGGGGCGCAAAGTGCCCCCCCAAGGGGACTTCCACCGGAGCGCAAAGTGCCAATTGGAATACGCGTTGTCTTTTACTGATCATTTTACATTGCATTTTGCACTTTGCACTTGTATCAACCATGCGTCCAGATTCCCACCAGCCAGATCGTGGCGATGCCCAGTCCGATCAGCAGGACTTGCTGCGCTGTGGCGGCAAGTTCAGGCCGGCGATGCAGACC
>JAQBGW010000113.1:0-13513 GCA_032128415.1 Betaproteobacteria bacterium | reverse complement strand
TGTCCTCGACACCTGGTTCTCCTCACAGCTGTGGTGTTTCTCAACACTCGACTGGACGCCCGATTGGCCGGAGAAATCGAATCCGGCACTGGACCTGTATCTGCCTTCATCGGTGCTGGTCACCGGCTTCGACATCATTTTCTTCTGGGTCGCGCGCATGGTGATGATTACCAAGTACATGACCGGGAAGGTGCCGTTCCGCCATGTCTATGTACATGGCCTGGTGCGCGACGCCGAAGGTCAGAAAATGTCCAAGTCCAAGGGCAATACGCTGGATCCGCTGGATCTGATCGACGGCATCGACATCGAAACGCTGGTCAGCAAACGCACCGCTGGCCTGATGAATCCGCAGCAATCCGAAGCCATCGCCAAACGCACCCGCATTGAGTATCCGGACGGCATTCCGGCCTACGGCACCGATGCGCTGCGTTTTACTTTCGCCAGCCTCGCCAGCCTTGGCCGCGACATCAAGTTCGACCAGAAACGCTGCGAAGGTTATCGCAATTTCTGCAACAAATTGTGGAACGCTACGCGCTTCGTATTGATGAATTGCGATGGCAAAGATACCGGACTTGATGCTGCGGCGCCGGTCGAACTCTCCGCCGCCGACCGCTGGCTGGTCAGCCGGTTGCAGCGCGCCGAGACCGAAGCGCAGCAAGCTTATCGCGACTACCGCTTCGACAATCTGGCCCGCGCCATTTATGAACTGGTGTGGGACGAATATTGCGATTGGTATCTCGAACTCGCCAAGGTTCAGCTCGCCAACGGCAGCGATGCGCAAAACCGCGGCACCCGCCGCACGCTGGTGCGCGTGCTCGAAACCATCCTGCGCCTGGCGCATCCGGTGATCCCGTTCATCACCGAGGAGCTGTGGCAGAAAGTAGCGCCGCTGGCCGGCAAAAGCGGCGCGAGCATCATGCTGCAGCGTTATCCGCAACCCGAGCCGTCAAAAATTGATGAGGCTGCCGAACGCGATATCAACACGCTGAAGCAACTGGTGTCGGCTTGCCGCACGCTGCGCGGCGAGATGAACGTCGCGCCTTCGCAAAAACTGCCGTTGCTGGCGCAAGGAGACGCCGTCCAGTTGCGTACGTACGCTCCTTACCTGACCGCGCTGGCGCGGCTGACTGAAGTCATCGTCGTCAGCACGCTGCCCGGCGACGATGCGCCGGTGTCGATCGTCGGCGATTTCAAATTGATGTTGAAAGTCGAAATCGACATTGTCGCCGAGCGCGAGCGCCTGACGAAAGAGATCGCCAGGCTGGACGCAGAAACTACCAAGGCGCGCGCCAAACTCGACAACCAGAGCTTCGTCGCCAAAGCGCCGCCGCTGGTGGTCGCGCAGGAAAAGGAGCGCCTTGCGCGCTTTTCTTCGACGCTGGAGCAGATGCGCGCCCAGCTCGCCAAACTCGGCGGCTGATCTCCCGCGCCTGTCCGGCAGGCGCCACTGAACTGATCCGATGGAATTCAAACACACGTTGCGCGCGCTGCGCCACCGCAACTTTCGGCTGTTTTTCTACGGCCAGACGCTGTCCATCATCGGCAACTGGATACAACAGATCGCCATGGCCTGGCTGGTTTACCGGATGACCGAGTCGGCCTGGCTGCTCGGCGTCACCGGATTCGCCGGGCAGATTGCGATCCTCGTCTTCGCGCCATTCGGCGGACTGTGGGCCGACCGTTTCAATAAACACAAACTGCTGCTGCTCACGCAAGTAGTGTCCGCTGTGCCGCCGCTCGCACTGGCCGTGCTCACCTATGCCGGCGCCGTTGAAGTCTGGCACATCATCGGCACCGCACTGGTGCTCGGCATCATCAACGCCATCGATACGCCGATCCGGCTCGCGTTCACCACCGAGATGGTCACGGTGCGCGACGATTTGCCCAGCGCCATCGCCATGAATGCATTGATGCAGAGCGCTGGACGCATGATTGGACCGACGGTTGCCGGTCTGTTGCTCGCCGTATCCACCGAAGCCTTCTGTTTTGTCGCCAATACGCTGAGCAAAGTGCTCATTATCGCGACAGTGATGATGATGGTCATCACCCCGCGCCTGATTGAGCGCACCGCGGCATCGCCCTGGCAGCAACTGGCCGAAGGTGCACGCTATGCCTGGAACATCATTCCCATCCGCTGGTTGTTGCCGATGGTGGCAACCATCAGCTTCATGGTCACGCCCTATCAGACGCTGATGCCGATCTTCGCTGCCAAGGTATATGGCGGCGGCGCCGACATGCTGGGCTTTCTGATCGGCGCTGCCGGTTGCGGCGGTGTGATCGGCATGCTGGCGCTCGCCTCGCGGCGCGATGTACGCGGGCTGACGCGTTGGATCACCTTTGCATCGCTGTGCGCCGGTCTCGGCGCACTGGTGTTTGCGTTGTCGCCCTGGCTGCCACTGTCGTTCGCAGCGCTGGCGATCACAGGTTTCGGTATCGTCGTCAACGGCATGGCGGTAAGCACGGTGATCCAGACTATTGTCGATGACCGCATGCGCGGACGCATCATGGGCATTTTTTCGGTCGCCTTCCTCGGCATGTATCCGCTGGGCAGCCTCGCCGGTGGTGCGCTGGCTGAAAAGATCGGCGCTCCGGCCACGCTGGCGATCGGTGGTGTGATGACCACCGTCGCCACACTGGTGCTCTGGCGACGCATGCCGGCGTTACGTGCAGAGCTGCGGCCTCTCTATCAAAAATTAAAAATAATCGTTTAAAAACATATAGTTATATGATTTCTGTGGTGCCGGCCCCGGATTCCAGGGTCGCGTGCAACGATTCATGCAGCGTCATTGCCAGCACCGCATCGCTGCTGACCAGCCCCAGCTTCCGTTCCAGTCGGGATGCTCTGGCCGAGACTGCGTCATCGATTAATAGCGAGCCGTCTCGAAAGGCGGTGTCCGCCCGACGAGTCCCTCCAGCATATACAGCTCGGAATCAAAATGGTTGATCACCGGCGCGGCCTCTATCATTTTCGGCATGCCCTTGCCGTAGACGTAGCGCGGTTGATCATGATGGGTGGTACGCACAGTCTCCGCTTCCTGCGGATCATCGACGGGTGTCAGCACCGCTACGCCGTAACAGGTGCAGGCGTAGGTGCGCCGGGCTTCGGCTTCGACATAGATCCCGGTGCCGCGGATGCCGATGGTCGCGGTTACAGTGCGTATCTCGCGACGCGCGCCAGACTCGAACACCGACAGCAGCGCGCCGGTCAGGATACGCAACACCCGCACAGCACCCCGCGCTGCCGCGGAGCCAAATTCAATCCGGCTGTCAGCGCGAACCAGAAACGCGTCACGCTCGGCGACAAACACCAGCTCGGCGCCCTTGCCGGTGACGATCACATCTCCGGGTGCAACCCGCTGCCCGCGTTCCGCCGGTCTGCCGTTGATACGCACATCGCCCTTGATCTGTGCGACGCCCGGCGGCACCACGCCCGCTGCCAGCGCCTCGCGCAGACGCAACATGCCTGCAGCAGCCAGCGCTGCGGCCGCCGCACTGCGCAACCACGCCCGTCGTTCCGCTGCAAATTTTTTCGGCTTGCTCATTGCAGCTTCCTCATGATTTGTTCCCGATTGGCATACGCACAGGCTGCCGCTGTGTATTCAGTCGCCGTCGGTAGCAGCCTTACGCGCCGACCAAGCGTATGTTCCACCGCAACCACCAAATGTCGTGAGTTGACCGGGCGTTTTATTGCTGCGGATTTCAATCAGAAATCAATACTGTCCTGGATGACGTCAATGCCGGCTTTTGCGCAAACATCATCGCGGTCACCGCCGGGCGCGCCGGATACGCCGATGCCGCCGAGCAATGCACCTGCGCCCTGGATAATCATACCGCCCGCCACCACCACAACCCGCCGCCGGTGACGGATGCCGCTCTGCGGCATGCCCGGCTGTGAGACGCGATCCAGATCCGCGGTGTTGGTACGGAACGTCACTGCTGACCATGCCTTGTCCACCGCCATGCGCGGCGTGTGCGGTCCGGCAAAACGATCGCGCAACAGGACCTGCGTCACTCCGCTGCGATCAACGACCGCAACTGCGACCTGAAAGCCGTCGTCGCGACATTTTTTCAACGCCGCCTGCGCTGCTTTCAGCGCTGACTCCGGGGTCAGCGATTTAGTTGCAAACGTGGCGTCCTGAGCCCGTAGCGGCTCAGCGCCCAGGACACAGAGCGAAAATAACATGTAACCTATTGTTTTTATTGATATTTTCATATCACTCCTTTATGCATCCCCGGCGCATGGCAATACTTTTTGCAGTTGATTCAGCCGCGCGCCATTCGGTTTCCGCTTTATTTCTTTTTCATGAAAAAAATAAATTCCTTGTCGGCGACATCCGACGACAACAGCGCATTGCCGGTTTGCTTCGCGAACGCCTGGAAATCCTTGACCGAGCCAGGATCGGTGGCGATGATTTTCAGCACCTGTCCGGTAGTCATATCAGTCAACGCTTTTTTGGTACGCAAGATGGGAAGCGGACAGTTCAGGCCGCGCGCATCCAGTTCCTTTTCAAACTGCATTTTGCATCCTCTCTTCTTCAAATAAGGTAATACGACATTCAATTCTAAGGGAATACTGGATAAACGGGTTCACCAAGTGCCTGTCTCCCGTGTATGAGGATAGCGCCAGACCGGGGACATCAATAAACACTGATGTTTTGCTCCGCCAGCAATTGTGACAGTCGCAGATTAGCCGTTCCCAGACGATCCACCAGCAGTTCCAGAAACGCCCCATTGAAATGGTGGCGGCAGAGTTCTGATGCCTGCGGCAGGGTTTCGGCGCGAATCTCAATGACCACGACATCCGTGGCGGCCACCACGCTCGCCGATCGCTTGAACTTGTGCTTGCCCAGATAGGCCATCTCACCAAAGCACTGGCCGGCCTTGAGGACATTGAGCAAGCGGTCCCGCATGCGCACCTGAACTTCACCGCTCGCCAGAATGAAAAATGACGATCCAATGTCGCCCTCCTGAATCAGCACCGCTTCGCGTAGCAAACGGTGCCATTTCGCAAGACGCAGCACTTCCCATAGCTCGACATCGGTGAAAGCGTGAAAAAATTCGAGCTTGCGCAGTGTGTCAAATTTTTCGGCCTCCGGCATGCCGCCCTTTTCCTTGGTGCGCGACCCCCCAAGTACATCCACCAGATCACCGGCCAGATCGCCCCAGGTTTGATAGCGGTCGTCGGTATTTTTCTGCAACATGCGTAAAACGATGGCATCAATCTGCGGAGACACCTCGGCACGAAAACGGCTCGGCGGCGCCGGATCGACATTGATAATCTGGTAGATGATGCTGTAGTTGTTGTTGCCCAGAAACGGCAGTCGGCCGGTCAGCAGTTGGTAGAACACCACGCCCAGCGAAAAAATATCCGTCTGATAAGTCAACTGCTGCTCGCGCACTTGCTCCGGGGACATGTAAGCCGGGGAACCCACGCCGGTAATCTGCGTGGAATCGCTGGCCGCGTTCAGGGCTGCGCCGAAGTCGGATATCTTGATGTCCTCCCCGGAGGAAAGCAGTATGTTTGCCGGCTTGATATCGCGGTGGATTACGCCCTCCCGTGCCGCGTAATCGAGGGCGCGCGCGCATTTGTAAATGATTTCCAGCACCCGTGTGACCGGCAACAACTTGTCCACACGCGAGTATTTCTCCAGCGTCGTGCCATCGACGTACTCCATGACGATGTAGCTGGCTTCTTCGTCGGCCACGGCGTCAAAGATCGCCACAATGTGCGGATGTGACAGTTTGCCGGCCAGCGACGCCTCGGTAACAAACAGCTTGCGATAACGCCGCCCATTTTCCACGTCGCCCAGAGCTTCGGGAAAAACTGCTTTCACGGCGACTTCACGATCCTGGAATGGATCGTACGCCTTGTACACCACACTGGTCGCGCCGCGCCCGAGTTCCTTGATGAGTTCGTACTTGCCGATTTTTCGCGTTTCGACCTGCTCCGGTACGGTGTCTGTTCCGGTGTATGCGGTATCTGTACTCATGCGCGGAAAATAGCACTAATTTGGACGGGGTGCCGCAGAGCGAAAAACGGCGACTCTGACAACGTTTCCATGTGAATTAATTCACGTTCTGTCGTTTGTTATCCTGCTCAGCCAGCAGGCGGCGCAGTTCGCGCAACCGGGCTTCTGTCGCCGAGAGTTGGTAAAAGTCACCGGTTCCGATTTTCAGTGCGATCTGCAATTGCTCGACTGCAGCACCCAATTGTCCGTTGCGCAAATAGGCTTCGGCTTGCGACCGGTGTTGCATCAATCCGTTGCCCAGAGCGGCGTAAGCTCGTGCCTGCAATTGGTACAGTCTGGCGTCCTCCGGTTGCACCATTAATCGCAATTCGACCAGTTTCAGTGCGGCTGCAGACTGGTTTAAGAGTAGCAACTGATCGGCATGGCCATAAAACAACGTACGGGTATTGGGGTAGGTGCGCAACGCTGATTGGTAACACGCCAACGCCCTCTCCGGCGACCCGGTGGATTGCGCAAGCTGGCACGCCAGGTTGGCAACAATCGGATTGGCCACGTTGCGCAAAGGGGCGATCTCGCGCTCCGCCCTCGTAAATTCGCGCATGCGCATCAAACTGGCCGCCAGTCCGTAACGGCTCGCTGTTTCCGACAGAAATTTGCGCTCAGCGAGACTAGTCTCAAAAAACGCGACCGCATCACGCGGATTCTCGGATTCCGCCCGCAACTTGGCACGGATCAACTGAAAATCAAGACTGTCCGGCACCTGCCGATAGGGTAGCCCCTCCACACGGTTCTGGATGTCGGCAATCCGCTCAAACGTCATCGGGTGGGTTCGCAGATAAGAAGGTGCGCCACCTTCATACACGCGGGTGGCGCGCTGCAGGCGCTCGAAAAATCCCGACATCCCACGTGGATCGTACCCCGCCCCATCGAGCAACTGCAGACCAACCCTGTCCGCTTCGCGCTCATTATCGCGTGTGAAATTGAGCTGGCTCTGGATGACGCCGGCCTGCCCGAAGACCAGAGCTGCTTCCCCCAGTTGCGAGCCCGAACGCGCCGCAAGTATCGCCACTGCCAGAGAAGCCAGTGACACCAGTTGACTGGTGTTCTGTTGGTTGATCATGCGTGCAATGTGCTTTTGGGTGACATGCGCAATCTCGTGGGCAATCACTCCGGCCACCTCGGATTCACTTTGTGCGGCGAGTATCAACCCGGTGTGTATGCCGATGAAGCCCCCGGGCAAGGCAAACGCGTTGATCTGCGGATCCCGCACGACAAAAAACTCGAATTCCTGCCGCGCATCGCCGCTGCGCGCTGTCAGTCGTCCGCCCAGGGCGGCGGCATAATCAGCCACTTCAGGGTCATCAAGGTAGGCTGGGTCACGACGAATCTCCCGCATGATGCGCTCTCCGAGTAGGCGCTCCTCTATGGGTGAGATCGCCGCAGCCGAAGCATCCCCAAGCTCGGGCAGCGCCTGGGCCAATACACGCGGGACGCACAACAGGATCAACAGTAAGATGAATCGCTGGCACATGGTGCTATGATAATTCCGGCTGTGCGGGAGTTCCTAATGAAAAAACAATCTGTTACAGGCGTTCTGACACACTTCGACGCACACGGCGAGGCCTGGATGGTCGATGTTGCGGGCAAGGCGGAAACCCATCGCGTTGCACGCGCGGCAGGCCGCATCACCATGCGCCCGGCAACCCTGCGCCACATTGTCGCCGGCGCCGCAAAAAAGGGGGATGTGCTTGGCGTTGCGCGCATTGCCGGCATACAAGCAGCAAAACAGACCTCCGGTTTGATCCCGTTGTGCCATCCACTGGCCATCACCAAAGTCGAGGTGGCTTTCACGATTGACCGAAAAACCAGTGCCGTCGATTGCACTGCAATCGTGGAAACTGTAGGCCGCACCGGCGTAGAAATGGAAGCGCTGACAGCCGCGAGTATTGCGCTGCTGACTATCTATGACATGTGCAAAGCCGTGGATCGCGGCATGCGCATCACCGACCTCGGGCTGGAGGAAAAACGTGGCGGGAAGTCAGGTTTATGGAAGGCGCCGTCGCGCCGACGCTGAATCCAAAATCAGCGCTGCCATAGGAAATACAGATGGCAGAATAGGTATCGTTTATTCCCTGAAATGACGATGGACAATGGTTCTCATGTTGGCTAGGATCAACAAATACTAACTCATCGACTTAGTTTACTTCTTTGACTTTACTTCTCTGACTTGATATTTTTGTAGCAATGAAGGCTGCGGAAACGGAAGGGCATGTTACGCCGCGACTGCCATCACTTAAAAGGAAGGATGCTCATGAAACAATTACGCCGAAATTTCCTGAAACTGTCCAGCGGCGCCGGTGCGATAGCAGCCGTAGCGGCGGCTGGCCTGCTTCAGACAGGTTCTACTTGGGCGGCGCCGTGGAACAAGAGCGGGTTTGAATCCAAGGCCGTGGCCGATATCCAGAAAAATCTGGGTGTCACCAATCTGATCGATAGCGAAGACATCGTCATCACCGCGCCGGATATTGCCGAAAACGGCGCCATAGTTCCAGTCGCCGTGACCAGCAAGATTCCCAATACTCAGCGCATCATCATTATTGCCGAAAACAATCCGTTTCCGCTGGCGGCGAGTTTTGACCTCATGGACGGCGCCGAAGGCTATGTCTCCACGCGGATCAAAATGGGCAAAACGTCTGCCGTGCGCGTGATCGTCAAGGCTGACGGAAAATTCTACATGGCCACGAAGGAAGTCAAGGTCACCGTCGGCGGCTGCGGTTGATCAGTATAAAGCCTGAATACACACGGACTATAAGAGGAGCAAGACATGGCTGACCCGATGAGAATTCGCGCCAAACTGCAGGGCGACACTGCGGACGTGCGCATCCTGATGCGACACCCGATGGAAACCGGCACACGCAAGACTTCGTCTGGCGTCGTGCCGCTGCATTTTATCCAGAGCGTCATCGTTCAGCACAACGGCAAAACCGTGCTGGATGCGCAATGGAGCCAGGCTGTCTCACAAAATCCATTCCTGGGTGTGCGCGTCAAAGGCGCCAAGGTAGGCGACAAGATCAGCGTCACCTGGACCGACAACAAAGGCGACAAACGCACGGACGAGGTCGCTGTCGCGGCGGGATCCTGATCCGAGCCGCGCAGCAACATCATTCGATACCAATAAAAGAAGGAGGAGATTATGAAAAAAATGCGCGGCATCAGCCTAGCTGCTTTAAGCACTGTCGCCCTACTTGCCTTGGCGCCACCCGTCTCGGCGCAGGGCGACCTTTCCGTCGGCCGCAAGATGCTGGTCGAGGACAATCCCGGCGAACTGTGGATAGATCAGGGCAAAGGTTTGTTCTATCAGAAACGCGGCCCCAACAAAGTATCGCTCGAGCAATGCGACTTCGGCATGGGTCCGGGAAAACTGGAGGGTGCTGCTGCCCGACTGCCCCGTTATTTCGCCGACACAGACCGGGTTGAAGATCTGGAATCGCGGCTGCTGACCTGCATGACGGTGCTGCAGGGATTTGACCGCAAAGCGTTAATCAAACAGGCGATCGGCCGACCGCGCACCAAGGGTTCGGATATGGAAGCCCTCGCGCTGTACGTCACGTCCCACTCCAATGGCATGAAGGTCAATGTCACGCTCAACCACCAAAAAGAGTACGACGCATACAAGGCTGGCGAATACATTTTTTACCGGCGCAGCGGCCAGACCGATTTCGGCTGTGTGCAATGCCATGGGGAACCGAACAAACGCATACGCCTGCAGGATCTGGTGCACATGACCAGCAAGGCGGGCGCCCAGGAAGTGGCGTCAACCTGGCCGGCTTATCGTGGCGCGCACTACATCGTGCGCACCATGCAATGGCGACTCAACGACTGCGTCTGGCAAATGCGCCTGCCCGATCTGAAATACGGCACAGATTATTCGATCGCCTTGACCACATATCTCAACCACCGGGGCAATGACGCGGTAATGCAAGTGCCCGGATTCAAACGCTAAAAGGGGAAAGAGATGAAAACGACATGGATCAAATGGTCGGCATTCGCAGCGACCGGATTGATAGTTGCGGGTTGCGCAACCTATCCCGATCAGGCGACGACGAAACAGCTGGCGGAGAAAATGGTATTCGAAGCTTTTACAGCTTCTCCGGAACACAAGCAGCGTCTGGTACAGGATCGGTCTCAGCAAATCTGCAGCAAAGTCGGGGATGAAAAACTGACGCAATCAGAGGCCGCCGAGGTGGTCAAGCTGGCACGGGCATCAATCAAGTATCCGGCATCAGGAAAGCTGGTCGGCGACTGGAAGACCGGTGACAAACTGGCTCACAATGGCTCAGGTGACCGTATTCGCCGCGGCAAAGTCGAGAAACGCAAGGAAAACGGTGCGTTGTGCCAGAACTGCCACGCCCTGGCACCCGGTGAAATCAACGTCGGCAATGTCGGTCCAGCCCTGACCGGCTACGGCAAGCAGCGCGGCAATTCCGATGCTATCGCAAAATACACCTACGACAAAATCTACAACGCGTGGGCCGTATTCCCTTGCTCGAACATGCCCCGCCTGGGCGCCACCGGGCACCTGACGCCGGAGCAGATCACGCACATGGTGGCCTTCATGATTGACCCGCAGTCGCCGATCAACAAGTAACCGGGCTCACCGCAGCAATCCGGAGGCTTGGGCAACCAAGCCTCTTTTTTTCGAAATCAGAAAATATGCACCTGTCACGCCGGGAATTTCTGCAGATCATGGCCATCGCTGCAGCGCAGGGCCTGCCTCTGGCCAGCGGCAAAGCATTTGCCGCCGCGCGCAGCGGTGAGCTCTACCAGCTCGGCAAGCCGCAAGGCAACGTCACACTGATGCATTTCACGGACTGTCACGCACAGCTGCTGCCGATGTACTTCCGCGAGCCCGACGTGAACATCGGCATCGCCGATGCCCGCGGACACCCGCCGCATCTAATCGGCGACGCTCTGCTGAAACATTTCGGTTTGAAACCCGGCAGCCGCGAGGCATACGCCTACACCTACCTCAATTACGTTGAGGCCGCGCGCACCTACGGCAAAGTAGGCGGTTTCGCGCACCTTGCGACCTTGATCAAACAGGTTCGGGCGCAGCGTCCCGGTGCGCTGCTGCTCGACGGCGGCGACAGCTGGCAAGGGTCAGCCACGGCACTATGGAGCAATGCGCAGGACATGATCGACGCCTCAAAACTGCTAGGCGTTGACATCATGACCGGCCACTGGGAATTCACCTACGGCGCCAAGCGGGTACAGGAAGTCGTGACCAAGGATTTCAAGGGGCAGATCGAATTTCTCGCCCAGAATATCCGCACCATCGATTTTGACGACCCGGTGTTCAAATCCTATACGCTGCGCGAAATCAACGGCGCGACGGTAGCGATCATTGGCCAGGCATTTCCCTACACGCCCATCGCCAATCCGCGGCACATGGTTGCTGAGTGGACTTTCGGTATACAGGAAGAACGCCTGCAGAAGACTGTTGAAGAGGTCCGCAAGAAAGGCGCGCATGCTGTCGTGCTGTTATCACACAACGGCATGGATACGGACCTCAAGCTCGCTACGCGCGTATCCGGGATTGATGTGATATTGGGCGGGCATACGCACGACGCTGTGCCCCGGCCGATCCCCGTGAAATACCGTGGCGGCACCACGCTGGTGACTAATGCCGGCTCCAACGGAAAATTTCTCGGCGTACTGGATCTCGACGTACGCGGCGGCGCCCTCAAGTCTTCGCGCTACCGCCTGCTACCGGTATTCGCCAATCTGCTCGATGCCGACCCCGCGATGAACGCGTTGATCAAAAAACACCGCGCGCCGTACGAAGAAAAGCTCAACGAGAAACTCGCCGTCAGCGAAGGGCTGCTGTTCCGACGCGGCAACTTCAACGGCAGCTTCGACCAGTTGATTCTCGACGCACTGCTCGAAGCCAAGGATGCGGAGATCGCCTTCTCGCCGGGTTTCCGCTGGGGCACCTCCATTCTGCCGGGCGAGCCGATTACGCTGGAAGACGTGATGAACATGACCGCCATCACTTATCCGTACGTGACCACCAGCACCATCACCGGCGACAACCTGAAGATTCTCCTTGAAGATATCTGTGACAACCTGTTCAATCCCGATCCCTATTACCAGCAGGGCGGCGACATGGTACGCGTCGGCGGATTGCAATATGCCTGCGCACCGACGCATAAAATCGGCAGCCGTATCAGCGACATGCGACTCAACGGAAAACTGATTGATGCCGGCAAGACTTACAAACTAACGAGCTGGGCACCTGTTGCCGAAGGCGCTACCGGCGAACCGGTGTGGGACGTGATCACCGGTTACCTGCGTGACAAGAAGGTGATCAAGCCGCCGGTGCTTAACCGGCCGCGCATTGTAGGGATGGCGCACAATCCGGGAATGGCCAATTGATGCGGGGCGCGGTGCAACCCTAAGGTCTGATCCAGCCCAGCGCCCAGAATCGTGGCAGCAGGATCGTATTCGGATCGCGTCCGGCAAGAAAAACCTGTTCCCGTTCCGCGAGCTGGCCAATCTCCGGTGCCACACCGTAAACCACTGCAGCAGCCGCAAACAAGACCGCGAGCGTCAGCAACAGTCTCTCCCCTCTGCCGGCAACGCGCGCGCCTGCCGTGCCAGACATCATGCCGATCGCCCAACCAGCGAGCAGCGCCAACAGCACCTGGCTGACCGGCATCACCAGCACACCATCTACCATCGCCTGCGCAGAAGCCCCGGCCAGCGCGGCGAGCAACGCGACGCGAAACAGGCGGGCCCGGTCATCGTCTTGATCTGATACACGCCGCACATGGCTTGCGAAACAAAGCCCACCCGCAGCCCATACCCCCGTCAACAGCAGCCCGGCCGGCACGCCCCACTCCGCCAGCCATTGCAGCACGGCGTTATGCGGATGCGCCGCTACTTCATTGACCCAGTACGCATAATGCATGGGCCCAACGCCGAGCAACGGGTGTTGGGCGGCATAAGTCAGCGCAGCCTCCCACAGCACCTCGCGGCGCGACAGCGAAATAATTTCGCCCGTGCGATGCAGAAACGACACCGGCAGATCCATCAGTTGCGGGATGCCCAAAATGAATATGCCGTAACACAGCAGCCCGGCGCCCAGCCCGGCACCCTGCCATTTCACCCATAGCCTTCCCGCCGGCCCGCCAAACAGCCATGCGGCAGTAGCGCCGATCAACAACGCCGCCCAGGTGCCGCGCGTACCCGAACCCACAACGAGCATCCACCAGATCACAGGCACGCTCCACAACAACACGCAACGCGCCCGCGTCGTGCCCCACCACATGGCCGGCAGCAGCAAAAACGGCAACAGCATGGTCTGCACATGGCCGAAAAACCGCACGTTGGAAAAGCTGGTATACAGCTCGCGGACGTCGAAGCCCTGGCCATAGGCCGGCCCGACCAGCAACATGACGGTATATACGGCG
The DNA here is from genome assembly GCA_032128415.1 of Betaproteobacteria bacterium. GTDB lineage: Bacteria > Pseudomonadota > Gammaproteobacteria > Burkholderiales > SG8-41. Next base: position 72 of record JAQBGW010000113.1, on the reverse strand, counting down.
CAGGTGTTGACTGCGTATGCCGCTGCCGTCGCCAGCATCAGCAGCACCAGTGACTGGTCAAGGCGCCCACCA
>JAQBGW010000112.1:0-18886 GCA_032128415.1 Betaproteobacteria bacterium | reverse complement strand
ACTGGCTTGACGGTCGCATCGGTTATGCGCTGTCCGGAGACACGGACCGCGGCGAATTATTGCGCGTGGCCGACGCGGTGTATCGGCAACTCAATCCCTGAGTAAGTCCTTAATTGCGTTCCTGAGTGTTCTTGTGCTGCCTTGGGCGCATGGCGTAAGTCATGTGCGCCGTACGTTGCTGGCGTGCGCATAATGACATAACCTATTGATTTAATTTGTTTTTTTATGCTACCGTCGCGTCATGCGCCAGTCACGCCATGGTGCTGGCCACAGGTAGCGGGAGCGCAATCCGGCAACATATAAAACGGCGATGTGCGCTACGCAAACAACTACAGGAAATAGCGGAAGGAAAAACTGCGAGGAGGGAATTGCAAATGCGAAGGCCGGTGTTAACCGGCCTTCGCAAAACTACTACTTCTTCTTCTTGGCTACTTTCTTCTTACCAGCTTTTTTCTTTGCTTTTTTCTTCGCTGCCATCATCGTCTCCTTAAAGTTAACTTAGGCATCGTTTAAATGCGGGTTTTGTTCCGCACCACCAACTCACGATTTTCAAGAACGCTTCAAACGTTATTGCTACGTTCCAACCAAAAAAAATGGCGAAACCGTGTCCGGTGTGCCAATTCTATGCTAGACACAAAAAAAAATGCAATACCTTTGTCAATTTATTTTAAGCATGCCGATTATGTTGTGGAAATACGGCAACAGAGGTTTGTACCTAAAAAGTACATGAAATGTACGCGGCGCGTACCATTTTCGTTGTTGCGTATCCGTTGTCAGGTCACTTAATCCGGTAATCGGCGCTCGTTTGCGATCAGTGCGGCGACGCTTTCGCGGTCGCGAACAATGTGAAAACGATTGCCATCGACCATGACTTCGGCGGCGCGGGGACGCGTGTTGTAGTTGGAAGACATGCTCATGCCATAAGCGCCGGCTGATGCAATGGCCAGAAAATCCCCCGTATTTACAGACAATTGGCGGTCACGCGCGAGGAAGTCGCCGCTTTCACAAACCGGGCCGACGACATCGTACTGACGGGTGGCCGCAGAAGTTTGACGCAATGGCAGCACGTCATGCCAGGCGTCATACAACGCCGGTCGCATCAGATCGTTCATCGCAGCATCTACGATGGCGAAATTCCGATCCTGCCCCGGTTTCAGGTACAACACCTCCGTTAGCAGCACGCCGGCATTGCCGGTCAGCAGCCGTCCCGGCTCAAACAGCAGCTTCTGCGGCCGGTTGCGCAGTGCTTGCATCAGCGCCTGCGCATATTCCCTGATCGCCGGTGGTGTTTCGTTTTGATAACGAATACCGAGTCCGCCGCCGAGGTCTATATGGGCAATCGTAATGCCGTCTTTTGCCAGCGCATCGACCAATGCCAGTACGCGCTCGAGTGCGGCGATGAATGGCGCAATTTCCGTCAGTTGCGAGCCGATGTGGCAATCCACCCCATCAATCCGCAGATGAGGCAGCGCATGCGCCCGGCGGTACAGCGCTGCGGCGTCGGTGTAGGCCACGCCAAACTTGTTTTCCTTGAGGCCGGTGGCGATGTAGGGATGGGTTTTGGCATCGACATCCGGGTTTATCCGCAGGCTGACCGGCGCAGCGGTACCCATCTCACCGGCAACGCGGTTCAACAGCTCGAGTTCAGCCGCCGATTCCACGTTGAAACACATAATATTGGCCCGCAGCGCATCGCGCATCTCGGCGGCGGTCTTGCCGACTCCGGAAAACACGACTTTGCGCGGATCGCCGCCGGCGGCGATCACTCGCGCCAGTTCTCCACCGGAAACAATATCGAAGCCGCTGCCCAGCCGCGCGAATACATCGAGTACTGCCAGATTCGGGTTGGCTTTGACGGCGTAACACAGCAGATGGTCACGCGGTGCGAAGGCGGTGTCGAAATTACGCCATGCCGCAGTCAAAGCTGCGCGCGAATAGACATAACAAGGCGTGCCGCATGCGGCGGCTATGCGCGACAGCGGCACCTCTTCGGCATGCAGCTCCCCGGCGCGGTAGTTAAACGGATTCACGGCGTTTGCTGCGCCTCGGCAGGGGTGGTGGGAGCGGTGACAGGAGAAGCGACAGGTTCAGGCGCTGGTTTTTTGGCGGCAGGTTTCGAACCCGGCAGATACAGCGGGCCTTTGTAGCCGCAACCAGCGACGGACAGAGTCAGGGCCAGTAAAAGCAGTATGGATCTCAATGTCGGTCGCACGGGGAAGATGAAGCAAAGTGTAGCATAGCGGTATTTATTCGGACTGAGCAGCGAAATCAACATCTTCCCTCACCCCGACCCCTCTGCTCCGCTCCAAGTGTTCCCTTGTCCCGGCGGGAGAGGGTGGCGCGTAGCGCCGGGTGAGGGAGATTTTTGACTTCTGGTTTGCGCTGAATAGTTACACACAGTGCTCCATGCATGCCGGGTCTCACAACAGCAGATAACGATGGGCTTCACGCCGTAGCGCGGCGCGGCGCTCCGCATGATCGGCGACCAGTTCCGCAACCGTGCGCCAGAATGCCGGGGAGTGATTCATCTGCCGCAGATGCGCTACCTCGTGGGCCGCCACATATTCAATCCATGCCGGCGGGGTCTGGATCAGGCGCCAGTTCATGCTGATGCGGCCATTGGCGTGGCAACTGCCCCAGCGCGTGCGCGCGTTCGACAGGCGCACAGCAGGCGCGGCGAGGCCCAGTTGCGCGCTGTAGCGGCGGCAATGTCCGGTATAGCAGGACAACGCCTGTTGTTTGAGCCAGTCACGTACGCGGGATTCGATTTCCGCGGCGGTCAGCGCTTGCGGTCCGTAATACAGCAGATTGCTGTCACGTAAAGGCGCGGTCGTTGCTTCGTGCGCCGCCAATGTCAGTGGCATACCCAGGTAGAGGATGCGCCCGCCGGCTTCCCAGCGACAGGACGGCGGCTTGTTCGCGCGCCATTCCGCGACTTTGCGGATGATCCATGCCGTGTGTTCGCGCAGCACGGCAGTGATGGCTGACGGCGTGGCGCGGATCGGTGCCGCCACGTGCAATCCCCGTTCGTCGATGAGCAGCGCAATCGAGCGCCGGCGCCGCGACCGGCGCAGTGCGTAAGGTATGCGCTGACCGTCGAGCGTAATGTGCAATTCCCCGCTTTCGGGGTCAGCCGGCGCCAGTAGCGCGAGTTCGGGTTGCAGAAGGTTAGGCAAGTGCACGGGAATGGGTGCGCTTAAGGAAACACTGAACAAATGGATTCCGTTCATGGTTCGATGCTTCGACAGTGCTCAGCATCACCACGAACGGAATCAACAGTTTACCGTTCGTCCTGAGCTTGTCGAAGGACTTGTTCATCGATTCCCTAGTGATTCGCCAGTTGCAGCATTTCGGTTTCGATCCAGTCTTCGACGCGCTTGGCCAGCACATCAGCGTCGATGCCGACGGGACTGATCGGTGCGCCGATGCTGACCGTGATCAATCCGGGGCGCTTGAGGAAGGCATTGCGCGGCCAGCACAGCCCGGCGTTATGTGCCACTGGCAGCACCACAGTTCTGGTTTGAACGGCGAGGCGTGCGCCACCGGGACGGTAATTGCCGCGGCCACCGGGTGCGATGCGCGTGCCTTCAGGAAAAATGACAATACAAAAACCGGCTGCCAGTCGCGCCACGCCCTGTTCCACCAGTTGTTGCAGCGCCTGGCGCCGCGAGCTGCGGTCGATGGCGATGGGCGACAGCATGGCGAGCCCCCAGCCGAAAAACGGGACGCGCAGCAATTCCTGCTTCAATACCCACACCTGCGGTGGAAAAATCAATTGGAAACCCATGGTTTCCCAGGCTGATTGGTGTTTGGACAGGATGATGCAGGGTTCCTGGGGAATGTGTTCGGCGCCGATCACGCGGTAGCGGATACCGCACATCACGCGCGCTGCCCACATCACCCAGCGCGTCCACACGGTAATGATGCGGTAACGCATCAGCGCCGGCAGCGGGAAGGTCAACAGCGCGATGATCGCGAAAAAAGGGGTGATCAGGAACAGAAAAGCGGCGAACAGCGTCGAGCGCAGCGCGATGGACACCATCATTGCAGCAGATTGCGTACAGCTTCGGACAAATCGGCATGGATCGGCATGCCGTCCGGAAAGCCGCCTTCCTTACGCGTCTTTTTGCCTTTGCCCGTCAATACCAGCACCGGCTGCGCACCGACGGCCAGCGCGGCTTCGATGTCGCGCAGCGCATCACCAATGAACGGTACGCCGTCCAGGCTGACGCCAAACCGGCGCCCGATTTCCTCCAGCAGGCCGGGTTTGGGCTTGCGGCAGTTGCATCCCGCATCCTGCGAGTGCGGACAATAAAAAATGCCGTCAATGCGCCCGCCGGCCAGACCCAGCGCGCGGTGCATCTTGTCGTGGATCGCGTTCAGCGTCGCCATGTCGAACAGGCCGCGGCCGATGCCCGACTGGTTGGTGGCCACCAGCACGCGGTAACCGGCTTGATTAAGTAGCGCAATTGCTTCCAGGCTGCCGGGAATCGGCTTCCATTCCGCAGGGCTTTTGATGTGCGACGCGCTGTCGTGATTGATGACGCCGTCGCGGTCGAGGATGATGAGTTTCATGTGGCGAGTTTTGAGATGTCGGCAATCTGGTTCATTTCACGCCGCAGATCTTCAAGCAGTGCGATTCGATTGCGGCGCAATTCAGTTTCTTCGGCCATGACCATGACGCTGTCGAAAAAAGCATCGACCGGCGCCTTCAGTACGGCGAAGGTTTTCAGATAACCCGTGTAATCCCCCTTTTTGAACAACGGCGTTGCGGTACCTGAAGCCTGTTTCAGCGCATCGTACAACGCGCGCTCGGCAGGCTCCTGCAGCAGTTTTTGGTCAGCATCACGCACGACCTCACCTTTGGCTGCGGCCTGGCGCAGGATGTTGGCGACGCGCTTGTTGGCGGCGGCGAGGCTCGCTGCCTCGGGCAGTGCGGAAAAAGCGCGCACAGCCGCCAGCTGCAGCGGAATTTTGTTGACCGCGACCGGATTCATGCTCAGCACGGCGTCTATTTCCTGCGCGGTGTAGCCGGCATCGGCGAAATAACTGCGCATGCGTTCAAGGAAAAATATTTGCAGATCAGTATGCGCTTGCCCCAGATTCAGGGCGCGGTCGAACACCGAAAATGCATCGTTGACCAGATCGTGCAGAGACAGCGGCAGGTCGCGCTCGATGAGGATGCGGATGACGCCCAGCGCGTGGCGGCGCAGCGCGTACGGGTCGCGGTCACCGGTGGGCAACTGGCCGATGCCGAACAGGCCGGCCAGCGTTTCCAGTTTGTCAGCCAGAGCAACAGCACAGGCAGCCGGGCTTACCGGCAACTGGTCGCCGGCGTAGCGCGGCAGATAATGTTCGGCGATGGCATCGGCTACCGCCGCCGGTTCTCCGTCATGCAGCGCGTAATAGCGGCCCATGATGCCCTGCAGCTCCGGGAATTCGCCGACCATGCCGGTGGTGAGATCGGCCTTAGCCAGCCGCGCAGCGCGTTCTGCGAGCACGTGATCGGTCTGTAGTGCGCGTGCAATCTTGCCGGCCAGTTGCTCGACACGGCCTACACGTTCGAGCTGGGTGCCGAGCTTGTGGTGGTACACCACCTTGCCCAGTTGTGGCACGCGGGTCTCCAGTCGCGCCTTGCGATCCTGGGTGTAGAAAAAACGGGCATCTTCCAGACGCGGACGGATCACCCGCTGGTTGCCGCTGATGATAGGTGCCGGGTCGGCAACCTGCATGTTGCTGACGATCAGAAACTTGTTGGTCAATTTTCCGGCGCTGTCGAACAGCGGAAAGTATTTCTGGTTCTGGCGCATGGTCAGGATCAGGCATTCTGCGGGTATTTCGAGAAACCCGACGTCGAAAGTGCCGACATAGACCGATGGATGCTCGACCAGTGCAGTCACTTCATCGAGCAGGGCTTGATAGTCGCCCAGCGCCGCCTGTAGTTTCTTCGCCGCGGCCTGCAGTAACTGGTCGATCATCGTGCGGCGTTTGGCGAAATCGGCGATGACCATGCCTTCTTTTGCCAGCGCGGTTTCGTAGGCCTCAGCGTCCGTGATGAGCAGCTCGCCTTTGCTCATGAAGCGGTGGCCGCGGGTTTTATTGCCCGAGGTGACGCCCAGCACGGTACCGGGCACGACGGATTTGCCGTGCAGCATCATCAGGCCATGCGCCGGGCGCACAAATTCGGCATCGCCGTCGCCCCAGCGCATCATTTTGGCGACGGGCAGTCGTTTCAGTGCGGCTGCGACTTTGACTTCAAGATTCGTTTCCAGGCGCGAGCCTTTGGCGAGATTGCGATAAGCAAATACTTCTTGTTTGCCATCGCTGATTTTGATTAGTGCGCTGACCTCTGCACCCCATTTTTTTACGAAACCGAGCAAGGCGCGTGTCGGGTTGCCTTTGTCGTCCAATCCTGCCTTGACTGACGGACCCTTCACCAGCTCTTCGCTATCGGGCGCGACATCAAGCACCTCGCTTATTGCAACGGCAAGCCGTCGGGGGGTCGCATAGAAACGCGACTTACTGTTGCTTGTAAGAAAGCCGTCCTGCTGCAGATCTTCCGTCAAAGCCTTGCGGAAGGCCTCGGCCAGCCGGGCCAACGACTTCGGCGGCAACTCCTCGGTCAGCAGCTCAACCAGCAACGTTGCAGTCGTCATGAATCGCGCACCATCGGAAAGCCCAGCTTTTCGCGCGACTCGTAATAAGCCTGCGCCACGGCACGGGCCAGTGCGCGCACGCGGCCGATGTAGGCAGCGCGCTCGGTGACCGAGATTGCGCCGCGGGCATCGAGCAGGTTGAAGGTGTGCGAGGCTTTCATCACCATTTCGTAGCCGGGCAGCACGCACTGCGCTTCGATCAGTCGTTTGGCTTCAGCTTCGTAGTCGCTGAAATGGCGGAACAGCATGTCGGCGTTCGACAGTTCGAAGTTGTAACGCGATTGTTCAACTTCGTTCTGGTGATAGACGTCGCGATAGGTGATGCCCGGCGTCCACACCAGATCGAAAATGTTGTCCTTGCCTTGCAGATACAGCGCCAGCCGTTCGAGGCCGTAGGTGATTTCGCCAAGCACGGGCTTGCAGGCGAGGCTGCCGACTTCCTGGAAATAGGTGAACTGGGTGACTTCCATGCCATCGAGCCACACTTCCCAGCCGAGGCCCCAGGCGCCCAGCGTGGGGGACTCCCAGTCGTCTTCGACAAAACGGATGTCGTGAATCTTAGGATCGATGCCCAGCGCGCGCAGCGAATCGAGATAGAGTTCCTGGATGTGGGCCGGCGACGGTTTCAGCACCACCTGATATTGATAGTAGTGCTGCAGGCGGTTGGGATTTTCGCCGTAGCGGCCGTCCTTGGGGCGGCGCGACGGTTGCACGAACGCGGCTTTCCACGGTTCGGGGCCGATGGCGCGCAGGAACGTCGCAGTGTGAAAGGTGCCGGCCCCGACTTCCATGTCATACGGTTGCAGCAGTGCACAGCCACGGTCAGGATCACCCCAGAACTCGTTTAACTTCAGGATTATTTGCTGGAAGGTGAGCATGGTGGCGGAGCGTCGATAAGCCGCGAATTTTACAGTGTTTGCCGCGCTGCGCCAAAAACCGGCAAGCATCTAGAGGGCATTTCAAAATGAGTGGGGTCGCCGTTCATGGTTCGACAAGCTCACCACGAACGGCCTATCAAAATGACCGTTCGCCCTGAGCTTGTCGAAGGGTGGGCGGTCATTTTGAAATGGGCTGTTGGTGATGATTTTCCCATGTGCAATCAGCGCCGCACAGCAGGGGGTCGCCGGTGCGCAATGACGGTGATGACGATAGCGGCCAGACACAACAACAGTGCGGCGGCATTGCCCCAGCGCACGTACGGCGTGGCGCCGCGCATGCCGGCGACGGTGTGCGTCAGCACGGCTTGCGTGAATTCCGGCGTGACTGCTACGACATGGCCCGACGGCTTGATGACCGCGGTCATGCCGGTGTTGGTGGCGCGCAGCATGTAGCGGCCGGTTTCCAGCGCACGCATCTGCGATATCTGCAGATGTTGTTGCGGTGCAATTGAGCGGCCAAACCAGGCGACGTTGCTGATATTGACCAGCAACGTGGCCTGCGGCAACTGGCGGATAATTTCTTCGCCGAATGCGTCTTCGTAGCAGATGTTCACGGCAACCAGTTCGCCGGCGACCGCCAGCGGTTGCGGGTTGTCGCTGCCACGCGCGAAATCCTGCAGAGGGATGGAAAGTCGCGAGACGATGGCGCCAAGCAGCGGGCGCAGCGGGATGAATTCGCCAAAGGGTACCAGATGGTTTTTGCGGTATCGCTGGGGCCCGGCAGAGCCGACGGAGACTACGCTGTTGTAATAATCCCCGTTGGGCAGACGCTCCGGCACGCCGATCAGCACGTCACCCTGGTTGCGCCGCGCATGTGCGGCCAGCGACTCCAGATATTCGGTGGGTACATCGCGCAGAAACAGCGGCAGCGCTGTTTCCGGCAGGATGATCAGCCGGCTGCTGCTGCCGACCACCAGCGCGTGGTAAGTCGCAAGCGTCTTGCGCAGATGATCTTCGCGCCATTTCAGATCCTGCGCGATGTTGCCCTGAAGCAGACTGACCGATACTTGCGTCCCGGTGGGTTCAGTCCAGGCGACAGTCTTGAGTGCGGCGCCGACGATCCATATGGCGAGCAGCGCCACGGGCCACAACCATTGCCTGCGCCATAACGCCGGCGGCCTGCTCAACCACATCCAGCACAGCGCACCAGCAGTGGCCAACAGCAACAGTGTTACGCCATGCACGCCGAAAATCGGCGCGTAACCGGCCAGCGGGCTTACCGGTGCCTGCGTATAACCGGGGTTCAGCCACGGAAAGCCGGTGAACAGCCAGCTGCGCAACCATTCGAGCAACGTCAATACGGCGGGAACGAACAGGATCCAGCGCAACGCCGGGGAAAAATTCCAGCGCCGACTCAACCACCCTGCAACAGCGGGAAACAGTGCGAGAAAAGCGCAGAACAGCAGTGTCACTGCAGCAGCCAGCACTGCAGGCATGGCGCCGAAGACACTCAGGCTGACATATACCCACGACACGCCGGCAATAAACCAGCACAGCCCGAAAAAAAATCCCAGCCACGCGGCGTCGCGGGCGTGCGCTGCGCGCTGCCACAGGACGAACAGGGCGGCGAAGGTGAACAGCGGCAACGGAAACAAGTGAAAGGGCGCGTATCCCGCCACGGTGACGGCGCCCAATACGGCGGCGATGGCCCGTTCGGCGTAGCGATGAGACATCAGCGCGGGCATCGGCGGGCCAGGGTAAAATAACTAAAACATCAATGAAAACAAGTAGTTATACGCTATGCCGCAGGTTTGTCGAGTTTCTTTGCCACCTGCAGCAGATAAATGCGCCGGCTATCAGCACGCAGCACGCGGAAATTCAGTGCATCCACGATGAGGTGCTCGCCGCGTTTGGGCACGCGACCGAAACGTTTGAGGACGAGTCCGCCGACGGTGTCGTATTCCTCGTCGCTGAAATTGGTGCCAAAAGCTGCATTGAAATCGGCAATTTCAGTCAACGCCTTGACGCGGTAGAAGCCGCGCTTCTCTTGCACGATGTTGTCTTCGGCCTCGTCGAAATCGTATTCGTCTTCGATGTCGCCGACGATCTGCTCCAGCACGTCCTCGATGGTGATCAGGCCGGCGACGCCGCCGTATTCATCGACGACGATGGCGATGTGGTTGCGGTTTTTGCGGAATTCCTTGAGCAGCACGTTGAGTTGCTTTGATTCGGGGATGAATACTGCCGGGCGCAGCATGTCACGCACATTGAATTCTTCCTCACCAGCGTAAAAACGCAGCAAATCCTTGGCGAGCAGGATGCCGATGACGTCGTCCTTGCCATCACCGATGACCGGGAACCGTGAGTGCGCAGTTTCAATGACCAGCGGGATAAAACGATCCGGCGGTTCGGTGACATCGATGACATCCATTTGCGCACGCGGCACCATGATGTCACGCGCCTGCATTTCCGACACCTGCAGTACACCTTCGATCATTGCCAATCCATCGGCATCGAGCAGATTCTTGTCGTGCGCCGAGCGCAGCAGGGTGATCAGTTGCTCGCGATCCTCGGGTTCACGCAACAGTAGCGTGGACAGGCGTTCGAGCAGGGTGGGTTTGTGCGATTCGTCCATGAGGAGGGGTATTCCGGTTACGCGTTGCGTGACCGGTGGGTAGGCGGTTTATAGGGATCAGGATACCCGAAGCGGGCAAGCAGGGTGCGTTCACGTCGTTCCATGATGGCTGCATCGCGTGCATTTTCATGGTCAAAGCCCTGCAAGTGCAGCATGCCGTGCATGACCATATGGGCGTAATGGGCGACGACGGTTTTGCGTTGGGCACGCGCTTCACGGGTGATTACCGGCGCACACAGCGCGAGATCGCCTTCGAGCGGCGGCGTGTCGCGAAACACGAACGTCAACACGTTGGTGGCGTAATCCCTGCTGCGGTAACTGCGGTTGAGCAAACGGCCCTCGGCCTGGCCGACGACGCGGATGGTGACGCGGGCATCGGTCGCCAGCGCAGCCCGCGCCCACTGGCGGATGCGCGCGGCTGCGGGCACGTTGCGCGCAGTGGCCGCGCATTGCACAGTGATGCGGGACACCGATTTGCGCCGGCGGGTTGCTGCGGTCATCTCGGTGCGCCTCCCGGCCCGCCGCGTTTATCTGCATCTTTCTCCGCGTTTTTGCCGTAACGGTCGTAGGCGTTGACGATGCGCTGCACCAGCGGATGACGCACCACGTCTTCAGACTTGAAGTAGGTGAAGGCGATGCCGCGCACTTTTTTCAGCACGGACTGCGCTTCGACGAGCCCGCTGATTTGTCCCTTGGCCAGGTCGATTTGCGTGACGTCGCCGGTGATCACTGCTTTGCTGCCGAAGCCGATGCGCGTCAGAAACATTTTCATCTGCTCGCGCGTGGTGTTCTGCGCTTCGTCAAGAATGATGAAGGCATGGTTCAGGGTGCGTCCGCGCATGAATGCGAGCGGTGCGATTTCAATGGCGCTGCGCTCGAACATCTTTGCCACCTTGTCGTAGCCCATCAGGTCGTAGAGCGCGTCGTAGAGCGGGCGCAGGTACGGATCAACTTTCTGCGCCATGTCGCCGGGCAGGAAGCCCAGCCGTTCGCCGGCCTCCACCGCAGGGCGCACGAGTATGATGCGCTCCACTGCATCTCGCTCCAGCGCGTCCACCGCGCAGGCTACCGCCAGATAGGTCTTGCCGGTGCCGGCGGGACCGATGCTGAAGGTGATGTCGTGTTTCTGGATGTTCAGCAGATATTCATTTTGCCGTGGCGTGCGGCCGTGCAGATCCTGCTTGCGGGTGATCAGCGCCGGCACCGGAGTTGCAGCACGCGCCGCACCCTGATGCCCGGCTTCGATCAGCGCGAGTTGCACCGACTCCAGTGGTAACGCGTCCTGTGCCTTGTCGTAAAACTGCTGCAGTACGCGCGCGGCAATGCGCGTGCGCTCCGTGGCGCCGGTCAGCGCGAAGCGTTCGCCGCGCCGGGAAATGCCGACATCCAGCGCGGTTTCGATCTGGCGCAGATTTTCGTCGAGTGCGCCGCACAGGTTGGCCAGGCGCTGGTTATCGACCGGCGTAAAACTGATTTCAACGGGTTTCAATGGGTGGCTACGCTATGGGCAGTCATCAGTTCTCCGCGCAGGGTACGCGCGCTGGCGGCGGTGATGGTCACTTCGGCCAATGTGCCGGTCAGGTTGCGCGATCCGGCGAAATTGACTTCGCGGTTGTTATCGGTGCGCGCTGCCAGCTCAGCAGCATTGCGCCGTGAAGCGCCGGTGATCAGCACTCGTTGACGGGTGCCGACCATGGCCAGGCTGATGGATCGTGTCTGCAACTCGTTCACGGCCTGTAGCCGCTGCAGACGTTCGAGTTTGACGGCCTGCGGCGTGTCGTCTGCCAGATCTGCGGCCGGGGTGCCGGGGCGGCGGCTGTATAAAAAGCTGAAGCTCGCATCAAAGCCGATGTCGGCGATCAACTGCATGGTTGCTGCGAAGTCACTTTCGGTCTCGCCCGGAAAGCCGACGATGAAATCCGAAGTGATGCACATGTCCGGCCGCGCCGCACGCAGCCGGCGGACGATGGATTTGTATTCGAGCACAGTGTAACCACGCTTCATCGCCGCCAGCACCCGGTCGGAGCCGGATTGCACCGGCAGATGCACATGACGGACCAGTTGCGGGATGCGGGCGTGAGCCTGGATGAGCCGCGGCGTGAATTCTTTGGGATGCGAAGTTGTATAGCGGAGGCGTTCGATGCCGGGAATTTCTGCCACATACTCCAGCAGCAGCGCAAAATCGGCGGACTCAGCGCCGACAGCGGCCGGCGCACGCCAGGCATTGACGTTCTGGCCAAGCAAGGTTACTTCCTTGACGCCCTGCGCGGCGAGTTCTGCCACATCGGTCAGCACGTCATCCAGAGGACGGGAAATTTCTTCACCGCGGGTGTATGGCACCACGCAGAACGAGCAGTACTTGCTGCAGCCTTCCATGATCGACACGAACGCAGTGGCGCCATCAACGCGCACCGGGGGCAGATGATCAAATTTCTCGACTTCCGGGAATGAGATATCCACCTGGGCTTGTCCGCTGGCGCGCCGCGCAGCAATCAGTTGCGGCAGGCGATGCAGCGTCTGCGGGCCGAAGACGATATCGACGTAGGGCGCGCGCTTGACGATGGCGGCGCCTTCCTGACTGGCGACGCAGCCGCCGACGCCGATGATCAATCCGGGTTTCGCCTGTTTCAGCGGACGCACGCGGCCAAGGTCATGGAAAACTTTTTCCTGCGCCTTCTCGCGTACCGAACAGGTGTTGAAGAGGATCACGTCGGCGTCTTCCGGATTGTCAGTCGGCGTCAGCCCGTTGCTGACACGCAGTACGTCGGCCATTTTCGCCGAGTCATACTCGTTCATCTGACAGCCGAAGGTCTTGATGTAAACCTTGCTCACGGACTACTTGGCGCTGTCGATCTGGGCTTGTTCCTGCGGCGTGAGGACGATGATGCGCGTGATTTCGCCGGTGCCGTTGAGGCGGTAGAGGATTTCCGCTCCGGGCGGCAGTTGCCCGTGCGTTATGCTGCGGTTGTTGGTGTCAATGATGACGCCGCCGGGAGCGAGCCGCAGCACGTCACTATTGATCTGTACCAGCGGCAGCGAGTACTGCTCCCCGGTGACGGCGCGTTTGGTGTCCGCTGGCAGCGTCCGCTGCGCCCAAGACGGCGCGGCAATTACCAAAAAAGTCAATAAAAGCATTAACTTACGCATAGGTGTACGATAGCACGGCAGGTCAAATCCGGCAAACGTCACAGCCGGAACAGTAAAAGAAGTGGTGGCGAGTCAGGGATTTGAACCCCGGACCAATGGATTATGATTCCACTGCTCTAACCACTGAGCTAACTCGCCACGGGAGGCGGCGCAGTCTAAAGAGCAGGGGGCAGGTTTGTCAAGCTGAATCCTCCCCATGGCTGTCTGAATTTTATCAACAAATCAGCGGGTTATCGGTTTTTCAGGAGAGCGCCCCAGATTGATGATATGTACCTATGTCAGGGGATCAAGCCCATGCATACAGTCATGCAGAAAAGGTTGTGCTTAGGGCACACCGTCGATTCGACAGGCCTAAATATTTTGCGGAATAGGTAATGACCACGATCCACGATGCCGTAATCGTCGGTGGAGGATTAGTCGGCGCCAGTCTGGCGCTCGCACTGCAACGCGGCGGGATCGATGTGGCACTGATCGAGCCGCAGCCGCTGCAATCGCCGCCGCCGTCGAATGTGTGGGACAGCCGTATTTACGCAATCAGTCCCGGCAATGCGGATTTTCTCCGTGAGCTCGGCGTCTGGGACCGGTTGGACGCTCGGCGCATGCAGCGCGTGGAAGCGATGAGCATTGTTGGCGACCAACCTGCGGGCCGGCTCGTTTTCAGCGCCTATGACGCCGGGCTGCGGGAACTGGCGTGGATCGTCGAGAGCGGCGCTGTGCAACGGGCGCTCGCCGCGGCGATTGCCGAATCGGGCGGCGTCAGCATGCGCTGTCCGGCACAGGCTGCCACGCTGCAGCACGATGCCGGATGCGCACGGGTCCTGCTCGCCGATGGTACTGCCGTGGCGGCGCAATTGGTGATCGGCACCGACGGCCGTGAGTCCTGGGTAAGGCACGCGGCCGGTATCACCGCACGGGTCAGTGCCTATGACCAGATTGGCGTTGTCGCCAATTTTGATAGTGACCAACCGCATCACGCGCAGGCGTTGCAGTGGTTTCGTGACGACGGCGTGCTCGCGCTATTGCCGTTACCCGGTAACCGGGTGTCGATGGTGTGGTCGGCAGCGGAACCGCACGCGCGCCTGTTGCTGGGTCTGGGAGCGCAGGCGCTGGCCGACACGGTTGCTGCGGCTAGCGGCTATGTGCTGGGCACCCTGCGTCCGCTGACCCCGGCCGCCGGATTTCCGTTACACATGGCGCGGGTTGCGCGCCTGATTGCGCCACGCGTGGTGCTGGCCGGGGATGCTGCGCACCACGTGCATCCGCTGGCCGGGCAGGGTGTGAATCTCGGTTTTCGCGATGTCCGCACCCTGGCGGGTGTATTGGCAGGGCGGGCGCCGCGGCAGGATTGTGGTGAAATGTCACTGTTGCGGCGTTATGAGCGGGCGCGTGCCGAAGATATTGCGGCCACTGGATTGAGTGCCGACGCTTTGCAGAAACTTTTCGGGGTGCGGACGGTCTGGGTCAGTGGGGTGCGGAATTTCGGCCTCGGATTGGTGAATCGGCTGCCATTTCTGAAAAACCGCTTGATTCAGCATGCGATAGCATGACCCCTGTGATATTCAACAAAGAACCTTTAACGAATCTTTAGCGAACCTTTAGCGAACCAGTAACGGGCTGATAACAAGCCAGTTACGCGTCAGCAACGAGTTGATAAACGAGCATGATGCTCAGGAAATTTTTTTATGAATATTCGTATTTCTGCGGCATTGTGCGCCGTCATGCTGTTATCAGCGCCGGCGCATGCCGACGAGGCCTCCGTGCGCAAGGGTTTTCAGGCCAAGTTCCCGACCATGAAGCTGGAGAGCGTTACCCGTACGCCGTTTCAGGGTGTCTACGAAGTGATTTTTGACGGGCAGATTGTTTATACCGACGATAAGTTCACTTACCTGATGAACGGCAATCTGTTTGATTTGCGCGACGCACAGGAGCGCAACCTGACGGGCGAGCGGCGCGTTCAGATTGCTTCCGGCCTGCTGGTCAAGGCACAGGGCAATGCCATCAAGCGCGTCAAAGGCAGCGGCAAGCGGATTATCTATACCTTTGAGGATCCGAATTGCGGTTACTGCAAGGAACTGCAGAAAGAGCTCAACAAGATGACCGATATTACGGTTTACACTTTTCTGCTGCCGATCCTGTCGCCCGACTCGGTGGAAAAAGCCAAGGCGGTATGGTGCTCGAAGGATCGCGCCAAGACCTGGGACGATCTGATGAACAGCGCATCGTTGCCGGCGAATGCGGTGAAAACCTGCGCGACGCCGCTGGAGGAGAATCAGGCGCTGGCGCAGCGCTTCGGTGTGCGCGGCACGCCGGCGATCTATCTCACCAACGGCCAGCAGGTCGGCGGCTATCTACCCGCAGACAAGCTGGAGCAGGCGCTGGCTGCGCTGAAGTAAGCCACAGCGATTTTCGTGGTGCATTGATCATGGGCAGTGCACCAGAACAGCGCCTGATCATTGCACTGGCAGCATCCTTGTTGGCGCACTATATAGTCGCAGGCATATGGCGCGGTGGGGCGTCGCAAACTGCGGCCTCACAGTCGGCTATCGCAGCCCGGCTGGAGGTGCCGGAATCGGCAACGGAAGTATTGTTGCTGCGCGGCGAGCCCGCAATCAGCGGTGAATCATCCCCCGCAGTTATGAATGAGTTGTTCAATGCGCCGCAGCGCGCGCGCCATGCCGAGCGGGCGGTGCGACCGGTGGCGACCTCTCCGGTTGGACCCGACATGCGGGTTTATCTGGCGCGCGAACTGGATCGTTATCCGGTGCCGGTCGCAGCATTGTCGTTGAATTCTGAGACGAGCGGCGCGCCGACGGGCAGCGTTCGCTTGTGGGTCAGCATAGACCAGGCCGGGCGGGTTACCGACATCGAAGTCATTGACACCGGATCACCAGGTGCTTTGGATGCGGTCGTGCGTGAACGGCTGCGCGGTACGCGCTTCAGCCCCGCATACAAAGATGAAAAAGCCGTGAAAAGCCGGGTGCTGCTGATATTAAGGCACAGCTCATGATTGGGCGACAGGCGCGCTTTCGCGGATACGGATCGCAGACAGGTGATTGGGTTGGAGTAAAATGAAACCTTTCGAAGGCTTCAGAGAGTTCGGTATGGTGCGCTGCGCTGAAAATTCCAACAATGTCTGGCCAGATCGGTGCCACATCGGGTGTCCGACTGCTGTGCCGGATCAGGACTAGGGTCGCACCATGCGCTTGCGCGTACTCGGTTGTTCCGGCGCTATCGGCGGCCCCCAGCATCGCACGACATCGTTTCTGGTCGATCATGACATTCTTGTGGATGCCGGTACCGGTGTCGGCGAATTGTCGCTTGCCGAGCTGACACTGATCGACCACATTTTTGTTACGCACTCGCATCTGGATCACGTCGATTCCATTGCGTTCATGCTGGACTCGGTCGGTTCATTGCGATCTGCCCCGCTCACCGTGCACGCCACGGCTGCGACCATCGCCATCCTGAAAAGAAATCTCTTTAACGGCGATATCTGGCCGGACTTCTCGGTCATTCCGACGCCACAGGAACCCTACTTGCGCTATCAGGAAATCGATGTCGGCATGCAGGTCGAATTGGACGGCCGAAAAATTACCGCGCTGCCTGCCGTGCATACCGTGCCCGCCGTGGGCTACTGGCTCGACAGCGGCAAAGGCAGTCTGGTGTTTACCGGCGATACCGGTCCGAACGACGGACTCTGGGAGGTCGTGAATCAGGTCAAAAACCTTAAATACCTGATTATTGAGACGGCCTTTTCCGACAAGGATCGCTGGCTTGCCGAACTGGCACTGCACCTGTGTCCGGCGATGCTCGGAGAGGAACTGGCAAAATTCACGCAATCCGCGGAGGTGTATATCACCCACCTCAAACCCAGCGAAATTGAACTCACCATGCAGGAAATCGAAGAGTTGTCCGCGCGCACACCACCGCGTCTGTTGCAGAACAATCACGTATTCGACTTCTGATCGCGGTTTTCGGGTGCGCTTGCGCGCATCGCCCGCACGATGGAGAATCCCTCCTCGGGGAGTACGCTGAAGCCCGGTTAGCAGCAGCGCATAGAATTCGACAAAATGAAAAAAGAAGTTTCCGTAGAAGAATTGAAATTCGGCATGTTTGTTGCCAAACTCGACCGGCCATGGACGGAGACTCCGTTCATGTACCAAGGGTTTGTGCTGGACAATGACAAACAGCTGGAAGCGCTGAAAAAATACTGCAAGAAGGTCACCATCGACCTCGAAAAGGGTTTGGATCTGCCCGAGCGCAGCGAGTTGCAGACCGGGGACGTGGGTAAGGGTAAGCCGCCTGCCAAGCCGCCAGTGGCGCTGAAACCCAGTGTGCTGACCACCATCAAGCACAAGGTGATTTACAAGGAACGGGCGACCGTCGATGAAGAGTTACCTGTTGCGCGCAACGTTCAGCAAAAGACGGAGGTGGTGCTGAAGGACATCATGGTTAAGGTCAGGGCCGGAAAGGCACTCGATGCGCCGCGCGTGCAGGAGGCCGTGATCAGCATGGCCGACAGCGTGGTGCGCAATCCTGACGCCATGATGTTGCTGGCGAAACTGAAGGCGAAAGGTACGCATACGCTGGATCGTGCTTTCGGCGTATCGATTTACATGATTACTTTCGGTCGGTTTCTGCAATTGCCGCGCGAACAGCTGGATCTGCTGGGCATGGTCGGGTTGTTGCAGGATGTGGGCATGACCGCAGTGCCTGAGGAAGTGATCACTAAAAAAGGGTCGCTGACGAAAGCGGAACAGATGGTATGCCGCAGCCATGTTGAGCACTCAATACGGATACTGAAAGAAACACCGGGGTTGCCGGCGGAGTTGCCGGCCCTTGCGGCCCTGCATCACGAACGTTATGACGGCAGCGGATATCAGAAGGGGGTGAAAAGCGACGAGATTGGGTTGTTCGGGTCGATCGCCGGGCTGGTGGACAGTTTCGATGCCATGACGCATGTCCGTCAATATGCCGAGGCGTATTCCCCGTCCAATGCGCTTAACCAGCTCTACAACGCGCGCAACGTGCTGTTTGACGGGCCGCTGGTCGAGCAATTCGTGCAGTGCATAGGGATTTTTCCGGTCGGTGCGCTGGTTGAGCTGAATTCCGGCGAGATCGGCATCGTCATTGCGCAGAACATGGTGCGGCGTCTAATGCCACGGGTGATGGTGGTGCTGGACGCCAAAGGTGCGGTGTTGCGGCCGCAAATCTTGCTCGATCTGGCCCACGAACCCAAGGCGTCACCGGGCGTGCCTTATCGTATCAAACGCACAATGGAACAGGGGAGCGTTCCAATTGATCCCGCCGAATTCTTCCTCTGATCCTGTGCCGGGTAATGACGGCGCGGATCCTGGCGTTGCGCTGGGGGCGCTGGTTACGCGGCTCGCAGAAGAGTTCAGCGCCAGCCCTGATGTGCTGGCGCGCGTGTCAACGGTGTTCCGCGAGGTGAGTGAGCAGGCGCCCGACCTTTTCGTTCCTGCTTCCGGGACGCTGACACCGGCGTTTACCAGTACCGAAGCTTCAGGCGGCGCCGACGTTTCGGCGTTGCATGCCGCGCTCGGCGAATG
>JAQBGW010000111.1:0-6520 GCA_032128415.1 Betaproteobacteria bacterium | reverse complement strand
TGACTGCTTTCTTGCGCGGCCGCTGCCAGCCGGCACGATGCTCCTGCGTCTTGGCGTTGATCACCAGCCCACCCGCCGGCGTATCTTTCCACACGGTTGTACCGGCGCCGATGGTGGTGCCGCGCGCTACACGCACTGGTGCGACCAGCTGCACATCGGAGCCGATATGCACATCGTCTTCGATCACGGTACGGTGCTTGTTAGCGCCGTCGTAATTGCAGGTAATGGTGCCGGCGCCGATGTTGACATTGCGGCCCACGGTGGAGTCGCCAATATAGGTCAGGTGATTAGCCTTGGAGCTTTTACCCAATTCGCTGGCCTTGATTTCGACAAAATTTCCGACATGCACATCAGCCGCCAGATGCGTTCCCGGCCGAATGCGCGCATAAGGCCCAATGCGGCACTGCGCGCCGATCTGCGCGCCATCAAGATGCGAAAACGGCTCTATGCGCGTGCCGGCGCCGATGACCACATCTTTTAATACACAGTGCGCGCCAATACTGACGCCGTCGGCAATTTCAACCATGCCCTCAAATATGCAGTTGACGTCGATTTGCACGTCACGGCCACATTCCAGGGTTCCGCGCAAATCAAAACGCAAGGGATCCACCAGCGTTACACCAGTATCCAGCAATCGTGAAGCCTGCTGCCACTGATAGGTGCGTTCCAGCTGGGCAAGCTGTGCGCGGCTGTTGACACCCAGCGTTTCGCCGGTGTCCGCCGCCTTGATGCCGAATACCGGCACGCGATCCTTGACGGCCAGGGCAATGACGTCTGTCAGGTAATACTCTTTCTGGGAATTCTTGTTCTTCAGCTTCGATAACCATGTCTTCAGGCTGGCTGTAGGCAGCGCCATGATCCCGGTGTTAATTTCGAAAATCCGCCGCTCTGCGGCAGTGGTATCTTTTTCCTCGACAATGCCGGTTACGCGTCCGGACTTGTTGCGCAGGATGCGCCCGTAGCCGCCCGGATCATCCATATCGGCGGTCAACACAGCAACGCAGCCTTCCGCTGCCTCCAACAATGTGCGCAGTGTTTCTGCACGCACCAACGGCACATCACCGTAGAGCACCAGCGTAACCGGGGCTTTGGTCAGATGCGGCAGTGCTTGCTGCAAGGCGTGTCCGGTACCCAGTTGCGGCGACTGCAGCGCATACGCAAGATCTTTGCCGGACAACGCCGCCTGCACACGATCACCGCCGTGACCATGCACCACACAAATCTGTTCCGCGGCAATTTCACGCGCCGTGGCAACAACGTGGGCGAGCAGCGGCCGGCCGGCCAGTGTGTGCAGGACCTTGGGCAAATCAGAATGCATACGTTTGCCCTGGCCGGCGGCAAGGATGACTACTTGGGTGCGCATCTGAAAATTATCGCATAAACATCAGCTTACGCGTCGCTTGACATGGCTGGCGACGGCTTGTTGTTGCCCCGGCGTCTGATGCAAGCCACATTTGGTCCGGCGCCACAGCACATCCTCCACCGTATGCGCCCACTCGTTTTGGATAAGGTAGTCGACTTCGCGCGCGTAAAGACCTGCACCAAAATCCTCCCCCAGGTCGGAAATCGACTCCGCGCCGTCCAATACGGTGTATGCAAGCATCCCATGCCTTCTGAACAGACTGCGCAGCGCCTCCTGCGGCAGATGGCGATAGCGATCGAACAGCGCATCACGTGCTTGTTCGCGACTGGATCCCGCAAAATCTCCGCCGGGCAGCGGCTCCGTCGTAGTCCAATCCCCTTTGAGCCCCGGAAAATAGGGTGACAGCTTTTGCATCACGTGTTCCGCCAAGCGCCGGTAAGTTGTCACCTTGCCGCCATAGATCGATAACACCGGGGCCGCGCCCGAGTCTTCATCGACACGAAGGGTGTAATCACGCGTGATCGCCGATGGATCGTTCGTGCCATCGTCGTACAGCGGCCGCACACCCGAAAAACGCCAGACCACTTGCCCGGGCTCCACCGCTTGCTGCAGATAACGCCCTGCTGCACGACACAAGTAATCAACTTCCGCGTCGCTGGCCTGAGCCGCAGCCGGATCACCTTCCAGCGGGACATCCGTGGTACCGACCAGTGTGTGCCGCTCACCATAGGGAATCATGAATACCACGCGACGGTCGTCGTTCTGCAGAATGAACGCATGGTCACCCTGGTAGAGCTGTGGCAGCATGATGTGGCTGCCTTTGACCAGTTTGACGCCATCGTTGCTGGGCTGACCAAGATTCTCATTCAACACGCGCTTCACCCACGGCCCGGCGGCGTTGACGATGGCACGCGCATGAATTTGTCGTCCGCCTTGCAGTTGCACGCTCCAGCCGGGGCCTTCACGGTGCGCTGAGAGACATTCGGTGCGCGTCAGAATTTCTGCGCCGCGCCGCTGTGCGTCCATCGCGTTGATCACCACCAGCCGCGCATCATCCACCCGACAATCCGAATAAATGAACCCGTGCTTGAATTGCGGCTTCAGTCCGGAGTTATAGGGCGGGATATCGAGGCGCACCGCATGCGATCCCGGCAAGCTTGCCCGTCGTGCCAGGCGATCATAGAGAAACAATCCGGCGCGGATCATCCAGCGTGGCCGCAGTTCTGGTACGTGCGGCATGATGAAACGGGCTGGCCACACCAGATGACGTGCGATATTCAGCAAAATTTCGCGCTCAGCCAGTGCTTCTGCCACGAGACGAAAATCGTAATGCTCAAGATAGCGCAACCCGCCGTGTATCAGCTTGCTGCTGGAAGAGCTGGTGTGCGCGGCAAGGTCATCTTTCTCGACCAGCACCACCTTGAGTCCGCGGCCTGCCGCGTCGCGGGCGATGCCGGCGCCGTTGATGCCGCCACCGACCACCAGCACATCAGCAGTAGTCATAAAGACAAAAAAGGGCAGCTAGCAGCTGCCCTTGTGCCCGGTTGCGCGTAGCGGCATCAACGCTTGCCGCGCAGCTTGCGGATGGCAGCAAACTGCGCTGCCAACATCGCCAATTCGGCCTCGACGGTAGCGACCTCTTGTTTGCCCTGCGCGTTCTTGCGCGCCTCCTCAGCCTGCTTCAGTGCTTCGGTGGCCTTGGCCTCGTCCAAATCCGCGCCGCGGATTGCCGTGTCGGCCAGCACAGTGACCATCTTGGGCTGCACTTCGAGCACGCCACCGGCGACAAAAATGAATTCTTCTTCACCACCACCCGCCGGCTTGATGCGCACCGCGCCCGGCTTGATGCGGGTAATCAACGGCGTATGCCGCGGATAAATGCCGAGTTCACCCGCCTCGCCGGGCAGCACGACGAACTCCGCCTCGCCGGAGTAGATCTGCTCTTCGGCGCTGACGACGTCTACGTGCATGGTTTGAACGGCTTCGGCCATTGCAGGATTCCTTACCCGTTATTGCAGGGTTTTTGCCTTCTCGAACGCTTCCTCGATGCCGCCGACCATGTAGAACGCCTGCTCGGGCAGCGCATCACACTCACCATTGACGATCATCTTGAAGCCCTTGATGGTGTCTTTCAGCGATACATACTTGCCCGGCGAACCGGTAAACACCTCGGCCACACTGAACGGCTGCGACAGGAAGCGCTGGATTTTCCGCGCGCGCGACACCGCCAGCTTGTCTTCCGGCGAGAGTTCATCCATACCCAGAATCGCGATAATGTCACGCAATTCCTTGTACCGCTGCAGCGTCGCCTGTACACCGCGTGCTGTGTTGTAGTGCTCCTCACCCACCACGTGCGGGTCAAGCTGGCGCGAAGTGGAGTCCAGCGGATCCACTGCGGGATAAATACCCAGAGACGCAATATCGCGCGACAGCACCACGGTGGAATCGAGATGGCCGAAGGTGGTGGCCGGGGACGGATCGGTCAAGTCATCGGCAGGCACGTACACCGCCTGAATCGATGTAATGGATCCGGTCTTGGTCGATGTAATGCGCTCCTGCAGCCTGCCCATTTCCTCGGCCAGTGTCGGCTGGTAACCCACCGCGGAAGGCATCCTGCCCAGCAGCGCCGAGACTTCGGTGCCGGCCAGCGTATAGCGGTAGATGTTGTCGACGAAAAACAGCACGTCGCGACCTTCGTCGCGGAAAGCTTCGGCCATGGTCAGTCCGGTCAATGCCACACGCAGGCGGTTGCCCGGCGGCTCGTTCATCTGGCCATAGACCATCGCCACTTTTGATTTCGACAGATCCTTCTTGTCGACGACGCCGGCATCCATCATCTCGTGGTAGAAGTCATTGCCTTCGCGGGTGCGTTCACCGACACCGGCAAACACCGACAGACCCGAGTGCGCCTTGGCGATGTTGTTGATCAGTTCCATCATGTTCACGGTCTTGCCGACACCGGCGCCGCCGAACAGGCCCACCTTTCCGCCCTTGGCGAAAGGACAAACCAGGTCGATCACCTTGATGCCGGTTTCGAGCAGATCCGTCGACGGCGACAGCTCTTCGTAGGTCGGCGCCAATCGATGGATGGACATGGTTTTGTCGGACTTGACCGGGCCCACATCGTCGATCGGGCGGCCGAGCACGTCCATGATGCGCCCCAGTGTAGCCGGACCGACCGGCACCATGATCGGCGCCTTGGTGTTGGTCACCAACATGCCGCGGCGCATACCGTCAGAGGAACCCAGCGCGATG
This sequence comes from Betaproteobacteria bacterium, assembly GCA_032128415.1. GTDB lineage: Bacteria > Pseudomonadota > Gammaproteobacteria > Burkholderiales > SG8-41. The sequence continues at coordinate 1,902 of JAQBGW010000111.1, read as the reverse complement.
GTACGCACCACGCCGTCGCCGAGCTGTTGCTGCACTTCCAGCGTCAGCTCGGTGCCGTCCATTTTCAACGCGTCATAAATATGCGGCATCTGGTCGCGGGCGAATTCGACGTCGATCACCGCGCCGATGCACTGAACGATTTTTCCCTGGCTCATGGTCAATCCCTAAATCAAAATATCGTAAACAATCAGACCGCCGCCGCACCGGCAACGATCTCGGACAGCTCCTTGGTAATCGAAGCCTGCCGCGTTTTGTTGTAAATCAATGTCAATTCGTCGATCACTTTTCCCGCATTGTCCGATGCTGATTTCATCGCCACCATGCGCGCCGATTGTTCGGAAGCCATGTTCTCGGCCACACCCTGGTAAATCAGCGCCTCGACATAGCGGGTCAGCACCTGATCGAGCACTGCCTTCGCGTCGGGTTCATAGATGTAATCCCACGATCCTACCGGAGTGCCCAGCGCATCACCCGACAGCGGCAACAACTGTTCGACCACCGCTTCCTGCTTCATGGTGTTGACGAACTTGGTATAGACAATCATCAGCCGGTCAAAACGATCATGGGTATAACCATCGAGCATGATCTTCAGCGAGCCAATCAGTTTTTCCATCTGCGGCTTGTCGCCGAGGCCGGTCACCTGCGACACGATTTCGGCGCCGAGACGCTGCATGAATCCCAGACCCTTATTACCGAGCGCACAGACTTCGATTTCTTCGCCCAGCGCTTCCCATTCCTTGATCTTGTTCAGCGCCAGTCGCAAGGCGTTGGTGTTGAGGCCGCCGCACAATCCCTTGTCAGTAGTGACCACGATCAGCCCGATGCGCTTCACCGAATTGCGTTCGATCAAAAACGGATGACGGTATTCGGGATTCGCGTGGCTGATGTGCGCAGCAACATTACGGATTTTTTCGCCATATGGGCGCGAAGTACGCATGCGCTCCTGCGCCTTGCGCATCTTGGAGGCTGCGACCATTTCCATCGCCTTGGTGATCTTGCGCGTGTTTTGCACGCTCTTGATCTTGGTGCGAATTTCCTTGGAGCCAGGCATGACTTAAGTATTTGTTTTTAAACGATTATATTTGGATTAAACGGGGGCTTAGTAAGTGCCGTTCTGCTTCCAGTCCTTGATTGCATCGCCAAGCTTGGCTTCATCGTCTTTGCTCAGGTCTTTGGTGTCTTCGATGCGTTTGACGAGGTCGCCGAACTTGCCCTTGATGTAGTCGCGCATCGAACTCTCGGCACCCAGCACCTTTTTGACGTCGACGTCGTCGAGGTAGCCACCGTTGACCGCAAACAGCAGTAACGCCATTTCCCAGACCTGCAACGGTTCGTACTGTGGTTGCTTCATCAGTTCAGTCACCAGACGGCCACGCTCCAATTGCTTGCGAGTGGCTTCGTCAAGATCAGAAGCGAACTGCGCGAAAGCGGCGAGTTCACGATACTGCGCCAGCGCCAAACGTACGCCGCCACCGAGCTTCTTGATGACCTTGGTCTGAGCCGCACCGCCGACACGCGACACCGAAATGCCGGCGTTGATCGCAGGCCGGATGCCGGCGTTAAACAGATCGGTTTCCAGGAAGATCTGGCCATCGGTAATCGAAATCACGTTAGTCGGCACAAAAGCGGTTACATCGCCGGCCTGGGTTTCGATGATCGGCAGCGCCGTGAGCGAACCGGTCTTGCCTTTGACCGTGCCTTTGGTGAATTTCTCGACAAAATCTTCGTTGACGCGCGCAGCACGCTCCAGCAGGCGCGAGTGCAAATAGAACACGTCACCGGGGTAAGCTTCGCGACCCGGCGGGCGGCGCAGCAGCAGCGAGATCTCGCGGTAGGAGGCGGCGTGCTTGGAGAGGTCGTCGTAGACCACGAGCACCGCGCGACCGGGATTGGAGGCCGATG
>JAQBGW010000110.1:0-8862 GCA_032128415.1 Betaproteobacteria bacterium | reverse complement strand
GCCGGGCGACCCGCAGCAAGGCGCTCGGCGGACACCTTGGTGCGACGAAATTTTTTCGGCAACTCGGCGAAGACTTCGGCAGTGATGCGTTCGGGCGGAGTAAAGAAGCTCATGGCTGGTATGTGGACTTGATTGAAAAGTGAACAGAGATTGTATGCCAGAATCGGCGACACGCCCCCGGTCCAGACCATGAAAAAACCACTCGAAGTTCTGCAAATCTATCCGTGTCACGACTACACGCTCAACGGCGCGCTGGCGAGCCGTGCCGGGAGTGATCCGCAACGTCCGTTCATGCTGGTCGGCGGACGCACGTGGGCCTGGGGAGAATTCATGCAGTCGGTGGATGCTGCAGCGCGCGTGCTGGCTGCGCGCGGCATACGCAAGGGCGATCGCATGGCGGTAATGGCACGCAACGGCGACGGTCATGTGCTACTGCTGTTCGCGCTGGCGCGGGTGGGTGCGATCATGGTGCCGGTGAATCCGGAGTTTGGCGTCGAAGAAGCGAGGTACGTGCTGCACCATGCTGAAGTCAGCGCGGTAGCGGCGACGCAGGATACGCTGGTGGTGGCGCGCGCTGCGGCCGCGGGACTGAAAACGCCGGCGTGGTTAGTCATGCTCGATGCGGCAGCCGATGGCGGGCCGCTGCTTGATGACCTGGTAAAGACCGCGCCACAGGCCGCATTGCCGGATGACATCACCGGCGAAAGCATTACGGGCGAGAGCATTACGGGCGAAAGCACCTGCCTGATTGTCTATACCTCGGGCACCACGGGATTTCCGAAAGGCGTGATGCACTGTCAGCGGAGTTTTGTTACTTGCGGCGAGGCGTTCATGCAGAGGGTTTACCTGCAGCACGACGACCGGGTGATGATCGTACTGCCGCTGTTTCACATCAACGCGTTGTTTTATTCGCTGGCGGGTACGCTGGCGGCAGGTGCCAGTATGGTGATTATTCCGAAATTTTCGGCTTCCACCTTCTGGCAGACCGCGGTGGATACCGGCGCCACTCAGGTCAATATCATCGAAGCCATCGGCAGCATCCTCAAAAACCGCTCGCGCAGCGAATTCCGCCCGGCGCATCGCATCAAAAAAGTGTACGGCGTGCGCGCAAGCATGGACGAGACCTTCAAAAACGATTTCAAGGTGCCGCATCGCATCGGTGGCTATGGCATGACCGAAATCCCTGGCGTCACCTGCAATCCGTTTGATGTGGAAAATGAGGGCCCGCAGAAGCTGGGCAGCATGGGCCCCATCGGTCGCCATCCCGATCCGTCTAAGCCGTGGGCGGAGTGCCGCGTCGTTGATGATCAGGGCCGCGACGTACCGGTTGGCGAACCGGGCGAGCTATGGGTAAAAACGCCCATCATCATGCAGGGTTATTTCCGCGATCCGGAGCAGACCACCAACACCTTCCACGATGATTGGTTCAAAACCGGTGATCTGGTCAAACGCGATGCCGATGATTATTTTTATTTTATTTCCCGCAAACGCGACATCATCCGCCGCCGCGGCGAGAACATCGCCGCCGCCGAACTCGACCGTGTGGTGGGCGAACACCCTGCGGTGGCCGAGGCCGGCACCATCGCCGTGCCCTCCGCACTGGGTGAGGACGACATCTTCGTCGTTGTCGCGCTCAAGCAGGGCGCACAAGTGACTGCAGAGGAAATCGCCGAGTGGTGCCGTGCGCGCCTTGCGCCACAGAAGGTGCCGCGTTATGTTGCCTTCATGGACGCGCTGCCGCACACGCCCACGCACAAGATCGCCAAGGCGGTGCTGCGTGCAGACAATGCACTGCGGGCACGCGCAGTTGATTTGGCTTTGCTAGTGAAATAGCGGTAACTTGTTGTTTTTATTGGATAATATTATATGAGTAGTGGAGCGAAGACGGCACGGGCAGGCGTAGTCGCTGCCGTAATTCCGCCTGCCGGCACCGACCTGATCGAGTGGTACTACGCGCAGGGCTACTCGGATGGTTTCCCGCTGGTGCCGCCGACGCCGGAGAAAGTTGCCGCAGTCATGGCCGCGCTCGGTGGTGATGCGCAGCAACTGCTGTGCCGCGTACCGCCGCGCTGGGGCAGCCTGACGCGCGAGGTGCTGGCGATCAACATGGTGATGGCGGGTTGCCTGCCCGGGTATGCGCCGGTGGTGGAAGCGGCAATGCTCGCGCTGACCGCGCAGCCGTTTAACTTGAACGGCGTGCAGGCAACGACCCACATGGCAAGCCCGCTGCTGATCGTCAACGGCCCGGTACGCAATGAGATCGGCATGAATTCCGGTTGCAATGTATTTGGCTCCGGCAACCGTGCCAATGCCACCATTGGCCGCGCGATCCGGCTGATGCTGCTCAACGTCGGCGGCGCCTGGCCGGGGCTGCTCGACAAAAGCACGCTGGGTCATCCCGGAAAATATACGTACTGCATCGCCGAGAATGAGGAGCAGAGCCCGTTCGCGCCGTATCACGTTGAACACGGTTACAAGGCCGAGGATTCCGCGGTGTTCGTGCTCGCCGCCGAACCACCGCACAGCGTGACCAATCATTTCGCCAATGATCCGCCGGGCATACTCGACAGCATCTGCTCGGCGATGAGTACTATCTGCAACAACAATGCGGTGTCCGGCGGGCATTGCGCCGTGGTGCTGGGCATCGAACACGCGCAGACCATCGCCAAACACGGCTGGAAGCGCCACGACATACGCCATTACCTGTGGACGCATTCGGGCAATCTGTGGAAAGACCTCTACTGCAACGAGCGCTACGGCAAGATTTACAACCGCACGCTGCCGGTCTGGTACAAGCGTGAGCCCGATGCGCGCACGCCCATCGTGCCCAGTCCCGACAACATTCACGTTTTCGTTGCCGGCGGCGAGGCAGGGCGGTTCTCGGCATTCATTCCCGGATGGGGGCGCATGTCCTCGCCGGTGTTGCGTGCGTTGGGCGGCGCGCCGCCGGCTGGAGGCGCGAATTGCGTTGATGGTACTTGTTACTTGTAGTGAATTATGGAGATGAACATGCAAACACAACTGGTATATGACCCCCGCGGCATCGTCGAGGCGCAGGCCATGGGCCTGGCGCCCCGCATCAGGAAAATCGACGGCCTGCGGCTGGCGATCCTCGACAATTCGAAGTGGAACTGCAACAAGATGCTGCGTGGCGTGCGCGACGAATTGCAAAACAAACACAAATTCGCGGCGGTGAATTATTTCACCAAGGACAGCTTTTCCTCGAACGCGACACCGGAGCAGATTGCCGAGATCGTCGCCAACCATGACATTGCGCTGACTGCCATCGGCGACTGAGGGTCCTGCACGTCGTGCTGTATGCACGACGCCGTGACCCTGGAAGCCAAGGGACTGCCGACGGCAGTGATCATTACCAGTGAATTCACGCTGGAGGCGGTGACCCAGCGCGATGCACTGGGCATGACCGGACTGGATGCCGTGGTGATCCAGCACCCGCTGAGTTCGCTGACCGCAGCCGAAATCGCCGAGCGCGTTGCCAGCGCAGTACCGCAAATTGAAAGAGTCTGGCTGAGCGGCAAGGCGGCTGCCTGAAACAGGCGCGGCGCGCTTTTTCTTTTTTCTTTATTCCACATGCTGTAGCACGACGCCGCGCCTGGCTTGTATCCGGGTTGAGGCTTGGCTAGACTGCATTGGCTGTCGTGGAAATATTTCCGCAGCACATTTTCTGCAGTGGTGTCCATAACATGGTGGTGTCGGCGCGCTGTCGCGATGGCGACAGAGCGCCGCGAAAACCAGCCGGCCGCGAAAGCGGATTCATCTGATCGATCGCAGGAGGAGCGTCATGCTGCCAAGATTTTTTCTCATTATTTTCATGACCATGCTGGCGCTGCCGGTACTGGCCCAGGATTATCCGAACCGGCCGATTCGATTCATCGTGCCATTTCCGCCTGGCGGCGGCACCGATACCGTGGCACGACTGATTGCGCAGCCGCTGGGCGAGCGGCTGAAGCAGCAGATCGTCGTTGATAACCGGGGTGGTGCCAACGCCATCATCGGCACCGATCTCGGCGCCAATGCGCCGGCGGACGGCTACACCCTGGTGTTCTGTTTGCCGGCCAGTGTATCCGTCAATCAGACGCTGTACCGCAATCTGCCCTATGACCCGGTGCGCGATTTCACGCCGGTCATTCAGCTCAACACCATCGCTTTGATGCTGGTGGCGGCCAACAAGATGCCGGCGAAAAGTGTCGCTGGACTGATTGCCTTTGCCAAGTCGCATCCGGGGCAACTCAACTTCGGGTCTTCCGGAAACGGCAGCGCGGGGCACCTCGCGGTGGCGATGTTCAACGTGGCAACCGGCATTCGCATGGTGCATGTGCCGTACAAGGGCGGCGGCCCGGCGCTGACTGCGACGATTGCCGGGCAGGTGGACATGATGGCCGGCCCGATGATTTCGGCAGTGCCGCACATGAAGGCAGGACGGGTCCGCGCGCTGGCACTGCTGACGCCGAAGCGGGTCAGTGGTTTGCCGGACGTCGAGGCGGTCGGTGAAACGTTGCCGGGTTTCGATGCCAGTATCTGGCACGGCGTGCTGGTACCGCGCGGCACACCCGCGGCAATCGTGCAGCGTCTGAACCGCGAGATCAATGAACTGCTGCGCGTGCGGGAGGTTGCCGACCGGATGACAACGCGCGGCGCCGAAGTGGTCGGCGGCACACCGGAACAGTTCGCGGCCTTGATCAAGTCCGATACCGTGAAATACGCGAAGCTGCTCCAAGCGGTGGGTATGGCGGGCAGCGTCAAACGGTAGCAGCGTTCGAATCGGGCTCTACGCCGGCATCATCAAGTCTGCGCATATCGTGCCCGCTGAACTTGCGTCATAACCCGCTGGAGTGATCCGCATGTCATTTTTTGAACCGCCACGCCTGATTGAAGCCGATGTATTTGCCGCGGTGCCGGACCGGCTGCGCAAGGGCGGTGCTGCCTCGAGCTGGATCGCCGCCAATCATCCCGGTGCGAAACTCGATTGTTTTCTCGAAGGCCCGGCCTTCGACCGTGACGGCAATCTCTACATGGTTGATATTCCGTACGGCCGCATTCTGCGCATGTCGCCCCAGGGTGAGTTTGATGTCGCCGCTGAATACGACGGCTGGCCCAACGGCATTGCCATACACCGCGATGGCTCGATTTACATTACCGATTACCGGCGCGGCGTACTGCGACTGGATCCGAAATCGGGGCGCGTCGAAGATTTCCTCACGCACAACCAGTCCGAGGGTTTCAAAGGTGTCAACGACCTGACTTTCGCGCGCAACGGCGATTTGTATTTCACCGATCAGGGACAGACCGGCATTCATGATCCGACCGGGCGCGTCTATCGCTACAGCACCGACGGGCGGCTCGATTGCCTGATCAACAACGGGCCGAGTCCCAACGGCATCGTGCTCGACCCCGAAGACAAAGTGCTCTATGTGGCGATGACGCGCGCCAACTGCATGTGGCACTGCCCGCTCAAAGGCGGCGGCATTTCCAAGGCGGGTGTATTCGCATTGCTGCCGGGCATCCACGGTCCCGATGGGCTGGCGATGGATGAAGCCGGTAATCTGTCGGCGGCGCATGCGCGGCCCGGCATAGTCTGGTTGTTCAGTCCGTTGGGCGAGCCGCTGGCGCGCGTGCAAAGCCGCAACAAAGGAAATCGCATGACCAACATGGCGTATGGCGGCGCAGATCGCAAAACGCTGTACGTGCTCGATTCGTATCGCGGAGAAATATTGACCGCAGCCATGCCGGTGGCCGGCAAGGTACTGTATTCCCACCTCTAGGAGTATAAAATAAATGAATAAAATCAATAGGTTATGTGTATTCGTTATGCTGGCCAGCGTGTCGCTGCTGGCGCATGCGCAATCCAGTTACCCGACCCGTACCGTGCGTCTGATCGTGCCGTCGTCACCCGGTGGCGGCACCGACATTTCGGCGCGCATCATTGCGCCGCAACTGACCCAGTTCCTCGGTCAACAGGTCATCGTCGAAAACCGCCCGGGCGCGGGTACCATGATCGGTGGTGAAGCGGTCGCGCGCGCTGCCCCCGATGGCTACACCCTGTTGATGGGCATCAGCACGCTGGCGATCAATCCGGCGATGTACAAAAAAGTACCGTACGACGCGTTGCGGGATTTCGCGCCGATTTCGCAGGCAGTGGCACTGTCGAACGTGCTGGTAATTCATCCCTCGCTGCCGCCGCTCAACCTGAAGTCGTTCATCGCGTTTGCGAAAGCGCGTCCGGGAGAACTCAACTTCGCGTCGGCGGGCCTGGGCACCAGCCCGCATCTGTCCGTAGAGCTGTTTCTGGTGCTGACAAAACTCAAGATGCTGCATGTACCGTACAAAGGTACCGGCCCCGGCGTGATCGATCTGATAGCGGGTCATGTGCCGGTGATGATGCCGAACATGCTCTCGGCGAAACCGCACATCCGCTCCGGGCGATTGCGCGCACTGGGAGTCACCGGCGCGAAACGCGCGCCGGGCGCGGATGACATCCCGACCATCGCCGAGGCCGGTGTGCCCGGCTATCAAGCCGTGCAATGGTACGGCGTGCTGGCACCCGCCGGCACCCCTGCCGATATCATCACCAAGTTGCATGCCGGCGTAGTGCGTGCCGTGCAGAATCCGGACGTGCGCAAACGGCTGATGAACGATGGCGCGGAACCGGTGGGCAGCAGCTCGGCTGAATTTGCCGCCTATATCCGTGCCGAAACGGACAAATGGGCCAAGGTCATCAAAGCAGCCGGCATCCAGGCCCGTAACTGATCAAGGTCGCGCAGCGATGGCCAGGAGCCGGCATCAATCCGAACTGATGGTGTATGTTGATATTTTCAGAATGGAAATAATGCCGTTCGGGCTGAGCCTGTCGAAGCCCGCCCTTCGACAGGCTCAGGGCGAACGGGGTTGATGAGCCGCCGGCAATGCAAAAGACCCCTGCAAAAATCTCACCGCTGACGAACACGCTGGCGCAGTACATTGCCGCCGCCCCACGCCGGGCGTTGCCGGCGGCGGTCACCGAGCGCGCCAAACATCATCTGCTCGATACGCTGGCGGCAATGCTCTCCGGCTCGCGGTTGTTGCCGGGACGCCGCGCGATAGCATTCGCGGCGACGCAGGGCGGCGTAGCCGAGGCAACCGTCATCGGGACATCCCTCGTCACCTCGGCCATCAATGCGGCATTGGCCAACGGCATGCATGGCCATGCCGACGAAACCGACGACACCTATTACCTGGCACTGGTGCATCCCGGCTGCGGCATCGTGCCCGCAGCACTGGCGCTGGCTGAACGGGAGCGGGCAGGCGGTACGGCGCTGCTGCGTGCCATGGTGCTGGGCTATGACGTGTGCGCGCGCATGTCGCAGGCGCTGGGTATTGAACGTTTCCGCAGCCGCGGTCACTCTACGCACAGTTTTGGCAATATTTTCGGTGCGGCAGCAGCGTCGGCCGCCATACTGAAATTAAATGTCGACCAGTCGCGCTACGCCTTGTCGTACGCCGCGCAGCAGGCATCCGGCCTGTCGTGCTGGGCGCGCGATATCGAGCATATCGAGAAGGCTTTTGATTTCGGCGGCATGCCGGCGCGCAATGGTGTCACTGCCGCGTTGATGGCGTCCATGCGTTTTACCGGCGTCGAAGATATATTCTTCGGTGATCGCAGTTTTTTTCATGCCTATGGCCTGACCGCCAACCCGCAACACCTGGTGCGCGGTCTGGGCCGTGAATTCGAAATCATGAATACCTCGATCAAGCGCTGGGCCATCGGTTATCCGATCCAGGCACCGATCGACGCGGTACTGAACATCATCGAAAAACACCGTATCACTGCGCGAGACGTCGAACGCGTGACCATCACCATCGATGACCAGGGCGCGCGCACCGTCAATCAGCGCACCATGGCCAGCATCAATATCCAGCACCTGACGGCGGTGATGCTGCTCGATGGCGACATCACTTTCGCTTCAGCTCATGACGCAAAGCGGGTGCGCGATCCGCAGGTAACTGCACTGAAACAACGCATCACGCTCGCCGGCAGTGCCACGCTGGGGCGGGCGAAGACCACACAGTCCATCGTCGAGATCGTTACCCGCGACGGCCGGCGGCTGCGTCATCATACAAAAGCCGTGCGCGGCACCGCGGCGAACCCGATGCCGCGTGCTGAGGTGGCCGCCAAGAGCCGTGATCTGCTGCTGCCGATTATCGGGCCGCGGCGCACCGCACGCCTGATCGATACGGTCTGGAACATCGGGCGCGTCAAGGATGTACGCGCGTTGCGCCCGCTGCTCACAGTAAAATAGCCACGTTTTTTTCAACCTACCGGAACTGAACACACCATGCGCTACGACCTGCACAGCCACGTTATCCCGCCCACCATCATTGCGGCGATGGAAAAAGATCCCAAGCGTTTTGAAACCAGCATTACCGAGAAGGACGGCAAGCGCTATTTCGACGTGCACGGCCGTCTGGCCGTACTGAGCCCCGAGTTCTACGACGTCGACGTCAAGGTGGCCTGGATGGACCAGAACAAGCTCGACGTGTCAGTGATCTCGGTCGGTCCGCCGATTTATTTTTACTGGCTGTCGCCGGACGCCGGCCTTGCCGCAGCGAAACTCGCCAACGACGGCATTGCGCAGATGGTGGCCAAACACCCGTCGCGGCTGCGCGGTATGGCGCACCTGCCGATGCAGGATCCGGATGCAGCCATTGCCGAGCTCGAGCGCGTGGTCAAGGAACACAAGTTCAAGGCGGTGGAGTTGGCGACCTCAATCGAAGGCATGCCGCTCGCGGACAAGAAATTCCGAAAAGTGCTGAAGACCATCGAACAACTCGGCTGCTTCATCTTTGCCCATCCCTACCAGTGCC
>JAQBGW010000109.1:0-4762 GCA_032128415.1 Betaproteobacteria bacterium | reverse complement strand
AACCCTGAATGACAGGAAATCACATGACCGAAGTTTCCCCCGCCCTCCGCTCCGAAATCGCGCCGACTGGCAAACTGCGCATTGGTTTGAACATGAGCAACTTCCTGCTGACGCGCACCGATGCTGCAACAGGCAAACCGGCCGGAGTTGCGCATGATCTGGCGCTGGAGTTGGGCCGCCGCCTCGGCATCCCGGTTGAATTTGTGCCGCATCCGAATCCCGGTGCGCTGGCCGATGCCGCGAACAAAAATGTGTGGGACATCGGCTTCCTCGGTGCTGAACCGGCACGCGCCAGTGAAATCGATTTCACCGCAGCCTATGTCGAAATCGATTCGACGTATCTGGTGCCGCCCGGCTCCAACCTGAAACACGCCGACGAAGTCGATCGCAAGGGCGTGCGTATCATCGTGCCAAACAAAGCTGCGTACGAACTGTACCTGTCGCGCACCATCAAGAATGCCGAACTCGTCAAGGAGCCGGGCGGAGACGCCGCATTCAAACGTTTCGTCGATGAAAAATTTGACGCGCTGGCCGGCTTGCGCCCGCGCCTGACCAACGATCAGGCGAAGTTGCCGGGCTCGCGCATTGTCGAGGGCCGCTTCACCGCCGTGCAACAGGCCGCCGGCGTACCGAAAGGCCGCACTGCTGCGGCAAAATATCTCGGCGCTTTTATCGAAGACGTCAAAGCCTCGGGGCTGGTCGCCAAGGCCATCAAGGACAACAACGTTGTGGGACTGACCATCGCGGCAAAAGCATAGGGCCCTAAACCCGGAGCGATCTCTGCCGCAATCAATCTCAGCTCCGGCAACTCCGGGTCGGGCCAGTCTCTCGAACCAAGGCCAAGTCGATCCGGTTGCTGCCACCGATGTCCGCCTGCCCTTTCACGTCGCCATCAACACCCCCGCCATCGCCATCTGCCTGCGCCACATGGCAGCCGCAGACCGCCGGCGCCACGGTGGCTACTGCGCCGGTTGAATCGGGCGGGCGTTACAACCCCGCCTGCGTGATGAACTTCGAGACCAGGTAGGACTCGATGGCTTCGCTGCCGCCCTCCGAACCGTAACCGGAATCCTTCACTCCGCCGAACGGCACTTCGGGCAAGGCAAAGCCCAGGTGATTGATGGTCATCATGCCGGTCTCGACCTGCGCGGCAATGGCGTTTGCGGTTTTCGCGGACTTCGTCCACGCATAAGCCGCCAAGCCGTACGGCAGACGGTTCGCTTCAGTCACCGCATCGTCAAATGTCTTGAACGGATTGATGATCGCCAGCGGGCCGAAGGGCTCGGTGTTCATCGCCATCGCTTCAGTCGATAGCTCGGTGACCACCGTCGGCTCAAAAAAATTGCCCTTCTCGCCGATCGGATAACCGCCGGTCTGCACCTTGCCGCCGCGTTTCCTGGCGTCTTCGACATTGGCCACCATCGCGCTCTGCCGGCGCGGATTGGCCAGCGTCGCCATTTTGGTGTCCTTGTCGAATCCATCACCGACCTTGATGCCCTTCGCACCTTCGGTGAATTTCTCGACAAACTGCTTGTAGATGCCTTCCTGCACCAGGAACCGCGTCGGTGATACGCACACCTGACCGGCGTTGCGGTATTTCATGAAAGTCATGGTCTTCGCGGCGAGCTCGACATCGGCATCATCAAAAATGATTACCGGCGCATGACCGCCCAACTCCATGGTCACGCGCTTCATGTGCTGCCCCGCCATCGCTGCGAGCTGCTTGCCCACCGGGGTGGAGCCGGTGAAGGTGATTTTGCGGATCACCGGATGCGGGATCAGATAGCTCGAAATCTCCGCCGGGCTGCCATAGACCAGATTGATCACGCCCGCCGGCACGCCGGCGTCGGCAAACGCGCGCACCAGTTCCGCCGGTGAAGCCGGGGTTTCTTCCGGCGCCTTGATGATGATCGAACAGCCGGTAGCCAGTGCGGCCGACAGTTTGCGCACCGCCTGATTGATCGGGAAATTCCACGGCGTGAATGCCGCGACCGGACCCACCGGCTCTTTCACCACCAGCTGATAAATACCCTCGGCACGCGCCGGTATCACCCGCCCGTAGGCGCGGCGGCCTTCTTCGGCAAACCAATCGATCAGATCGGCGCCGGCCAGCACTTCGAGTTTGGCTTCACCCACGGGTTTGCCCTGCTCGAAGGTCATGTATTTGGCGATGGTGTCGGCACGCTCACGGAAAATATCCGCGGCCTTGCGCATGATCTTGCTGCGTTCGAACGCCGACACCTTGCGCCACGCCTTGAAGCCTGCATCTGCTGCCTCGAGTGCGCGATCAAGGTCCGCTTTTTCAGCATAGGCCACAGTGCCGATCTGCTGATGATTGGCGGGATTGACGACGGGCAGCGTGCGTCCGGATGCCGCGGGGCCCCACTGGCCGTTGATATAGAGCAGCGTATTGGGATACATGGCATTTAACTTTCAGTGTGAATGAACAAAGAGGCCGCAGGATAAACCAGTTTCGCGCAGCCCGTACGACTACGCATCACGTCTTTGGCAACGTCAACCGGAAATTGCGTTGAATCTGTGTGCGCCATGCCGCAGGCACGTCCGCCTGGTCGGCATGGTCCGGCCATTTCACCACGGCGGCGCGCACCTCTTCGAGGATCGCCTCCGCCCGCCCGCGTTTCAGCAATGCGCTTTTTGCGCAGATTTGGAAATCATTCAGCGTAAAACCATCGCGCTTGCCGTTGAGGGTCATCTGGTGCATCGCTGTCCACGCACCGTCCGGGTTGTAGCTATAAGTCACATCAAATGCCGGCGACAGCAACCAGCGCCCTGCCTTGTCCATCAGGAACGCAATATTCTTCACGTGATCGTCCTGATTGCGGGCAACGATATTGAATGCCATGCGCCGGAACTGCTGCTCAATATCCGCCATCGGCACTTCCAGCTGACGCATCACCAGCAGCGCCTGCTCATAGGCATAGGCGCCCGCATTGTTGTAATCGAAATGCGCCAGCGCACACAGCGATTGCATATGCAGCTTGCCGCCGCCCTCAACACGATCAAAACGCCGGCTCATGAAATGCCGTCGGCCATTTTCTTCGAGCAACCGGCACTCGGGCATGTTGATGCCGGCGCCCTTTGCCATCAGGTAATACGCGTATTCGATTGCACCATAGCCTTGCGGATCTTCAAGTTCCTTGTCCTTGTTGCCGGCAACGCCGTCGAATTTCAGCAACCAGTATTCAAATCCAGAGCCCGCCTCGATCTGCCCTGAACGCACTTCATCTGTAGCCGGACTCCAGGCGATGACCGCTTTTGCGCGTGCACCGCCCGCCGACGTGCCTACGCGCAAAATGTCCTGCAATGCCCGCGCCCGGCGTTTGTCGGCAAACGAAGCCTGCAAATTATTGCGGTTGCTGAGCACAGCGGACGCCAGCTTCACCAGTGCATCAAGCTCGATTTTTTTTGCGCTGCGCGGACGCGGCCCGATGTTCGGCACGAACTCCAGCGCCCCCATGCCGCGCGTGCCGATGTAGCACAGCCGCTCCACCGCGCTGAAGCTCTCGGGGCTGCGCCCTTGGGTCGCGAGCCAGGCATCGATCAATGCGTTGCCGAACTTGTCGGGCAGCGAATCCGCGAGCAGTCCCGGTAAGCCATGAAACGTATTGCGCGGCAGCGCCGGGAACTCGTACACGCGCGTGCCCAGCGGCATCGCGAGCGGCGCGATCTCGATGCCGCTGCGCGCGAATTCCGGGTCGTATTGGAACGCCGCCACGTCGCGTCCTTCGTCGAGCGACACGGCACCGATCGTGCGGCCCCAAAGGCGAACCCGAGCGATCATTCGGGCTCACCCCATTCCCATTGTTTCGCTTTGCCCGCCGCCTTCTTGCCGCTCGCGCGCCGACGCTTGCGGCCCGGTCGTGCACGTTGCGAAAGCTGCGCAAGCTGCGCCATCGGACCGGGCGCGGACTCCGGCAGGAGCGTGTCGAGTCGTTCGAGCAAACCGAGCGCGCGACAGACGCGCAGGAAACCCGAAAGCTGCGTGGCGACTTCGCCCGACTCCATCCGCTCGATGGTGCGCTTGCCGACTCCCGCCTGCTCCGCCAAGGCCGCCTGCGTGAGGTTGCGCTCGACGCGGGCAGCGGCCAGGCGACCGCCTATCTCCTGGAGAATGGCCTGATCGGTTAGCTGCGTAGAGATCTTCATAACACGTCGAATATGGCGAATTGTAGCAGTATAGCAAGCTTAATCGTCATTTATGGCGATTAGTGCCTTCTATATATGTTAAATCGCCTCTTTCGCCGAATTGTGCCGCAGGGGAGTGACCCAGCGCGCTCGTCATCGGGGTTCCTCAAAGTCGCGGGCTGCGGCACTGGCTGCGCGGTCGGTTTCGATCCGGAAGCGACGGGGCAGAGATCCCGGTAGTGTTCTGCCACGGGATGCTCGAGCGGCTCCCGCGAGCACTTCATCACCCAACCACTCTCTTCCTCTCGAAGCTGCACAGCCTCACGCCCCACATACCGTCGCCGACGCGCATAGGTAAAAACCCCACCCGCGTGCATGCCGCGCGGAATGCGTCGCGGTTGTCACTGAGCGAAAAGCGCTCGCGCCGCGCGACGGCCACCGCCTTCACTGAGTCGGCGAAATTCCCGGAGATCTTCGTTGACTCGCGTCAGCCCGTGGGGCTAGCCTCGCTTCGAAACCATCGGCTGACCATTCCGACGGGAGAGTCGCTATGAAATCAGCCCGCGCAACGACCCTACTTTTCGCACTTCTGTCCATCCAGTTTCCGTTCAGCGCA